>NZ_JAAQRC020000002.1:332500-440000 GCF_019216885.1 Methylobacterium sp. SyP6R | reverse complement strand
TTGGAGGGTGGTCCCCCCATCTTCAGACAGGATTTCACGTGTCCCGCCTTACTCGTGTCCTGGCATTGGCTTGTCCCGTACGGGGCTGTCACCCATCACGCCGGCCATTCCAGGCCGTTCCGGTAAGCGTCATGCCAGGCGCTGGCCTGGTCCGCGTTCGCTCGCCACTACTGACGGAGTCTCGTTGATGTCCTTTCCTCCGGGTACTGAGATGTTTCAGTTCCCCGGGTTCGCTTCAAACCCCTATGGATTCAGGATTTGATACCTTCTCGAACCATCGTAGCGCAGACCCAGGATCGCTCCTGAGCCTACGATACGGTGGCTGAAGGTGGGTTTCCCCATTCGGAGATCCTCGGATCAAAGCTCGTTCGCAGCTCCCCAAGGCTTATCGCAGCGTACCACGTCCTTCATCGCCTCTCAGCGCCAAGGCATCCACCAGATGCTCTTAAGGCACTTGATCGCTCTCATGATCGGTGTCCGGCGTGACCGACAGCCTGTTGGGGCCATCGCTCACACCATCCACGGTCACGATAAAGACCGGCAGCAGGTTCTTTCGAACCCGCTGCCTTATGCTTGCCGAACGCACCCAGGTCCGCCGCTTTCGCAACGGCCCGGGCACATTCCCTCTTCACGATGTCAGATATCCGCAGCCACCCGCTGATGCGTCGATGGTGCGAAGCTCTTTGATCCGGACGACCCTCGACCTCACTGCCGATCGGCAGGGGAGGGTGGTGGAGCTGGACGGGATCGAACCGACGACCTCATGCTTGCAAAGCACGCGCTCTCCCAACTGAGCTACAGCCCCGAGTGGGACGTGCTCCAGCGGCAGAGGTCATCTCCTGATCCTGGTGGGCCTGGGACGACTCGAACGTCCGACCTCACCCTTATCAGGGGTGCGCTCTAACCACCTGAGCTACAGGCCCGTCGCTTGAGCCGCAGCCCAGCGTGTCCGGATGATGAGAAAGAGAAACGAAGACGGCGCGTCCCGCCAATTAGGTCCTGACTGGACCCTTGATCCAACGACGCCGTGAGAGTGAGCGAACTCACATCAGACAGCATCCTTAGAAAGGAGGTGATCCAGCCGCAGGTTCCCCTACGGCTACCTTGTTACGACTTCACCCCAGTCGCTGACCCTACCGTGGTCGCCTGCCCCCTTGCGGTTGGCGCAGCGCCGTCGGGTAAGACCAACTCCCATGGTGTGACGGGCGGTGTGTACAAGGCCCGGGAACGTATTCACCGTGGCGTGCTGATCCACGATTACTAGCGATTCCGCCTTCATGCACCCGAGTTGCAGAGTGCAATCCGAACTGAGACGGCTTTTGGGGATTCGCTCCAGGTCGCCCCTTCGCTGCCCATTGTCACCGCCATTGTAGCACGTGTGTAGCCCATCCCGTAAGGGCCATGAGGACTTGACGTCATCCACACCTTCCTCGCGGCTTATCACCGGCAGTCTCCCCAGAGTGCCCAACTGAATGATGGCAACTAGGGACGTGGGTTGCGCTCGTTGCGGGACTTAACCCAACATCTCACGACACGAGCTGACGACAGCCATGCAGCACCTGTGTGCACGCCTCCGAAGAGGACAACGGATCTCTCCGCCTAACATGCCATGTCAAGGGATGGTAAGGTTCTGCGCGTTGCGTCGAATTAAACCACATGCTCCACCGCTTGTGCGGGCCCCCGTCAATTCCTTTGAGTTTTAATCTTGCGACCGTACTCCCCAGGCGGAATGCTTAATGCGTTAGCGGCGCCACTGACCTGCATGCAGACCAACGGCTAGCATTCATCGTTTACAGCGTGGACTACCAGGGTATCTAATCCTGTTTGCTCCCCACGCTTTCGCGCCTCAGCGTCAGAACCGGACCAGACAGCCGCCTTCGCCACTGGTGTTCTTGCGAATATCTACGAATTTCACCTCTACACTCGCAGTTCCGCTGTCCTCTTCCGGTCTCAAGCCAACCAGTATCGAAGGCCATTCCGTGGTTGAGCCACGGGCTTTCACCCTCGACTAAATCAGCCGCCTACGCGCCCTTTACGCCCAGTGATTCCGAGCAACGCTAGCCCCCTTCGTATTACCGCGGCTGCTGGCACGAAGTTAGCCGGGGCTTATTCCTCCGGTACCGTCATTATCGTCCCGGAGAAAAGAGCTTTACAACCCTAAGGCCGTCATCACTCACGCGGCATGGCTGGATCAGGGTTGCCCCCATTGTCCAATATTCCCCACTGCTGCCTCCCGTAGGAGTCTGGGCCGTGTCTCAGTCCCAGTGTGGCTGATCATCCTCTCAGACCAGCTACTGATCGTCGCCTTGGTGAGCCGTAACCTCACCAACTAGCTAATCAGACGCGGGCCGATCCTTCGGCAGTAAACCTTTCCCCATAAGGGCGTATCCGGTATTAGCTCAAGTTTCCCTGAGTTATTCCGAACCGAAGGGCACGTTCCCACGCGTTACTCACCCGTCTGCCGCTGACCCCGAAGGGCCCGCTCGACTTGCATGTGTTAAGCCTGCCGCCAGCGTTCGCTCTGAGCCAGGATCAAACTCTCAAGTTGAAGAGCTGATCAAAGCTGATCACAATAGTAACGGAGGCTCACGACCGACCGGCGTTTCCACCAATCGTGTGAGCACCGAAACGTCAGATCAGCATCATCCTACTCACGACCGGCTCCGAAGGAACCGGCCCGCAGGGACGACGCCGTCCACGCTTCTCTTTCTCGTATGTACTTGTCAAAGAGCGGGTCGGGCCGGGAGCCAGACCTCGTACCCCGGAGAACAGAAAGCCGAGCCGGGTTTCCCTGGCCCTTGCTTCACCGTCTCTGGGGAAGTCCTTCGCGGCGGCCAGTTCGTCGGCGCCCCGTCGGTGAGCGGCTGTCTAAGGGTAGCCGGCTCGCCTGTCAACACAGCCCTATCCGAGGATTGCGGCCGCGGCGACAAGGGGAGGGCAGGGGGCCTGCCCAGCCCCTGCGGTCGGTGTGTCCACGGGCTGGGTCTGCACGCTCCGCGTTCAAGCCCGGGCGGCACGCTCCTCGCGTGGCAGCGAGGTCGCGAAGGCCCGGACGTCCTCGGCGAGGAGGTCCGGCTGCTCGAGGGCGGCGAAGTGGCCGCCGCGGGGCATCTCGGTCCAGCGTCGGAGATCCGCGAACATCGTCCGTTCCGCCAGCGAGCGGGGCGGGCGGACCATCTCCTTCGGAAAGGCCGCGTAGGCGGTCGGCACCTGCACCTTCTCGCCGTCCGGCACCGGCCAGGGTCGGTGAATCCGGGAATAGTAGGGATGGAACGACGAGCCGATCGCGCCGGTGAACCAATAGAACGAGATGTTGGCGAGCATCCGGTCGCGGGGAATCGCGCTCTCGATCGTGCCGCTGCAATCCGACCAGGACCGGAATTTCTCTACGATCCAGGCGGCGAGGCCGGCCGGGGAATCCGTCAGCGCGAAGGCCAGGGTCTGGGGCTTGGTGCCCTGGATCGACTGATAGCCCGTCTCCTCCTTCAGCCAGGCCGCGACGCGCCGGTAATGCGCGGCTTCCTCCGGGGTGGCATCGCGGCCCGACAGGTCGCGGCGCACCGGCAGCATGTTGAGGTGCAGGCCCTCGACCCGGTCCGGATGGCGCCAGGCGAGCCGCGTGGTGGTGAAGGCACCCCAGTCGCCGCCCTGCGCCATGAAGCGGTCGTAGCCGAGGCGCGTCATCAATTCCGAAAAGTGGTCGGCGATCTCCTCGACGCCGAGGCGCGGTTGGCCGGGGCGGAAGGACAGGCCGTAGCCGGGGAGCGACGGGGCCACGACCGTGAAGGCATCCTCCGGCCTGCCGCCGAAGCGGACCGGATCGGTCAGGCGCGGGATGAGATCGAGGAACTCGAACACCGAGCCGGGCCAGCCGTGGCAGAGGAGGAGCGGGCGAGGATTCGGCCCGCGGCCTGGTACGTGCAGGCAGTGGATGTCGATCTCACCGATGCGCGCGATGGTCTGGGGGAAGGCGTTGAGAGCGGCTTCTTGCGTGCGCCAGTCGAACCGGTCGCGCCAATACGCGACGAGGTCGGCGAGGTAGGTGACGTCGGTGCCGTAGGTCCAGGGCGCCTCGGGGGCCTGGTCGGGCAGGCGGGTGCGGGCGAGGCGCTCGCGCAGGTCGGCGAGGGCGGCATCCGGAACGCGGTAGGTGAACGGCTCTCCCGTCATCGGCGGCTCCTCTCTCATCGGATCTCTTGCCTTGTCGGATCCCGTGCCGTGGATCCCTCGCATGCGTCGGACCGGATGTCGCGGCCCGCGGCGCCGTGCTAGGCGCCCTGGCAAAGGTTCCGCGCGGGCCGCGGATCTCAAGGGAGGGGCGGAGAAATGGCGCAATATCGCATCGCCACCATCGAGGGCGACGGCATCGGGCCCGAGGTGACGCAGGCGGCGATGGCGGTGCTGAATGAGGCCTGCGGCGCAGGCACCCTCGCCTTCGAGATGCTGGAGGGCGGCGCTGGCCACTACGTGAAGAGCGGCGAGGTTTTGCCGGACGACACCTTCGCGGGCTGCCGCGACGCCGACGCGATCCTGCATGGGGCCGCCGGCCTGCCGGGGGTGGTCTATCCGGACGGGACGGAAGTCGGCAACGACCTGCACTTACGCCTGCGCTTCCGCCTCGACCTCTATGCCAATGTCCGGCCGATCAAGCTCCTGCCCGGCGTGCTCTCGCCGTTGCGCGCCTTCGAGGGCGGCGGCATCGACTACGTCATCGTGCGTGAGAACACCGAGGGGCTCTATGCCAGCCGCGGCGCCGGGGTGGTCCTGCGCGACGAGATCGCCTCGGACAGCCTCGTCGTGACCCGCAAGGGGACCGAGCGGGTGGCGCGCTTCGCCTTCGATCTGGCAGCCAAGCGCTCCGGCGCGCCGCGGGACGGGCAAAGCCGGGTGACGGTCTGCGACAAGGCCAACATCCTGCGGTCCTACGCCTTCTTCCGCCGAATCTGCGACGAGGTGAAATCCGAGTATCCCGGCATCGGGATCGATTACGCCTATGCCGACGCGATCACCGTGCACATGCTCAAGCGGCCGGATTTCTACGACGTGATCGTGGCCGAGAACATGTTCGGCGACATCATCTCGGATCTCGGCGCCGCCACCGTCGGCGGGATGGGCATCTCGCCTTCGGGCGAGATCGGCGACGGCCACGCCCTGTTCCAGGGCGCCCACGGCTCGGCGCCGGACATCGCCGGGCAGAACGTCGCGAGCCCGGTCGCCACCATCCTGTCGGGGGTGATGCTGCTGCGCTGGCTCGCCGACCGGAGGAACGATGCGGCTTTGGCCGTCGCGGCGGACCGGATCGAGGCAGCTCTCGGCACCGTGTTGCGCGAGGGGCGGGCGGTGCCGCGCGATCTCGGCGGCACCGCCACCTGCACCGCGGTGGCGGATGCGGTGCGCCGGGCGCTCGCCTGAACTTATTGTCGAGGAGACTTCATCATATGAGCAAGCAGAGCGTGGGCATCGTCGGCGTCGGGCTGATGGGGCATGGCATCGCCCTCAACGTCGCCCGGAAGGGCTGGCCGCTGGGCTATCTCGACCATCCGGGCAACCAGCCGACGGACGACCTCGACGCCTTGGGTGCGACGCGCCACGCCGACCGGGCGTCGCTGGCGCGGGCGAGCGAGGTGGTGATCCTGTGCGTCACCGGTACGCCGCAGGTCGAGGACGTCTTGCTCGGTGACAATGGGCTCCTCGCCTCCCTGCGGCCCGGCACGGTGGTGATCGATTGCTCGACCGCGGTCCCGGCCTCGACGGCGCGGGTCGCGGCGGCGGTGCGCCACGCCGGCGGGCGTTTCCTCGACGCGCCGATGACCCGCACCCCGAAGGAGGCGGCGGAGGGGCGTCTCAACCTCCTGGTCGGGGCCGAGCCGGAGCTGTTCTCGGCGATGCAGCCGCTGCTCTCGGCCTTCGCCGAGAACATCTTCCATGCCGGGTCCGAGGCCGGGGCGGGCCACACCCTCAAGCTCCTGCACAATTACGTCTCGCTCGGCTCCGTCGCGCTGATCGCCGAGGCGGCATCCTGCGCCGGCCGGGCCGGTATCGCGCCCGAGGTGCTGGTCGAGGTTTTGCGCAAGGGCGGCGGCCACGGCGCGGCGCTCGACCGGCTGTCGCCCTTCCTGCTCGCGGGCGATTCCTCGCCGATGCGGTTCTCGATCGCCAATGCCCGCAAAGACCTGAGCTACTACGTGGCGATGGCCGAGGGTCTGGGCGCCGAGCGCGCGGTCGCCGAGGGGGTGCTGGCCGATCTCGACGGGCTGGTCGAGGCCGGGCACGGCGCCGACCACCTGCCGCTCTTGGCCAAGCACTTCGCGGCCAAGCGCTTCGCGGCCAAGGACTGACGCCGGTCGGCGCGGTCGGGTATCGTCGCGACCCTCTCAAGGGAGTTTCCTGGCGATGCCCGACCTCTCCACCTTCCCGATCACCGCTCGCTGGCCGGCCCGGCATCCGGACCGGATCCAGCTCTATTCCTGGCCGACGCCGAACGGCGTGAAGGTCTCGATCGCGCTGGAGGAGCTGGGGCTCCCTTACGAGCCGCACGCCGTCGATATCGGCAAGAACGAGACCTGGAAACCCGAGTTCCTGTCACTCAACCCGAACGGCAAGATCCCGGCGATCATCGATCCGGACGGGCCGGGGGCCAAGCCGCTCGCGTTGTTCGAATCGGGCGCGATCCTGCTCTATCTGGCGGAGAAGACCGGGCGGCTGATCCCGGCCGATCCGGCCGGGCGCTACGAGACGGCGCAGTGGCTCTTCTTCCAGATGGCGGCACTCGGGCCGATGTTCGGCCAGCTCGGCTATTTTCATAAATTCGCCGGCCGCGAGATCGAGGACAAGCGGCCGCTCAACCGCTATCGCGACGAGTCGAAGCGGCTGCTCGGAGTGCTGGAGACACGGCTTTCCGGGCGCGACTGGATCATGGGCGCCGACTACACCATCGCCGACATCGCGATGCTCGGCTGGGTGCGCAACCTGATCGGCTTCTACGAAGCGCGGGAAATGGTGGGTTACGACGCGCTCGAGGCCGTTCCGGCCTGGTTGGACCGGGGGCTCGCTCGCCCGGCGGTGCAGCGCGGGTTGGAGATCCCGTCGCGGGGATAGGCTCGGGCCTGTTCGATCAGGTAGACCGAACTCCAACTCTCCATCGTCATCCCGGGGCCGCGAGAGCGGAACCCGGGATGACATCGAGGATGTCGGTGCTGTCGGGGTCATCGAACAGGCTCTTCGATTGCCGGAGGAGTTTCCTCCTCTCGGACAACCCGCCCCTCAGTCCAGATCGAGCATCAGGCGCAGGTTCTGCACCGCGGCGCCTGAGGCGCCCTTGCCGAGATTGTCGAGGCGCGCGACGAGCACCGCCTGGCGGTGGGTGTCGGAGCCGAACACCCGGAGCTCGAGCGTGTCGGTGTCGTTCAGCGCCTCGGGCTCGATGCGCTCGCGGTCGGCGCCGTCCTCGGCCGCAGTCACGACCTTGACCAGCGTGGCGCCGGCGTAGCGGGCAGCCAGCGCGGCTTCGAGATCGGCGACGCTCGGTCGGCCGGGCAGCAGGTCGAGATGCAGCGGGATCGACACCAGCATGCCCTGCCGGAAGTTGCCCACCGACGGCACGAAGATCGGGCGACGGGTCAGGCCGCTGTATTTCTGCGTCTCGGGCAGGTGCTTGTGGCTAAAACCCAGGCCATAGAGCTGGAAGGCCGGGGCTTCGCCGGCCTCGTAGGCCTCGATCATCTTGCGGCCGCCGCCGCTATAGCCCGAGACCGCGTTGATGCTGATGGGGTGGTCGGCGGGGATCAGCCCGGCATCGACCAGGGGGCGCAGCAGCGCGATGGCGCCGGTCGGGTAGCAGCCCGGGTTGGAGACGCGGCGCGACGCCCTGATGGCGGATTCCTGCTCGGGCGCCAGTTCGGCGAAGCCGTAGGTCCAGGCCGGATCGACCCTGTAGGCGGTGCTGGCGTCGAGGAGCCGCGGGCCGCCGCCGGGCAGGGAATCGGCGAGCGCCGCCGTCTCGCGCGAGGCCTCGTCGGGCAGGCAGAGGATGACGAGATCGACCTCGGACAGGAGCGTGCGCTTCGCCTCCGGGTCCTTGCGGCTCTCGTGCGGGATCGACCGGACCGTGATGTCGTCGAAGGCCTCCAGGCGCTCGCGGATGCCGAGACCGGTCGTGCCGGCCTCGCCGTCGATGAAGACGCTCGGGCTGTGCTTGCGGGTCATGGGCGAAGTCTCCGTGGCGCGGACCGGCCGATGCCGAACGACGCGCGTCGTGATGGGGGGCGGGGGGCCGTCGAGTCAATCGGCAATGACGGCCCGTGAGGGGAGGAACTGTGCCGCGTGATTCGCGACGGTCTCATGTCGCAGGCCTGTCCACAGCCGGAGAACCCGCCCCAGAGGAACCCGGCCCTCGCCGCCCGGTTGTGCTGCCAGATCAGAGCAGACGACATCAGGAGCCCATCATGGCCGGTACCGCCAAGAAGACCGACCCGAAGCTGTGGGAGAAGGTGAAGAAGGACGTCACCCGCTCCGCGAAGGGCGGCAAGCCCGGCCAATGGTCGGCCCGCAAGGCGCAGATGGCAGTGCAGGAATACAAGGAGGAGGGCGGCGGCTACGAGGGCAAGAAGTCGTCCGACAACCACCTCAAGCAATGGACCGACGAGGAGTGGGGCACCAAGTCGGGCAAGGAGAGCGGCAAGACCGGCGAGCGCTACCTGCCGAAGAAGGCCCGCGAGGAGCTGTCCGACGACGAGTACAAGCGCTCGACGGCCAAGAAGCGGGCCGACAGCGCCAAGGGCCGGCAGCATTCGAAGCAGCCGAAGGACGTGGCGAAGAAGGCGGCCGCCGCGCGCAAGGCCTCGCACAAGACCGGCGGCCGGGACGGCGGCCCGACCAAGGCCGAGCTGATGCAGAAGGCCCGGGCGAAGAACATTCCGGGCCGCTCCACCATGTCGAAGGGCGAGCTGGAGCGGGCGCTGGGCGCCTGAACAGGTATCCCGTAACCGCAAAAAGGGCGGGCCCTCGCGGGCCCGCCCTCCTTTTTTTCCGTGACCGGAAAGGTCGCCTTAGCGCTTCGAGAACTGGAAGCTGCGGCGAGCCTTCTTGCGGCCGTACTTCTTGCGCTCGACCACGCGCGGGTCGCGGGTCAGGAAGCCCTCGCGCTTCAGCGGGGAGCGCAGCTCGGGCTCGAAATAGGTCAGGGCCTTGGACAGGCCGTGACGCACCGCACCGGCCTGGCCGGAGAGGCCGCCGCCGGCGACCGTGACGACGATGTCGTACTGGTCGACGCGGTCGACGATCTGGAGCGGCTGCTGCAGGATCATCCGCAGCACCGGGCGGGCGAAGTAGGTGTCGACCGGACGGTCGTTCACCGTGATCTTGCCGGCGCCGGGCTTGATCCAGACGCGGGCGATCGCGTCCTTGCGCTTGCCGGTGGCGTAGGCGCGGCCGAGGGAGTCCAGCTTCTGGACGTGG
Source organism: Methylobacterium sp. SyP6R (assembly GCF_019216885.1). Lineage (NCBI taxonomy): Bacteria > Pseudomonadati > Pseudomonadota > Alphaproteobacteria > Hyphomicrobiales > Methylobacteriaceae > Methylobacterium > Methylobacterium synurae. The sequence goes on along the minus strand of NZ_JAAQRC020000002.1, from coordinate 430,544 downwards.
ACCGGGGCCTCGTTCTCGCCCTGCGAGGAGTTCTGGGCCTTGCTGGCCTGGCCGAGGTCGGCGAGAGACTGAAGGGTCGCCATCTTACGCGCTCACGTTCTTGCGGTTGAGAGCGGCGACGTCGAGCGTCTCCGGCTGCTGGGCGGTGTGGGGATGCTCGTTGCCCTTGTAGACCCGGAGGTTGCCCAGGATCTGCCGGAACAGCGGGCCGCGCGGCAGCATGCGCTCCACGGCCTTCTCGACGATACGCTCGGGGAAGCGGCCTTCGAGGATGAACTTGGCCGAGCGCTCCTTGATGCCGCCGGCGTAACCAGTGTGGTGGTAGTACACCTTCTGGTTATACTTGCGGCCGGTGAACTTCACCTTCTCGGCATTGATGACGATGACGTTATCGCCGCAATCGACGTGGGGCGTGTACTGGGGCTTGTGCTTGCCCCGCAGACGCATCGCGATGATCGACGCCAGGCGGCCGACCACCAGGCCCTCCGCGTCGATGACCACCCACTTCTTGTCGACGTCGGCGGGCTTCAGCGAAAAAGTCTTCATCGCGGATAAGTCCCGGAAGTCTTGACGAAAAAAACAGGACGCCGCTGCGGTCAGTGATGAGCGCGCAGCGGCGATGCCGGCTCAGTAACGGAGGTTCCCGCCGACGTCAAGCGGACCGGAAAACCCGAAACGGCAAAAAAGCGAGCTTTTCGAGCGGCTTCCGCGTAGCGGTATCATGATACCGCTATTTCGGCGGGATCGCGTAGGTGCCGGTGGCGTGGCAGACGAGGTCGTCGAGGCCCTGATCGTTTTTTTTGCCCCGGCTCCGGATCAGCACCTCGCCGACGGCGAGCGAGCGCCCGAGCTTGAGCAGGCGCGCTTCGGCCAGGAGATCGGCTTGCGCGGGCTTGCGCATGAAGTTGAACGACAGGTTGGTGGTGACGGCGAGCGCCACCGGGCCGATCTGGGCCAGGATCGCGACGTAGAGCGCAACGTCGGCGAGCGCCATCATGGCCGGGCCGGAGATCGTGCCGCCGGGGCGCAGGTGGCGCTCGTGATAGGGCAGGCGCATCGTGGCCGTCATCGGGCCGACGCTCTCGACCACCGGGCCGGGGCCGCCGTGATGGATCTGCGGAAAGGCCTCGTCGAGGAAGGCCGCGACCGCGTCGCGGTCCATCATGGGGGCGGCAGGCATGCGTGGGGCGTTTCCGGTCGGTGTCATGCACGATCTTGCAGCACGGCGCCCGGCACCGGACAATAGGCCATCCGTTCCGCCCTGACCCGAGACCGCGACTCCGAGCCCCCATGTCCGATACCATGACCGACACCCTGCTCTTGCGCGACGACCGCGACGGCGTCGCGACCCTGATTCTCAACCGGCCGCGGGCCCGCAACGCCCTCTCGCACGCGATGCTCACCGCCCTGTCGGAGGAATTCTCCCGGCTCTCCCGGGACGGGAGCGTACGCGCCGTGGTGCTGGCGGCCGAAGGGCCCGCTTTCTGCGCCGGCCACGACCTCAAGGAGATGACCGCCTACCGGGCGGAATCCGACCGGGGCGCCGCGCGCTTCAAGGACCTGTTCAACCTCTGCTCGTCGGTGATGATGGCGATCCCCGCCCTGCCGCAGCCGGTGATCGCCGCCGTGGAAGGAATCGCGACGGCGGCGGGCTGCCAGCTGGTGGCCTCCTGCGACCTCGCGGTGGCCGGCGGGGACGCCCGCTTCGCCACGCCGGGCGTGCAGATCGGCCTGTTCTGCTCGACCCCGATGGTGGCGCTCTCGCGCAACCTGTCGCGCAAGGCCGCCATGGCGATGCTGCTCACCGCCGAGATGGCGGAGGCCGAAGAGGCGAAGGCGCTCGGACTCGTCAACCGGGTGGTGCCCGCCGGCACGGCGCTGAGCGCCGCGCAGGACCTCGCCGCCGGGATCGCCGCGCGCAGCGCCTATACGGTGCGGGTCGGCAAGCGCGCCTTCTACGAGCAGCTGGAGATGCCGCTGGCGGAGGCCTATGCCCATGCCGGACGGGTGATGACCGAGAACATGCTGGCTCGCGCGGCCGAAGATGGCATCGCGGCCTTCCTCGACAAGAAGGCAGCGCGATGAGCCATCATGACCGTTACGACGACGAGGCGCTCCGAAAAATCCTGCAGGCGGTGCGCAGCATCGCTCTGGTCGGCGCCTCCGCCAACCCGGCCCGGCCGAGCTGGATCGTCACCAAGTACCTGCTGGAGCGCGGGTATCAGGTGATCCCGGTCAATCCGGGCCTCGCCGGGACCGAGCTCCTGGGCCGGCCGGTGGTGGCGCGGCTCGCCGACCTCGCCCAGCCGGTCGACATGGTGGAGATTTTTCGCAATTCCGAGGCCGCCGGCCCGCTGGTCGACGAGGCTCTGGCCCTCGACCCGCTGCCTCGGGTGATCTGGATGCAGCTCGGCGTGCGCAACGACGAGGCGGCGGCCCGGGCCGAGGCGCGGGGCGTCACCGTGGTGATGAACCGCTGCCCGAAGATCGAGTATGGGCGGCTCTCGGGCGAGATCGGCTGGACGGGAGTGAATTCCCGTATCCTGAGCGCCAAGCGGCCGAAGCTGGCGGCGAAGGGGTTCCAGAAGCTGACGATCGAGGAGCGCTAAAGCACGTCATCGTCTCGACCCCACCCTCGACCTCGGGATGAGGTTGAGGGTGGGATGGACAGGACCGACACAGCGACGCTTTTGGCGTGCTACAACAACGTCCCCTTCAGGATCACCAGCGCCACCGTGAAGTAGATCACCAGACCCGACACGTCGACGAGGGTCGCGACGAACGGGGCCGAGGCGGTGGCGGGGTCGAAGCCGACGCGCTGGAGGATGAAGGGCAGCATCGAGCCGGTGAGCGAGCCGAACAGCACGATGCCGACGAGCGCCGTGCCGACCGTGGCGGCGACCAGGAACCAATGCTCGCCGTAATCGTAGAAGCCGAGCTTCTGCCAGATCACGATCCGCACCACGCCGATCGTGCCGAGGATCGCCCCGAGCGTCAGGCCGGCCGGGATCTCGCGAAGCGCCACCCGCCACCAGTCGGACAGGCGCACCTGGTGGAGCGCCAGTGCCCGGATCAGCAGCGAGGTCGCCTGCGAGCCCGAATTGCCGCCCGAACTCATGATGAGCGGGATGAACAGGGTCAGGACCAGGGCCTTTTCCAGCTCGCCCTCGAAACCCTGCATCGCGCTGGCGGTCAGCATCTCCGAGAGGAACAGCACGCAGAGCCAGCCGGCCCGCTTGCGGATCATGGTCAGGAAGTTGATCGACATGTAGGGCTCGTCGAGCGCCTCCATGCCGCCGAAGCGCTGCACGTCCTCGGTCTGCTTCTGGATCATCGCGTCGATCACGTCGTCGACGGTGACGATGCCGACGACGTGGTTGCTCGCATCGACCACCGGCACGGCGAGCAGGTCGTATTTCGAGATCAGGCGGGCCGCCTCGTCGCGGCTGGCATCGGCCGAGACCACCACCGGGCGGCGGTTCGGCGCCACCGACAGGATGTTGTCCTCCGGGTTGCCGGTGATCAGGCGGCGCAGGGGGACCGCCTTGGCGAGCGCCCCGGTGCGCGGATCGAGCACGAAGATCGAGTAGACGGTCTCGCGGGTGCGCTCGACCTTGCGGATGTAGTCGAGGGTGAGCCCGACGGTCCAGGTCGTCGGCACGGCGACGAACTCGGTCGTCATGATCGAGCCGACGCTCTCCTCCGGATAGGCGATGAGCGTGTCGACCGCCCCGCGGGTCTCGGCGTCGAGGCGGGCGCGCAGGTCGGAGCGGCCCGGCTCCTCGATCTCCTTGAACACGTCGGTGACCCGGTCGGCCGACATGCCCGACAGGAACGAGGCGACGCGGTCGCGCGGCAGCATCTCGATGATGTCGGGGGCGCAGTCGAGCGAGGGCTGGTCCAGCACCTCGACGGCGCGGTCGTGCGGCAGGCTGAGCAGGATGGCGGCGGCCACCTCCGGCGCCTCCCGGTTCAGGGCCTCGGCGATGTCGGGGGCGCTCTCCTCGGAGAGGCGTGCGGCGAGGGCGGCGGGCTCGACGGGGGCGTCGATCACGGTGTCGATCATGGCTCACCTGTTTGGGGCGCTGGCGTCGGCCGGCCGTCCCCGGCCGGTCGCGGTGAGCCGCCGACAGGCGAAGCGCGCGGGACCTCAGGCCGGAGACGGCAAGGGCGGTCGACTGTGACTGTCGCTCGGCATGCAGTTCGGGGGTGTCCGGGAGTGCCGTAGCGCGAGAGCGCGCCGCGGGCGGCCTGTCACTGCGCCGGCCTGCCGGCCGCGTCAAGAGGGGAACCGGATGCGCACGATCGGAATTCGTAAGCGGGATCTCAATCAGCCCGGAGCCCTTGGAAACCTTGGGGAAATCTTCCAGGAATCGATTCCGGGAGACCGGGCCGCCGCTGGAGCCACGATGGCGACGACACCTGTCCGCACCTTTTCGGATTTCGCCGCCGCGGTCGCCCGGGCGGCGGGCCGTCCCGGTACCTTCGCGGCGAGCCTGCTCCTGATCGCGGTCTGGGCGGTGACCGGCCCGCTGTTCCACTACTCGGATACCTGGCAGCTGATCATCAACACCGGAACCACCATCGTGACGTTCCTGATGGTGTTCCTGATCCAGAACACCCAGAACCGCGACGGGGCGGCGATCCAGGCCAAGCTCGACGAGCTGATCCGGGCGAGCGCGGCCCAGAACGCCTATATCGGCATCGAGCACCTGACCGAGGAGGAACTCGATTCCCTGCGCGCCCGCTGCGAGGCGCGGGCGAAGAACTTCCATCTCGGCGACGCGGCGGACGCCGCCGAGGAGGCCGCCAACGCCAAGGCCGCCGCGGCCGCCCGGGCCGCGACCGGCGCGTGAGCCGTCTCACGCACAGAGCTGGCGCGACGCCTCGATCTCGCTGGCCATCATCCGGGCGAGACGCAGGATGTCGGCGATTACGAAGGGCTTGGTGACGAAGATGCTCCCGGGCACCGCCGGGTGGTTCAGGTTCGCCGTGGTCGAGGAATAGATCACCGGCCGGAGCGGCTGGATCCGCCGGTAGGCTTCGGCCACGCCCCAACCGTCGACGAGACCCGGAAGCCGGATGTCGGTGAGGAGCCAGTCGATCCGCGCGCCGTGCTCGCGCAGCAGGGTCAGCGCCGCCTCGCCGCTCGACGCGGTCAGCGTCTCGACGCCGTGCTGCTCGCACAGGGTCACCAGCAGCTCGAGCAGCATGTAGCTGTCCTCGACGATCAGGACGCAGGGCTTGCGAACCGGGGGCTTGGAGCCCGAATGGGGCATTCGGGGCGAGGGCAGTGTCGCGGGCATCGCGGGCGAATCTCGATCGTCGGTCCGGCGACGGTCCGACGTCCTGGTTAATGAAATGTCAACGGATCGGGGCCAGGATGTTGCGGGAATGCAACAAGGGCCGGGCGCGCGCGGCGATCGCGTCCCGCGCCGCAGCGTAGCCGTATTTCAACGGTGTCTGGGACTCGCCCCGTCGCGTGCCGGGGCTCGGCCTGACGGCGGCTCCGTGCCGCGCGGTCCCGCCGGGACGCAAGGTTCCGTCAAGCTTGACGAAAACCTTCGCTTAACCGGTCGGGCCTATGGACGATTGCGTGTCGTGAAGCGGCGTTGCCGGGCTCCTCGTACGGCTCGGACCTCGCCGGGTGCGGCCCCACGGGGTCGCCAGAGGAGTTCCCAGTCGATGCCGCTGTCGCTCGCGCCCCTGCGCGCGCTCAAGATCGCCGCCGCCCTCGGGCTCGCCCTGTCGATGGCGGCCTGCGCGAGCAACAACGACCTCGCCGATGCCTCGGCGGCCTACGGGGCCGGCGGACCCGGCGGCTATGGCGGCCGCGGCGGGCCCGCGACGCCGGGCAGCGCCCAGGATTTCGTGGTCAATGTCGGCGACCGGGTGTTCTTCGAGTCCGACTCGACGGACCTGAGTTCGACCGCCACCGCCACCCTCGACAAGCAGGCCCAGTGGCTGCAGCGCTACCCGCGCTACACCTTCCTGATCGAGGGCCATGCCGACGAGCGCGGCACCCGCGAGTACAACTTCGCCCTCGGCGCCCGCCGCTCGCAGGCCGTCCGGGACTATCTCGCCTCCCGGGGCATCGGCTCGAACCGGATGCGTACCGTCTCCTACGGCAAGGAGCGCCCGGTCGCGGTCTGCAACGACATCTCGTGCTGGTCGCAGAACCGCCGCGCCGTCACGGTTCTGGACGGCGGCGCCGGCTCGTGAGGCCAGGGCGGCGTACGCCGCCGTCCTGGAAAGCACCCGGCGGCGTACGCCGCCGTCCCGCGAAGCGAACCGTGCGGCGCGAGCCGCCGTCTTGCAGAGCGAAAGGGGCGGCGCACGCCGTCCCTTTCGGACCGAGGTGAACGGGACGGCGCCCGCCGTTCCTTTTGCCGGGAGCCGCGGCATCTGCTAACCCCCGCTCCCGAGTGCGGACCCGCCGCCTGACCCGAGCCGTGATGCGCCCCGCCATGCTTCGCCGCCTGCTCCTCGCCCCCCTCGCCGTCTCGGGGCTCGCCCTCGCCGCCGCATGCCCGGCCGCGGCCCAGGACGCCGCCGAGTTCGTGGTGCGCCTCAACCGGCTCGAGAACCAGTCGCGCCAGATGGCGGGCCAGATCGAATCGCTCCAGTACGAGAACCGCCAGCTCAAGGAGCAGCTGCGCAAGTTCCAGGAGGATGTCGAGTTCCGCTTCCAGGAGTCGAAGGGCGGGCAGAAGCCCGCGGCCTCGACGCCGCCGGCCAAGCCCCACAAGCGCAGCGACGCCTTCGACCCGTCCCAGAATCCCGACGCGCCGGGCGCGCCCCAGACGCTGGGCGCGACGACGCCTTCTCAGGCGCCCCGGTCGACCGCCCCGGCGACCCCGGGCGCCACCGCCGCCCTGGCGCCGCCCCGTGCGGCGATCGAGGAGCCGGCGCCCGAATACGGCGAGCCGGTGGACCTGCGCCCACCCTCCCGTCCGGCCGCCGCCGCGCCGACCCCGGCGCCGCGGCCCTCCGCCAGCGTCGCGGCCACCGGCAGCGGCGACGCGAAGGCGGATTACGAGGCGGCCTACGCCTACGTGCTCCAGCGCCAGTACGAGCAGGCCGAGATGAGCCTGCGCCAGTTCATCCAGTCGCATCCCCGCGACGCCCTGGTGCCGGACGCGACCTACTGGCTCGGCGAGAGCTACCTGCAGCGCAACCGCACCCGCGAGGCGGCCGAGCAGTTCCTGAAGGTCTCGACCGACTACGCCCGGTCGCGCAAGGCGCCGGACGCCATGCTGAAGCTCGGCGCCTCGCTCAACGCGCTCGGCGCCCGCGAGCAGGCCTGCGCCACCCTGGCCGAGCTGGAGCGCAAGTTCCCGCAGGCCTCCTCGACGGTCAGGCAGGGGGTCGACCGGGAGCAGCGGCGCGCGCGCTGCGCGGCGTGACCCGCCCGGAAGGGCCGCCTGTCGACGAACCCTTGAGTCCCGCCGAGGGCGCGGCTCTCCTCGGGCCCTGGATCGGCCCGGCTGCCACTTATCGGGGCGCCGTACTGGCGGTGTCCGGAGGACCCGATTCGACGGCGCTGATGGGCTGCGCCGCCCTGGCGGAACGCGGGATTCCCGTGATCGCCGCCACCGTCGACCACGGCCTGCGCCCCGCCTCGGCCGGGGAAGCGGAGGGGGTCGCCGGCCTCGCCGCCCGGCTCGGGCTCATCCATCGCATCCTCCCCTGGACCGGCCCCAAGCCCGCTTCGCGCCTCCAGGAGGCGGCCCGGGCGGCGCGCTACCGCCTGTTGGCCGACCTCGCCCGGGAGACCGGTGCCGACCTCGTCCTCACCGCCCACACCCTCGACGACCAGGCCGAGACCGTGCTGATGCGCCTCTGCGCCGGCTCCGGTCCCGCCGGCCTCGCCGGCATGGCGCCGGCCCGCGCCCTCGACGGTTTCACCCTCGGCCGGCCCTTCCTCGGCGTGCCGAAGGCCCGCCTCGTCGCCACCTGCGACGCCCAGGGCTGGCCGTTCGTGCGCGACCCCTCCAACACCGATCCGCGCTTCGGCCGCGCCCGCCTGCGGCACCTCATGCCGCTGCTCGCCGAGGAGGGGCTGACGCCCGGACGACTCGCCCGCCTCGCCGGGCGCCTGCGCCGCGACGAGGACGCCCTGGCGCAGGCCGCCGCCTCGGCCCTGCGCGACCTCCGCTGTCCTTCGCCGGGCGGGGAGGGCTCCCTGACCCTCGACGGGCCCGGGCTCGCGGCCCTGCCGGAGGCTTTGGCCCTGCGGGTCGTCGGCCTCGCGGTCGCGGCCGCGCAGGGCGAGGCGGGACACGGTGATCCTCGCGCCTATCCGCCGCGCCTGGACCGACTGGAGCGGATCGTCCTCGGCGAGATCCTGCCGGCGTTGCGCGGCGGCTTGCCCTGCCGGCGCACCGTCGCGGGACTCCTCCTGGCCGCCGGCGGCGGCCGGCTGACGATGAGCCCGGCGCCGCCCAGACGCTTCCCGGGATCCCGCCCGGCCTGACGCGAGGGACGGCCCGCGGCGCCGCAGGCGCGGGCGATTACTTGGCAAGCCCCGGGCGGGTGCCTACATTGCGTTCCGAGTGCCGGTGCCCCCACCCAGCACGCCCGCCCGGTACCGCGCTCCTCAGGGATTGACTCTTCGATGAACCCCAATTTCCGCAATTTCGCCCTGTGGGTCGTCATCTTCCTGCTGGTGCTGGCCCTCGTGACCCTGTTCCAGAACCCGGGTCATCGCTCGGGCGGCGGGGAGATCGCCTACAGCCAGCTCCTGAACGACGCCGATCAGGGCCGCATCCAGAGTGTGGTCATCTCCGGCCAGGAGGTGAGCGGGACCTATACGAGCGGCGGCACCTTCACGACCTACGCGCCGAACGACCCCTCGCTGGTGTCGAAGCTCCAGGGCAAGGGCGTGACGATCACGGCCCGTCCGCCGTCGGACAACACGCCGTGGTTCATCGCGCTGCTCGTCAACTGGCTGCCGATCCTGGTGTTCATCGGGGCCTGGATCTTCCTGTCGCGCCAGATGCAGTCCGGCGCCGGACGGGCCATGGGCTTCGGCAAGTCCAAGGCGAAGCTGCTGACCGAGGCCCATGGCCGCGTCACCTTCGAGGACGTGGCGGGCGTCGACGAGGCGAAGGAAGACCTGCAGGAGATCGTCGAGTTCCTCCGCGATCCGCAGAAGTTCCAGCGCCTCGGCGGCCGCATCCCGCGCGGCGTCCTGCTGGTCGGCCCCCCCGGCACCGGCAAGACCCTGATCGCCCGGGCGGTCGCTGGCGAGGCCAACGTGCCGTTCTTCACCATCTCGGGCTCGGACTTCGTCGAGATGTTCGTCGGCGTCGGCGCCAGCCGCGTCCGCGACATGTTCGAGCAGGCGAAGAAGAACGCCCCCTGCATCATCTTCATCGACGAGATCGACGCCGTCGGCCGTCACCGCGGCGCGGGCTTAGGGGGCGGCAACGACGAGCGCGAGCAGACCCTCAACCAGCTCCTCGTCGAGATGGACGGCTTCGAGGCCAACGAGGGCATCATCATCATCGCGGCGACCAACCGCCCCGACGTGCTCGATCCCGCCCTGCTGCGCCCGGGCCGCTTCGATCGCCAGATCATCGTCCCGAACCCGGACGTGATCGGCCGCGAGCGCATCCTGCGCGTCCATGTCCGCAAGGTGCCGCTCTCGCCCGACGTCGACCTGAAGGTGATCGCCCGCGGCACCCCCGGCTTCTCGGGTGCCGACCTGATGAACCTCGTCAACGAGGCAGCCCTGCTGGCCGCCCGCCGGGGCAAGCGCATCGTCACGATGCACGAGTTCGAGGACGCCAAGGACAAGGTCATGATGGGCGCCGAGCGGCGCACCCTGGTCATGACCGAGGACGAGAAGCGGCTCACCGCCTATCACGAGGGCGGCCACGCCATCGTGGCCTTCAACGTCCCGGCGACCGATCCCGTCCACAAGGCGACGATCATCCCCCGCGGCCGGGCGCTCGGCATGGTCATGCAGCTGCCGGAGCGCGACAAGCTGTCGATGTCCTTCGAGCAGATGACCTCGCGCCTCGCCATCATGATGGGCGGCCGCGTCGCCGAGGAGATGATCTTCGGCCACGACAAGGTCACCTCGGGCGCCCAGTCGGACATCGAGCAGGCGACCCGTCTCGCCCGCATGATGGTGACCCGCTGGGGCTTCAGCCCTGAGCTCGGCACCGTCGCCTACGGCGAGAACAACGACGAGGTCTTCCTCGGCATGCAGGTCAACCGGCAGCAGAACGTGTCGGAGGCCACCGCCCAGAAGATCGACGCCGAGGTCCGCCGCCTGGTCGAGGCCGGCCTCCAGGATGCCCGCCGCATCCTCGACGAGCGGCGCGCCGATCTCGAGGCCCTGGCCCGCGGCCTCCTCGAATACGAGACCCTGTCGGGCGACGAGATCCGCGGCCTCCTCGACGGCAAGCCCCCGGTGCGCGATGCCGGCGACTACCCGACGAACCCGTCGCGCGGCTCGCCGGTCCCCTCCGCCGGCCGTGGCCGGCCGCGGGAGAACGACGGCGGTTACGAGCCGCAGCCGCAGGCCTGAGACAGCGACTGAATTGACAACGAAGGGCGGCGGGAGCGATCCCGCCGCCCTTTCTCTTGTGCCCTTCGCCTGTGCGGCTCTTCGCGCGGCAGCCTCAAAATAACCCGAACCGTGCAATAGCCCGGGGCGATAGGGCCGCGTCGTCCGGATCGAGGCGGCACCGGCCTTGCGCGGCGTCGCCGACCGGCGGGCCGGATGGCCCGGAACGGGACAAGGAGTGGACAGCCGTGCGTAAGTATTTCGGGACCGACGGCATCCGGGGCCGGGCCAACGGCGTCATCACGCCGGAACTCGCGCTCAAGGTGGGACAGGCCGCCGGGCTCGTGTTCCAGCGCGGGGACCATCGCCACCGGGTGGTGATCGGCAAGGATACCCGCCTGTCGGGCTACATGATCGAGACGGCGCTCGTCGCGGGCTTCACCTCGGTCGGCATGGACGTGCTGCTGCTCGGCCCGATGCCGACGCCGGCCGTCGCGATGCTGACGCGCTCGATGCGCGCCGATATCGGGGTGATGATCTCGGCCTCGCACAACCCGTTCGAGGATAACGGCATCAAGATCTTCGGCCCCGACGGGTTCAAGCTCTCCGACGACGTCGAGCGCGAGATCGAGCGCCTGATCGATTCGAACCTGCAGACCAAGCTCGCCGGCGCCGGCGAGCTTGGCCGGGCCAAGCGCATCGAGAGCGTGCATGCCCGCTACATCGAGTTCGCCAAGCGCACCCTGCCGCGCAACCTCACCCTCGACGGATTGCGGGTCGTGGTCGATTGCGCCAACGGCGCCGCCTACCGGGTGGCGCCCGAGACCCTGTGGGAGCTCGGCGCCGAGGTGATCGCCATCGGCACCGAGCCGGACGGCTTCAACATCAACCGCGACGTCGGCTCGACGGCGCCCGAGGCTCTGGTCGCCAAGGTACGCGAGTTGCGTGCCGATATCGGCATCGCGCTCGACGGCGACGCCGACCGGGTGCTGGTGGTGGACGAGAAGGGCCAGCGGGTCGACGGCGACCAGCTGATGGCGGTGGTCGCCCGCTCCTGGCAGGAGGACCAGCGCCTGTCGAAGAACGGCATCGTCGCCACCATCATGTCGAATCTCGGCCTCGAGCGCTATCTCGGCGGCCTCGGCCTCGGCATGGTCCGCACGGCGGTGGGCGACCGCTACGTCCTCGAGCACATGCGCGAGCACGGCTACAACCTCGGCGGCGAGCAATCCGGCCACATCATCATGTCGGATTACGCCACCACCGGCGACGGGCTGGTGGCGGCGCTCCAGCTCCTCTCGGTGGTGCAGCGCCAGCAGCGCCCGGTGAGCGAGGTCTGCCACTGCTTCGATCCGCTGCCGCAGGTGCTCAAGAACGTGCGCTACGGCGCCGGCGGCGAGCCCCTGCGCCAGGATTCCGTCGTTACCGCCATCGAGGGCGCCCGGCAGCGCTTGGGCGAGGGCGGCCGCCTGGTCATCCGGCCCTCCGGCACCGAGCCGGTGATCCGCGTGATGGCCGAGGGCGACGACCGCGACCTCGTAGTGCAGGTGGTCGACGATGTCGTCGAGGCCCTGCGCAAGGTCGCGGCCTGACCGGACACCCCGGGAGCGGGCGCCGCGTCCGCTCCCTCCGCGCCACAGCCGAGGCGCGAACAGGCGAGGGCCTTACGCGCAGGATTTGTGCGAGCCGGGCTCGCCTCATCGTGCTTCCGCCTGGGCGACGACACCGATCAATCGAGTGCAACTCTTTCTCAGCCCTAAGGCTTAACGTTAAGCGCGGGTTTACCGAACCCGGCGACAGTCATGACGTCTTCCGGAATGGCCGCCCGACGTCTCCGCGGCCCTCCACAACAAGGAACCGTCATGGGCCGCCGCAGCAAGCCACTCGCGCTGGCGCGCATCTTCACGCTCGCAGCGAGCGTGGCAGCGCCGGGCCTCGTCCACGCCGCCGACCTCGATTTCCTGCCGCCCCCGCCGCCTCCGCCGCCCCCGGCGGTCGAGTTCGGTGGCGGCTGGTACCTGCGCGGCGATGTCGGTGCCAGCATCTACACCCGGCCGAAGCTCTCGACCGTGCCGAGCCCGGACGTGGTCAACTACTACAACACCGATCTCGGCGGCGGCGGTTTCGCCGGCATCGGCGTCGGCTACCAGTTCAATTCCTGGCTGCGCGGCGACGTGACCGGCGAGTACCGCTTCTCCAGCGGCTTCCGCACCAACGACCGCATCAAGTCGCAATACTCGACCTACGACGACAACGGCCTGCGCAAGGATTACGACGAGACCACCCACGAGACCACCAACGGCAATTACTCGGCCGCGGTGGTCCTGGTGAACGGCTACGCCGATCTCGGCACCTATTACGGTGTCACGCCGTTCATCGGTGCCGGTGTCGGCGCGGCGTTCCACCGCTTCTCCGGCCTGTCGGAGACGAGCCAGATCACCGGCAGCTACACCTATCCGGATTACCCGGATGCGGGCGCGGTCGGCTACCAGAACATCAGCGGCGGCACCTACAAGACCCAGATCAAGACGAGCTTCGCCTGGGCCCTGCATGCCGGCCTGTCCTACGCCGTCACGCCGAACCTGAAACTCGAACTGGCCTACCGTTACCTCAACATGGGCGAGGGGAGCACCGGCGTGCTCAACTGCTTCTGCGGCAGCACCCTGACGCCGATCAAGGTGAAGGACATCGAGTCCCACGACATCAAGCTCGGCATGCGCTGGATGTTCGGCGCGCCGGTCGTGGCCGCCTACGAGCCGCCCCCGCCGCCGATGATGCCGCTGGTGCGCAAGTACTGACGCTTCACGACTCGACTCCGGCGCGTCCCGCGCCGGAGACCTCGACGGCGGGCCGTTAGGGTTAAGTCGCCGCTAAACCTTTTTCGTTACCTTAAGGCATCGGGCCTCTCGGGTCCGCCGTCACCCCCAAGTGATCATCACAACGTGAAGCACGCCCCGGCTGAGGAGCCGTAGGGGCAGGAAAGGGCTCCCATGGCACGGTTCGGTCACTGCATCCCGGTCGCGGCCCTCGGGCTCGGCCTGCTCGGGGCGCCGGCGCGCGCCGCCGACCTGCTGCCGCCGCCGCCCCCACCGCCGCCGCTGCCGGCCCCGGTGGAGGTCGGCTCCGGCTGGTACCTGCGCGGCGACTACACGGCGAGCGACTTCCGCCACCCGAAGGACGACACCCTGCCGGGCACCGACGGTGCCAAGCTCGTCGGCTTCCGCCTCGGCAATACCGACGGCTATGGCGGCGGCATCGGCTACCGCTTCAACAGCTTCCTGCGCGCCGACGTCACCGTCGACGGCCGCACCCGCAGCCGCTTCCGCGATTATTCCTCGCGCACCAACTTCGTCGAGGGCTTCAACACCGAGGCCGGCAAGCTCGACGTCCTGACCGGCCTGTTCAACGTCTACGTCGATCTCGGCACCTGGTGGGGCTTCACGCCCTATATCGGCGCCGGCGTCGGCATGGCGAGCAAGCGCTTCCACGACGCCTGGACCGGCACCACCTGCTTCACCACCGCCTGCGGCAGCGGCGTCGACGGCGCCTACCAGCTCGGCGCCCAAGGGTTCGACGCCCGCGCCAACCACACGGCGATCGGCCTCGCCTGGGCGGCGATGGCGGGCATCTCCTACGAGATCGGCGCCGGCGTGAGCATCGACGCCAATTACCGCTACCTCGAAGTCGGCAAGGCGCGGACCGGCTTCGACGCCTACACCCAGAATACCCGCATCAAGGACATCGCCGCCAACGAGTTCCGGGTCGGCCTGCGTTGGGCCTTCGGCAACGGCCTCGCCCTGCCGGGCCTGGGCGGTGTCGGACCGTACTGAACAGAAACCGGACCCAAGCGATTGATGTTGCGATCGAATTTTGAGCGCGGGATCCCCTCTCCAGGCGATGCCGGGCTTGCCCGGTATCGCCTGGAGAATGGGACCCGCCCCAGAATAAAAACTGTCTTCGATAATTTATAATATGTACGGATGATCACCGCTTCGTTTCATCCGCCAGGGACGGCAAAGCCGGTGACGAACTGATACCAATGGCCCAAGAGGCTGACGCATCGGGCCATTGATCCATCTCGAATGTTCGTTTCGAAGCCGGAGGCTTGGCGAAGATTCGAGAACGGAACCAAAGGTCGTGTCCAACGACCGCTGGTATGACGAGACACATCCTCTTGCGCGAAACCGATCCGAAAACCGGGGCCGCGTCGGCGCCCCGACCCCCAAACGAGACGCCGGGCGCCCTACCGCGCCGGGCGTCTCGTTTCGGGGTCGGTGACGTACGGAAACCAAATATTAGGGTAAACAAGTCACTATCGCAGGCGTGATCGGCCCGGGGGAGAGGCCGACCCGTCGGAGCCGTGATGCGCACCGTTCTTTTGGGTCTATGGGCCAGTCTGCTGTTCATGCCGGCCGCCGGAGCCGCCGACCTGTTCGCCGAGGACACCGCCGAGGTGTTGCGCGGCAACACCTTCTCGGGCGAAGTGTTCACCGGATACCTGCGCAGTGAAGTGCGGGAATACGTGAACGACGTGGGTTCGCGCGCCCGGGTCAGCCAGCTCAACTGGAACACCGATGCCGCCGTGGTCGGCGGCCGGCTCGCCCTCCAGCCCTTGGATTGGCTGGCGATCCGGGGCCGCGGCTGGGCCGCCGTCGCCTCCAGCGCCGATATGCGCGATTACGACTGGCTCTACGGCTATGCCGGCAAGAACAGCTGGTCGCATTACTCGAACAGCCCGAACACCCAGACGCCGAAGGCTTGGCAGCTCGACATCAGCGCGGCGGCGACGTTCTACGAGGACGAGGAGACCAAGGTCTACGCCATTGCCGGCTACCGGGCGCTCACGTTGAAATCGAACGCCCGCGGCGGCGGGTTCATCTACTCGCAGAACGGATTCCGGGACACGGCCGGAACCTTCCCGGACGACAAGATCGGCGTCGCCTACCAGCAATGGTGGCAGACGCCGTATGTCGGCATCGGCGGCTCCTTCGCGTACGACGATTGGAGCGTGTCCGGCGAGCTGATCGGCAGTCCGTTCGCCTATGGGAACGACAAGGATCATCACGCCGCGCGCCACCTGGTGTTCCGGGAGGATTTCGGCACAACCGGCATGTTCGGCGCCACGGCGTCGGTCGAGTACCGTATCAACCCGTTCCTCTCGGCCGTGGGCCGGGTGGAGTACCAGCAATATTTCGAGGGCAACGGCCCGACGCGCATCACCTCGGGTCTCACCGGCGCGACGACGACCCTGCCGGCTCCGTCCGGCAGCGGCAGCGCCGAAACCATGCTTCTGTCGGTCGGCCTCAAGGCGCGGCTCTGATATGGAATCCGGAAGATCACTTCCGGATTCCATATCATCAGCCCGCGCGGCGCCTGAGCGAAGCCGCTTTCCGCATCGCAAAGCGATCAATCGGAAAGCGTATGACACGGGGACGCCATCCCTGCGACGATCGGCTGGCGCAACGCCGCCGGGCCGGCTAGCCTCCGGGACAAGCCGCGCGACAAGCGGCGGGGAGGGACACTGGATGCAGCGTCTGGCCGGCAAGGTCGCCCTGGTCACGGGCGGCGCGCGGGGAATCGGGTTCGCGATCGCGCGGCGCTTCGCCCGCGAGGGAGCGGCGGCGGTGATCCTCGCCGATCTCGACGAGGCCGAGGCCGCGCGCGTGGCGCCGGAGAACCCCGCCTTCCATCCCTGCCCCCTCGACGTGACGAAGGACGAGGACTGGGCCCGGGCCGTCGACCGCACGGTCGCCCGCCACGGCGGCCTCGACGTGCTGGTCAACAATGCGGGAATCGCGGTCGTCGGCACGATCGAGTCGGTCACCCTCGAAGAGTGGCACCGCGTCCAGGCGGTCAATGTCGACGGGACCTTCCTCGGCTGCCGCCACGCGGTGCGGGCGATGAAGCCGCCGGCCGGCCGCGGGGGATCGATCATCAACCTCTCGTCGGTCTCAGGCATCGTCGGCGGACACAACCTCGCGGCCTACAACGCCTCGAAGGGGGCGGTGCGGCTCCTCACCAAGTCGGTCGCCCTGCACTGCGCCCGCCAGAAATACGGCGTGCGCTGCAACTCGATCCATCCGGGCTTCACCGAGACCGACATGCTGCGCGACCTCGCCGCCGGCAGCCGCTACACGCCCGACGAACTCTCCGAGCGCCTGCGTGCTTCCGTGCCTCTGGGACGCAATGCCGCCGCCGAGGAGATCGCGGGGCTTGCCGCCTACCTGGCCTCCGACGAGGCCGGCTTCGTCACGGGTGCCGAGATGGTGATCGACGGCGGCGTCACCGCGCAATAATCCCCGCTCCCCATAAAGTCGGACCCCAGCGGCAGCCCAGGCCCTCTACAGACCGGCGATTCGCCGCTATTTGTATGCGCCGCAGCAAAATCACCGGAGACCTGCCCGATGTCCGCCCAGGCCGCCCCCGCCCCGACCGATCTCGTCACCCTGGCGCAGGAAGCCGGCCTCGCCGCGAAGGCGCTCGCCGCGGACGCCACGAGGCGCGTGCGCGCCGGCCTCGTCGGCCCCGACGGCCGGCTCTCGCCCGAGCGCCTGGAGACCGAGCAGCACGCCGCCCATGGGCTCGCCTGGCTCTCGACCTATGCCGAGGCGATCAGCCAGCTCGGCGCCTATGCGGCGCGCCTCGCCGAGCAGGGCCGCCTCGGCGAGACCGAGACGCTGCTGGTGCGCATCGGGCTGGGCGAATACCTGGAACAGCTCTTCACCGGCATCCCGATGAGCCAGGGCGAGATGGTGCGCCCGACCTCGTCGCTCGGCCTCAAGGCCCAGGAGGTCGCACGCCACCGCTCGGACGCCGTCGAGACCCTGATCGCGGAGGGCAACACCGCCGAGAACCGCGCCGCCCTGGTGCGGCTGATCCGCGAGGGCTCGGGCGCCACCGTCGGCGAGAGCGGCCTCGACGAGGACATGGAGGCGATCCGCACCGAGATGCGCCGCTTCGGCCAGGCCGAGGTCGCGCCCCACGCCCATGAATGGCACCTCGAGAACGCCTATATCCCGCTCGAGATCATCGGCCAGATGGCCGAGCTCGGCGTGTTCGGGCTGACCATCCCGGAGGAATACGGCGGCATGGGCCTGCCGAAGATCTCGATGTGCGTGGTCTCGGAGGAATTGTCGCGGGCCTATATCGGCGTCGGCTCGCTCGGCACCCGCTCGGAGATCGCCGCCGAGCTGATCCTGGGCGGCGGCACCGAGGAGCAGAAGCAGCGCTTCCTGCCCAGGATCGCCTCGGGCGAGATCCTGCCGACCGCGGTCTTCACCGAGCCCAATACCGGCTCCGACCTGGCCTCGCTGCGCACCAAGGCGGTGAAGGACGGCGACACCTGGCGGATCCACGGCAACAAGACCTGGATCACCCACCCGGTCCGCGCCGACCTGATGACCGTGCTGGTGCGCACCAAGCCCGAGGAGCCGGGCCACAAGGGCCTGTCGCTGCTGCTCGGCGAGAAGCCCCGCGGCACCGACGAGAACCCCTTCCCGGTCGAGGGCCTGTCGGGCGGCGAGATCGAGGTGCTCGGCTATCGCGGCATGAAGGAGTACGAGCTCGCCTTCGACGGGTTCACGGTTCCCGAAGGCAACCTGCTCGGCGGCGTCGAGGGCAAGGGCTTCGCCCAGCTGATGCAGACCTTCGAATCGGCCCGCATCCAGACCGCGGCCCGCGCCATCGGCGTCGCCCAGTCGGCGCTCGATGTCGGCCTGCGCTACGCCGAGGAGCGGGTGCAGTTCGGCAAGCCGCTGGTCTCGTTCCCGCGGGTCGCCGACAAGCTCGCCATGATGGCGGTGGAGATCGCCATCGCCCGCCAGCTCACCTACTTCGCCGCGCACCAGAAGGACGAGGGCAAGCGCTGCGACCTCGAGGCCGGCATGGCGAAGCTGCTGGGCGCCCGCGTCGCCTGGGCGGCCGCCGACAACGCCCTCCAGATCCACGGCGGCAACGGCTTCGCCCTCGAATACCCGGTGAGCCGCCTGCTCTGCGACGCCCGCATCCTGTCGATCTTCGAGGGCGCGGCCGAGATCCAGGCCCAGGTCATCGCCCGCCGCCTGCTCGAAGTGCAGTAAGGGGGATCGGGAGCCTCGCTCAGGGAGGCTCCCGATCCCGTCACGCCGCCCGCGCCCGGTAGACGGCGCGGTCGGCGACCGAGCAGTTCCGGCCGGCGGCCTTGGCGGCGTAGAGTTCGAGGTCGGCGGCCTTCAGGGCCTCGGCGTAGCTCATGGCCTCGGTCACCCGCGCGACCCCGGCGCTCGCCGTGACCGGGCCGGCGACGATCGGCACCTGTGCCGCCGCCCGTACGGGAATCGTCCGCCGCAGGGCCTCGACGGTGGAGAGCGCGGCCTCGTCGGAGAGGAGGAGCGCGAATTCCTCGCCGCCGAGCCGGCCCGCGAAGGCCGGGCCTGCGGCGAGTGCCCGTGCCACCGCGACGATGACCGCGTCGCCCTGGTCGTGGCCGAACGTGTCGTTGATCCGCTTGAAATGGTCGATGTCGAGGATCGCGACCGCGCGCGGCCGCGCCTGAGCGAAATGCCGCTCCAGGCCGCGGCGGTTCGGCAGGCCCGTCAGCGGATCGGTATGGGCGACGAGGTCGAGGGTGTCGGCCCGGGCCTGCGCCTGGTCGCGCTCGCGCTTCAGGCGCATGAACCGGTCGCCGACGCTGGCGGCATTCAGCAGCATCTCCAGCGCGATGGCGCCGAACAGGACGTAGAGGAAGAGGCCGAACGGACGCCCGAGCACGATGTCGTGGTAGAGGCTGACCGCGCAGACCGACAGCACGCAGAGCGAGGCCGCCGACTGGAACCGCGCCGCGCGGCTGCCGCGGGCGAGCGCCAGGCCCAAAGCCGTACAATACAGCACCAGGATCGCCACCAGGACGACATCGCGAAAGGCCCGGTAGGCGGGCGGGCAGGGGTCGAGGAGCATCGCGGGCGTCGTGAGCGCCACCGCGACGGGCAGCCGGACGAGAGCCTTGCGGAAGCCCGCCGGCAGCGTGCCGGGTTCGAGCAGCGTGCCGAGGAACGGCCCCATCAGGGCGATCACCCCGTCGAACAGGACGTTGATCGCGACCTGCCGGGCAACGCTCTCCGCTTCCAGGAGCGGACCGAGCGGCAGCGACGACAGGCAGAGCGTGAGGGCGACGAGCGTCAGGATGCGGGCGGTGTCCCAGAGCAGGAACCGCTCGCGCAGGATGACGAAGAAGGCTGCGTTGTAGGCGATCGGCAGGAGCAGGAAGCCGAGGAAGGCGCCGCTCAGCACGGCGGGCCAGTCGAGGGCGGTGCCGCGGGCGAAGCTGGACTGGGCCAGGGCGGGCGCGGTCGCGAACAGGAGGAGCGCGGCCGCGGGCCAGGCGGATCGGTTTGGCGGACGGATCATGCGGATGGGGCGGCTCTCCCGCGTCGCCCCGACATCGTCGTTCCCCAGGTCAGGCCGCGCCGCGCGCGGATTTAGGGGCCGGGCACTTCCGCGGCAAGCCGGCGATCGGCTGATGAAACCAGAAGTATGAATGATTTCATCGGGATCGCCTGTCCCGTGCAGGAGCGGGGAGGCGCGCCGGTCTCGTCGCCGACGGACCGGCGCGCCTGCCGCCTACTTCGTGATCTTCACCGAGACCGGATCGCTCGAGGGAAACGTCTCCTCCAGTCCCTCGTCGAGCCGTTCGCTGAGCTTGCTCTGCTGATTCTCGGGCCGGGCCTTGTCGTCCGGCGACGCGCTGTCGCGGCGGAAGCCGGGCTGGTCCTGGTTCGGGGTCTTGGTGTCGCTCATGGTGGTCTCCTCGGTCGGAGCAGTCTGCCCGGCTAACGCGCGGGGACCGGGGGTGTTTCGTCCGTGGCGCGCTTAACCGGACGGTGGCGCCTCCCGGGCTAGGGTGCCGCGGGTGAGAGGACCCTTCCGATGCATGTCGGCATCCTGACGAATTTCGCGACGCCGAAGGGCGGCGCCGAGAAGGTCGCGCTCGAATCCGCCCGCGGGCTTGCCGAACGCGGCGTCGCGGTCACGCTGATCCACGGCGCCGACGGGCCGGCCGACCCGATGCTCGATCATCCGGGCATCCGCCGGGTGGGTTTGGGCCTCACCGACGTGTGGGAGCGGCCGGCCTGGCGCGGCGCGATCGAGGGGATCTGGAATCGCGAGGCGGCGCGGCGTCTGGACGCGGCCCTGGCGGCCCTGCCGGTGAGGCCCGACGTGCTGCACCTGCACCAATGGACCCGCTCGCTCTCGCCGGCGATCTTTCCCGTGCTCGCTCGCAGCGGCCTGCCGGTGGCGATCACGCTGCACGATTACTTCCTCGCCTGCCCGAACGGCGTCTATTACCGCTTCGACACGGCCGAGCCCTGCACCCTGCGCCCGGTCTCGCCTGGCTGCCTCGCGGCATCGTGCGATCCGCAATCGCGGGCGCACAAGGCGGTGCGGGTGGCGCGTTACGTCGCGCAATGGGCAGCGATCACCCGCGGTTTCGACCGTCGCCCGATCGACCTCGTCCACGTCTCCGACGGCAGCCGCACCCGGATCGAGACGATGATGCGGGGCGCGCCCGTGCGCCACCACCGCATCGACAATCCGGTCCGGGTCGAGCGCGCCGCCCCGGCCGATCCGGCCGCCAATGACGCGATCGCCTTTGTCGGCCGCTTCACCCGCGAGAAGGGCGCCGACCTCGTGGCGCAGGGAGCCCACCGGGCGGGGCTGCCGTCGCTTTTCATCGGCGACGGACCGCTCGCCGACGAATTGCGCGCCGTCCCGGGGGCCGAAGTAGTCGGCTGGCGCGCCCCGGCGGAGGTCGAGGCGCTGCTGCGCGCCCGAGCCCGCGCCGTGGCGGCGCCGTCGCGCTGGCTCGAGACCGGGCCGCTGACGGTCTACGAGGCGCTCGCCGCCGGCATCCCGGCCGTCGCCTCCGACCGGGCCGGCGCGGCGGAAAAGATCCGGGACGGGGAGACCGGCTTCGTCACCGCGCCCGACCTCGCTTCGCTCAGCGGAGCCTTCGGCCGGTTGACGGACGACGCGCTCGTGCGCCGCCTCGGCGCGGCCGCGCATGCCCGCGCCTGGTCCGCCCCGATGACCCTCGCCGCCCATGCGGACGCTCTGTGCGACCTCTATGCCGGGATGACGGGCACGGCCGAGGCGCCATCTTTTCAGCGCAGTGCTGTCATGTGAGAGAGCATCCAGCGTCAAACCCGAACTTTCGGAGCCGAATGCCGATGCACCGCCCGACGACCTCCCTGCTGCTCGCCGCGCTCCTCCTCGGGGTCGCCCGACCGGCGGCCGCACAGGCCGAGTCGGTGCCGCCGTTCCGCGCCCTGACGGATAACCGGGCCGTGCCGGACTCGAAGGCGCAGGTGCAGCTCTCCTTCGCGCCGCTGGTCAAGCGCGCGGCGCCGAGCGTGGTTAACGTCTACGGCACCCATGTCGAGAAGCGCGCCGCCAATCGCGGCGCCATGGACGAGTTCCTGCGCCGCTTCTTCGGCGATGCGGCGCCCAACCTGCCGCAGGAGCGGGCCCAGCGGTCCCTCGGCTCCGGCGTCATCGTCGACGCCTCGGGGCTGATCGTCACCAACAACCACGTCATCGAGAACATGAACGAGGTCAAGGTGGCGCTGAACGACCGGCGCGAGTTCGAGGCGCAGATCCTGCTGCGCGACCCCCGCACCGACCTCGCCATCCTGAAGATCAAGAGCCCGAGCGGCGGCCTGACGCCGATGGAGATCGGCGATTCCGAGCACCTGCAGGTCGGCGACTTCGTGATCGCTATCGGCAACCCGTTCGGCGTCGGCCAGACGGTGACGCAAGGCATCGTCTCGGCGCTCGCCCGCACCCAGGTCGGTTCGGCCGATTACCAGTTCTTCATCCAGACCGATGCGGCGATCAACCCGGGCAATTCCGGCGGCGCGCTGGTCGATCTCAACGGCGGCCTCGTCGGCATCAACACGGCGATCTACTCGCAATCGGGCGGCAGCCACGGCATCGGCTTCGCCATCCCCGCCAGCATGGTCAAGGCGGTGGTCGAGACGGCGAAGGGCGGCGCCAAGACGGTGCGCCGGCCCTGGCTCGGCGCCCGGCTCCAGCACGTGACGCCGGACATCGCCGACAGCGTCGGCCTCGACCATCCGACCGGGGTGCTGGTGGCCTCGATGCAGGCGAAGAGCCCGGCCGAGGAGGCGGGCCTGAAGCGCGGCGACGTGATCCTGGCGGTGGACGGCCAGACGGTCGACGACCCGGAAGCCTTCGGCTACCGCTTCGCGCTCAAGGGCATCAAGGGCGAGACCAAGCTCACGGTGCTGCGCGGCTCCAGCCGCACGACGGTGCCGGTGCGCTTGGGCCCCGCGCCTGAGACCCGCCCGCGCGACACCCTGAAGGTGAAGACCCGCTCGCCGTTCCTCGGCGCCACCGCGGTCAACCTGTCGCCGGCCGTGGTCGAGGACCTGCAGCTCGACCTGCCGACGCAGGCGCAAGGAGACGGCGTCATCATCGCCGAGGTCGAGGGCGGCAGCCTCGCCAACCGGGCCGGCCTTCAGAAGGGCGACCTCGTGGTGGCGGTGAACGGGGCGCCCGTGACCTCGACGAAGGACCTGGAGCGCATGACCCGCACCTCTGCCTCGATGTGGGAGGTGACGATCAACCGGGGTGGGCAGCAGCTGACGTCGGTGTTCGGGGGGTAGGGGGCGGGAGGCGGGTGCTGCGGCGCCTTCAGCTCGACGAGGCGTGGCGCCCGTCTCCATGACACCCTCGATGTCATCCCGGGGCCGCGAAAGCGGAGCCCGGAATCCAGGGACTCAGGTGCGTCAGAACCTGCTTCGACCGATTGGCGGATTGTTCATCCTACCCACTCACCTCATCCTGAGGTGTTGGTCGATCGCAGATCGACTGACCTCGAAGGAGGGCTCCAGAAGTCTCGGCGCTATCTGGAGCCCTCCTTCGAGGCTCCTTTCAGTCGCACCTCAGGATGAGGTAAGGGGATAGGAACATCCCGCTTGTCTTAAATGTCGAGAATAAAATCTCACTCAAGCAGGCTCTCAACCAATGGCGGATTCGCTCGTCTTCCGCCTTATCCTGACCCATCCGCGGCTCTGGATCCCGGGCCTACGCTGCGCGGCCCCGGGACGACCCTGTGCGGGTGGAAACGATGCGGTCATTCTGCCGGGGGTTTTCTGCCTCGGCAAGCTTACGACCGTACTTCCCGCTTCGCGACGAAATTGATCTCGTCCACCAGCACGTCCTTGACGACGTCGCCGCCCAGGCGCTCGTTCACCTTCGCCCGCACCTCGGCCAGCCGCTTGGTGATGTCGTATTTCGCCAGTTTGCGAAAATCGAGCGCCGGGTCGGCATAGATCTGGCGGAAGGCTTCATCGACCACGAAGGCGTTGGGCGGCACCGGCAGGGTGTGCATCAGCTTGGCGTCGGCGGTGAAGACCAGCACGGCGATGACGTAGCCCTGCACCTTGCCGTCGGCGATCATCGGGATGTTGATCGGCGCGAGCTTCTGGTATTGCAGGCCTTCGAGATAGGGCTCGGTCTTCTTGCCCGAGAAGATGCCGCCGCCGAAGGTCACCGCACCGTAGCAGGAGGCGATGGTGACGGCGCAGATCCACAGCCCGGTGATCAGGATCTTCATGACCGGAGGCTCGTCCGCGCACTATAGGTCCCATCCGACTCGGCGGCGAGCGCCGCCTGGGTCACGGTGTCGTCGATCTCCTCCATCGCCCGCAGGTGCAGGGCGACGACCTGCTGGTTGCGGGCGAGCTTGTCGCGCAGGCGCGCGAGGTGGATCGCCGTGGTGGCGTCGAGGCCGGTGGGGTCGAGGCCGCGGGTGAGGCGGGTGAGTTCGAGGAGTCCCTGGCTCTTGCGGCGGTTGAGGCCGTCGAGATCGGCCGCCCCTCGCGCCTCCAGCGCCTCGGTCTCCTCCTCGATCACGGTTTCGAGCCGCTTGATGCAGGCGAGCAGCATGACGGTCACACCTTGGCCGCGGGATTGGCGGCATCCACCGCCGGCGCGGCGGGGGCAGCCGGATGAGCGGCGTTCAGCATCTTGGCGATGCCGATGCCGCCGGCCTTGGCGATCTGGGTGCCGATCTGCTCGGCCAGCATCGACTTCCAGATGCCGCCGGCATTGCCCTTGCCGTACACGGTCTCGGACTTCTCCGGCATCATCGCCTCGACGAATTGCTGCATCACCAGCCCCTCGAACTTCTTGTAGGGGTCGCTGCCGGCGCCGGTGAGCGCGGTCTGGTTCTGCAGGTTGAGGAGAGAGCCGCGGGCATCGAGCGGCATGTGGGTCGAGAGGCCGGCATCGCGCGCCGCATCGGCGAAGGCGGTGGCGCCGGCGCCGCCGGGCTGCGACAGCTTGGCGGCGGCCTCCTGGAAGCGCTGCGGATCGGCCGCCCGGGCCACGTCGAGCACGATGTCGGAGGGCGGTGAGATGCTCATCGGCGGCTCGAATCAGGATCGGTTACGTCAACAGGATCTTAACGGCCCTGGCTTACGGGAGGCTTGCGTCGGGACGGCCCGAGCGGGCCGCGAGCCGCGCCACCTGCCCGTCGAGCCGTTCGAGGTCGTCGCGCTTGTCCGCCTCGCGGCGGTGATCGTCGGCCCGGCGCTCGGCCAGGGATTCGGCGCGCTTCTGGGCGAGGCCCCGCTCGCGTACGGCTTCCCTCTGCGCGGCGGCCTCCGCCTCCAGCGCGGTCGCCTGCGCGGCGAGCCCGCGCAGGCGCCTGGCCGTGGCCTCCAGCAGCATCGGGCCGTGATCGGAGGAGGCGAGCGCCGCGAGCAGCCGCGACCGGTCGGCCTCGATCTCGGCCGCGCGCTCGCGGGTGGCGGCGAGCTCGATCTCGGCCGCGCGGCGCATCTGCTCCTGCACGGTGACGAGGCGCCTGGCGCGCTTCAGCCGGTCGCCGGTGCCCGACGCCATCAGCCGCGCACCAGCCAGGCCGCGTAGCCGCGGAGGAACTGCGTCATGAACTCGCCCGCGAGGTAGTAGAGCATGAGAAGGCCGCCGAACATCACGAACGGCGTGGCGACGAAGTAGACCGGGATCGTCGGCGTGAGCTTGTTGACGAAGCCCGCCGCCAGGTTGACCATGATGGCGTAGAGGATGAACGGCGCGACGATGCGCAGGCCCAGCATGAAGGCGGCGGTGACCTGGTCGACGATGCGGGTGAGGATCAGCTGGCTGCCGAGCCCCTCGCCGGGCGGGATGCGGGAATAGGATTCGACGAGGCCGCGAAACAGCTCCCAGTGCAGGTCGGCGGCGAAGATGATCGCGGCCGCGGTGAGGAGGATCAGCCCCTCCACCGCCGGCACCGGATCGATGCCTTCGACCGGCGAGCCTGGCATGCCGCCGAAGCCGACCATGGTCGAGGCGGCGTTCATCACCGTCTCCAGCACCAGGATGAAGATCCGGCCGAGGAAGCCGATCATCAGCCCGGTCAGGGTCTCGCTGGCGATCCAGGCCAGGGTCTGCACCGGCAGCTGCCCGGCGAGCCGCGGCTCGAATTGCGGCACGATCAACGGGGCGATGGCGAGCGAGACGGCCCCGGCGATGAGGAGCCGGACCTGCTGGGGCACCCGCGGACTCGAAAAACCCGGGACGACGAGGAGACAGCCGCCGACCCGGCAGAAGATCAGGAAGACGGCGAGGAAGCTGTCCGGCCCGATCTTGGTCACGAGACCGTGCCCAGCGACTTGATCTCGACGCCCCGCGCGATCTCGAGATGCGAGAGCACCGGCAGGGTCGGAAAGATCCGCTCGATGATCATCCGCACGTAGGGCCGGGCGTCGGGCGCGGTGACGAGGGCGAAGCCGTGCACCTCCTTCATCCGCGAGCGGATCGCCTCCGAGGCCTCGGTGCCGAATTGCTCGACGAGGCGCGGGTCGATGTCGAACTCCACCACCTCGCCCTTGGCGTCGCGCTTCAGGCTCTGGTGGAACGACAGGTCCCAGCTCGCCCCCAGCCGCAGCACGCTGAGCACGCCGTTCTCGGCGAGGTCGCCGCAGATCTGCTGCGCCATGCGCATCCGCACGTGCTCGGCGATCTGCTCGGCCCGGCGCGCATGCGGGGTGATCTCGGCGATCGCCTCCAGGATCAGGTGCAGGTTGCGGATCGAGACCCGCTCGGCCAGCAGCAGCTTCAGCACCGCCTGGAGGCCGGAGTAGGAGATCTGCGACGGGCAGATTTCGTCGAGCAGGCGCTTGTATTCGGGGTCGAGCCGGTCGAGGAGCGCACGCATGTCCTTGTAGGACAGGAATTGCGGCAGGTTGTTGCGGATCACCTCGGAGAGGTGGGTGAGCAGCACCGAGGCGCCGTCGATCGGCTCGAAGCCGCCGCGGCGCACCTCCGCGGCGTAGGAATCCATCACCCACAAGGCCTTCAGGCCGAAGGCGGGCTCGCGCACCTCGTCGCTCGGCACGTCGGGCTTCGGCCCGTCGCCGACCACCACCAGCATCTCGCCGGGGCGCAGCTCCTGGCTCGCCGCCACGGTGCCGTGGATCAGGATCTGGTAGCTCTTCGGCGGCAAGGCGAGGTTGTCCGCGACCTTGATGTCCGGCACCACGAAGCCGTACTGCCGGGCGAACTTGCGCCGCATCTTGGCGACCCGGTGGCCGAGCTCTCCTTGCGAGGCCTGGATCTGCGAGCCGACCTGGCGGCCGAGGCTGAGCTCGATCTCCGGGGTCTTGAGCGATTCCTTGACCGAGTCCTTCTCCTTGGTCTCGGCCTGCTTCATCGCCTCCTCGGCCTTGGCCTTGGCCTCCGTCGCCGCCGCCTTCGCCTGGAGCCGGCGCGGGATGGTACGGGCGATGAAGAACAGGAGCCCGCTCAGCGCCATGAAGGGCAGGAAGGGCAGGCCGGGCACGAGCGCGAACATGCCCATCATCGCGGCCGCCACCAGCAGCGCGCGCGGATAGGCGCCGAGCTGGCCGATTACCGCCTGTTCGGCGGTGCCCCGTGTGCCGCCCTTCGAGACCAGCAGGCCGGCGGCCAGCGAGACGATGAGCGCCGGGATCTGCGAGACCAGGCCGTCGCCGACCGAGAGCTTGGTGAAGATGTCGGCGGCGGTGCCGAGCGGCAGGCCGTGCCGCGTCGTCCCGATGATGATGCCGCCGAAGACGTTGACCGCGATGATGATGAGCGAGGCCACCGCCTCGCCGCGGACGAACTTCGAGGCGCCGTCCATCGAGCCGAAGAAGGCGCTCTCCTCCTCCAGTTCCCGGCGCCGGCGCTGCGCCTCCTTGTCGTCGATCAGCCCGGCATTGAGATCGGCGTCGATCGCCATCTGCTTGCCGGGAATCGCGTCGAGGGTGAAGCGGGCGCCCACCTCCGCGATGCGGGTCGCGCCCTTGGTGATGACCAGGAAGTTGACGGTGATCAGGATCAGGAACACCACGATCCCGATCACGAAGTCGCCGCTCATCACGAACTGCGAGAAGCCCTGGATGACGTGGCCGGCGGCGTCCACGCCCTTCTGGCCGTTGGCCAGGATCAGCCGGGTCGTCGCGATGCCCAGCGCCAGCCGCAAGAGCGTGGCGATCAGCAGCACGGTCGGGAAGGCCGAGAATTCGAGCGGCTTCTGGATCCAGAGCGCCACCATCAGGATCAGCACCGACAGGGCGATCGAGAAGGCGAGCCCGACATCGATGAGCAATGCCGGGACCGGCAGGAACAGCACCGCCAGGATCGCCACGATGCCGGCCGCGAAGCCGAAATCCCGCCGCGACTTGCGCTCGATTGCCGGAGCCGCGCCCACCGCCATGATCCCACCATCCTCCGCGAAGGGTTTTCGCAGGTGGGTGTGCCACGGCTAGCTTGCGCGGGGGTTGGGCATTCAGAATCCCGTCGCGATCCGCCCGTAGGCGGCCTCCGCGAAGGCGTTGATCTGGCCGCCGATGAAGGTGCCGGTGACCAGCAGAACGAGCAGGATCACCACGATCTTCGGCACGAAGGTCAGGGTGACCTCCTGGATCTGGGTGAGCGCCTGCAGCAGGGCCACCGCGATGCCGACCAGCATCGCGGCGCCGACCGCGGGGCCCGCGGCGACGATCACGGTCCAGATCGCGGCGCGGACGAGTTCGAGGGCGTCGACCTCGTTCATGGGTGTCTCCGAAGCGCCCGGCACGTCGCCGGATGGCGCACCTTACTGGATGGTGACGCCGGAGGTCAGCAGCACGTCCTGGCCGCTGGTCAGGCGCGCCAGCGCCCCGTCGCTCGTCACCCGCACCGACTGGACGGTGCCGGTCTGGGTGCCGTCGGCCGAGGTCAGGGTGCGGCCGATCACCGTGTCGGCCTGGTCGAGGAAGCTCGAGGCGAGCAGCGAATCGAGCTTGGTGTTGGTCTTCGTCGCCTGCTCGACCTGCGAGAAGGTGGCGAGCTGGCCGACATAGGCGGTCGAGTCCATCGGCTTCGTCGGATCCTGGTTCTTCAGCTGCGCCATCAGCAGCGTCAGGAAGGTGTCCGAGTTCATCGAGGCGGCGAAGGAGCTGCCGGCCTTGGCGGCGGCGGCGGTCGCGGAGGTCCCCGCGGCGGCGGTGGCGCTGGTGGTGCTGTCGACGGTCATTCAGGCCTCCGGGTCGCGGGCGGGCAGAGCGGCATGGGCGGAGCGGCGGTTCGTGGCAGGCGGCCGCACGGCCGTACGCTCGCGGGGCCGCTCGGGGCTGCGGGTGCGGCGGGCGAGCGCGGTCAGGGCCGGAGCCGGCGCCGGAACGGCGGGCGCGTCCCCGGCCTTCATCAGGGCGGCCTCGAGGGGATAGAGCCCGCGGATCAGCTTCAGCGCCTCGAACAGCCGGCCGCCCTCGATCAGGGCGTGGGCGGCGGCGAGCCCGTCGCGCAGGACCGCCTCGCCGGTCGTCGCCAGCAGGCCGTCGCGCAGGCCGTCGTAGAGGACCCGCGCCGATGCCGCCTGGGCGGGATCGATCAGCATGGTCTGGGCGGCGAAGTAGAGCTGACGCAGGGGCGTCGTCGCGTCCTCCGCCTGGAGCACGTGGCTCTCGAGCAGGAAGGTTGCATCGTTCATGAGTTCGATCGCCACCTTGCGGTCGACCCGCAAAACGGCGCCGTTGATGTAGATCCGTTCCCCGGCTCGCAGCGACAGGCGCATGGTGCGGCTCACCTCAGGCCGTCGCGGATCGAGGTGTTCACCTCGATCAAGGCGGAAAGGCTGCGCTCGGGCGAGCGCAGGACCTCGCCGACCTCCTGCATGGTCCAGGCGCCGATCGATACGAGGTCGTCGCGAAGCGCCGGCGGCAGGGCGTTCTCGGGCCCCAGGAGGTCGGCGATCAGGACGTTCCACAGGTCCTGCACGAAGCCGACCGCGGCGGTCCGCTCCGGCCCGGCGAGGCCCCGGGCCTCGACGTCGCGCAGCTGGGCGAGCGCCCGGTCGAAGGCGGCGCGCTCGCGCTCGCGGCCGACCTCCGGGGCGTCCTCCAGGATCTCGGAATAGGAAAAGCGGTACATCGAGCCGATGCCTCGTCGGTCTGTGTCTACGCGTCTGGATGGGGTCGCGGGGATGACGTCGCGCGGGCCGGCGGGGTCGCCGGGCTACGAGAGGTATTTCAGGAGCGACAGCTGCTGGATCTGCGCGGTCAGCGAGTAGGACATCTGGAGCTGGGTCTGCGCGGCGTCGAGCCGGGTCTTGGCCTCGGCCGGATCGACCGCTTCGAGGCGGGAGAGTTCCTTCTGGAAGAGGGAGGCCTGCGCGTCGAGCCGGGTATTGGCGTCGGTGATGCGCGACTGGCTGCGGCCGAGATCGGCCTGGAGCGAGACCAGCCCGGCACTGGCCTGGCTGAGGAGACCCATCGCCCGGTCGGACACGACGGCCTGGGCGTCGGCCGAGAGGCCGGTGAGGCCGAGGCTCGACACGATGGCGGCTTCGGCGAGCTGGCGGAACGCCGTCCCGTTGGCCGAGACCGAGGTGGTCACGGTCTCGCTCAGCGAGATCCGGCTGGTCACGGCGGTGCTCGAGGCCTGCGACCAGGTGTTGCCCCAGTTCGGGTCGGCGAACTGGGCCGCGACCGTGCCTTCGAGGAAGTTCTTCACCTGCGCCGCCGTCAGGGTGGAGGCGCGGGGGTCGTTCGGCCGAAAGCCGAAGGCGGTCTGGAACGCGGCGGTCGCGGCGGCCTGGGCATTGGCCACGGCCCCGTCCTTGATCGGGCTCACGCCGGTATTGATGCCGGAGAACAGCGTCTGCCCGCTCGCGGAGGAGTTGAGGAGGCTCGTCAGCGACGCCAGGGTGTCGCCGGCCGAGGCCGCCATCGCGGCGACGCGCTTGTCCGAGGTCAGCCCGGTCAGGGCGGCGAATTGCGTGTCGGCGGATTTCTGCAATTGCTGCAGGATGTTCTGGGTCGCGCCGAGGCGCAGGGCGGTGACGCCGTTGCCGTCCTTGAGGGCGGCGATCTCCGCCGTGCTCTGGCGCAGGGAGAAGCTGCGGCTCACCTGGGACCCGAGGGCGAGGCCGATATCGGCGTAGCGCCCCGCCGTGATTTCCTGGGTCGCGGTCGCGATCTCGGTCTGGAGCCGGCCCGCGGCATTGCGCGGGGTGTTCCACAGGCTGAGGCTGGAGATGTAGCTGGTGGTCATCATGGCAGGCAGGGCTCTGTCTTGCGGGGGATCGCCGGGACGCCTCACCGGATCGCGGTCAGGAGGGTCTGCAGCAGGTCGTCCACCATGGTCAGGATCTTGGCCGAGGCCGTGTAGGCGCGTTGGAGCTGCAGCATCTGGGCGGTCTCGTCGTCGCCGTTGACGCCGACGGCGTTCGACAGGGCGTCGCTGGCCCGCCCGAGCAGGGTCTTCTGGTAGTCGGCATCCCCCGAGGCGGCCTTGCGGGTCGCTTCGAGCCAGCCGGCGGAATCGGCCGCGAAGCCCGCGAGCGTCGCGGTCTCGTTCAGCGGCGGGCCCGGGGTGAAGCTGCGCGCCGTCGCCAGCCCGGCGACCAGCCCGTTCAGCCGCGTCGCGTAAGCCGCGTCGGTGCCCGGATTGGCCTTGTAGGCGGCACCGTTCATGCCGCCGTCGCGCAGGGTCGTGACGTCGCCGCCGCTCGTCGGGTCGACGGCGGCGTTGAGCGCGATCCTCCCTGCGAGCCCGGCGGTCGAACCCGGCAGGGCGCCGCTCGCGCCGGCCGTGAACAGGCCCGTCTTCGACCCGGCGGCGCCGGTTTCCTTGAAGGTGTCGATCAGGGCGCCGGCGATGGCGTCGAGCTGGTTCTCGTAAGCGACCGCGCTCTCGTCGCGCAACGAGGCGAGGCCGGCGAGCCGCCCGCTCGCGAGCCGCATCGGCGAACTCGCCCCCGTGACCGGCACGCCGTCGACCGTCACGGCCGAGCCCACCGTGCCCGCCGCGAAGGCCGTCGTCGGGGTGAAGCTCACATTCCGGGCGCCCCGGTCGAACAGCGTCACGCCGCTGTCGGTGTAGATCGCCATGTCGCCGCCCGGACGGTCGGAGACGGAGATGCCGATCTCGGCCGAGAGCTGCGACACGATGCGGTCGCGGGTGTCGAGGCTGTCGCTGACGTCCTGGCCGCTCGCCGTGCCGCGCATCACCGCCCGGTTGGCGATGTCGAACTGGCCGAGCAGGTCGTTGATGCGCGCGACCGAGTCCGCCATGCCCTGGTCGGCCGTCGCGCGGGCATCGTGCACGGCGTCCGCCGCGCCGTTGAGGCTGGTGGCGAGGTCGCGGGCGCTCTCGACCGCCGTCCGGGCGAGCCCGGCATCGTCCGGGCGGTTGGCGGCGGCCTGGAGCGCCGCGTTGAGGGCGCCGAGCCGCGCGGCCGGCGACCCCGCGTCGCTGGTATCGCCCACCGTCATCGACAGCTTGGTGAGCCCGTCGAGCAGGGCCTGGCTCTCGGAGGCCGCCGAGGCCGCCGAGAGCTTGCGGGTGAACAGGGCCGCGTCGCTCGCGCGGGTCACCACGACCGTGGTCCCGCCCGCGCCGGTCACCAGGCTGACGATCTTGCGCGAATAGCCGGGGTCGTTCGCCCCCGCGGTGTTGCGGGCGTTGGTGGCGATCTGGCTCGACGTCGCGAGGAGCGCCGAGCGTGCCGAATCGAGCGCGAGCGAGAGACCCATCTGTCAGTTCCGGTTGGCTGGAGCATTTTCCGACGAAGTGGAGACCGGTTCGTCGCAGAAAATGCGGCAAAACCAGATCGAGAGCGGCGCCCGATCGCGGCGCGATCAGGCGCTGCTCTCCTCTGCCGTTACCGCTTCAGGCTCATCAGGGTGTCGAGCATCTCGTTGCCGGTCGTGAACACCTTCGAGTTGGCGGTATAGGTCGACTGCGCCTCGATCATCGCGGTGAGCTCGGTGCTGACGTCGACGTTCGACTGCTCGAGGGAGCCCGACAGGATCTTGCCGCGGCCGCCCTGACTGGCGAAGCCGACCTGGATCGCGCCGGAATCGACCGTCGGCCGGTAGACGTTGCCGGACCGCGGCTCGAGGTTGTCGGCGCTCGGCACGGTGGCGACCGGGACCTTGAAGGCCGCCAGGCGGGTGCCGTCGTCGAAATTGGCGTAGACGGTGCCGTCCGCGTCGAACGAGGTGCCGGTCACGGCGGCCGGCGCCTGGCCGTTGGCCGTGCCCGTGATGGCGTAGTCGCCGGCGAGCTGAGTCAGGCCGGAGAGGTCGAAGGTCGTGCTCTGCCCGCCCGGGGTGGTGAGGGTGAGGGATTTCGGACCCGTATAGGTTCCCGAGCCCTTGGCTCCGGTGCCGGTGATCTGGCCCTGCGCATTGAAGCCGAGGGTGGTGCTCGCCAGCGGCGCGATCGTGGCCCCACTCGCGTCGAAGGGCAGCCTCGGGGCGGTGCCGGACGGGGTCGGGGTGGCAGCGCCGTCGTAGAGCGAGACCGTCCAGGTGTTGTCGTTGTTCTTCGCCAGGTAGACGTCGACGGTCCGGGACTTGCCGACGTTGTCGTAGGCCACGACCGAGTACTTCTTCGAGTACTGGTCCGCCCCGGCCGCGGTGGCGTCGACCGGCAGCTTGCCCGACAGGGAGCCGGCGGTGGTCGGCGTCGCCCGGCTGTTGACCGCGGCGAGGCTGATCGGCACCATGTCGGCGACGCCGTTGAGGGTCGTCGAGGGCTCGCCGTTGAGCAGGCTGTAGCCCATCAGGGTCATGCCGGCGGCATTGGTGAAATTGTTGGTCGTGGCGTCGATCTTGAAGTTGCCGGCCCGGGTCAGGAGCGGTGCGCCCGACGGGTCCTGGACGACGAAGAAGCCGTTGCCGTCGATCGCGAGGTCGGACTTGGAGGTCGTGGCGTTGATGGTGCCGCCCTCGCTCACCGCCCGGCGCACCGTCGTCTCGACCGAGCCCGAATTGTAGTTGCCGGTCCCGGTATCGGCGATCAGCAGCGAGGAGAACTCCGTCGAGGCGCGCTTGTAGCCCGTCGTGCTGGAATTCTGGATGTTCTCCGCCACCGTCGAGATGCGGTTGGACTGGGCGTTCATGCCCGAGACACCGGAGCGGAGCACGCCGATGAGACTCATTGCGGGACCTCGTTCGTCAAAATGCTTCGAATGGGATGCAGGCGGGACTGGGCTTGCGGAGATGCGACTCGCGAAGCCGGAACTCGGGACGGACTAGACCCGCCCAGGCTTGCGCGGGGCTTGGAGAACGGGAGAGGCTCGGCCATCGCGCGTCAGCCCCGCAGGCTCTGGGCGAGCTCCAGGAACGCGTCCCGGCTCGGCGGCTGGGTCGGGTCCTGGTGCAGGGCGTCGTAGATCCGCGGCACCAGGGCGATGGCCTGGTCGAGCTCGGCGTCGGTCCCGGACCGGTAGCCGCCCATCAGGCGCAGGTCCCGGGTCTCCTCGAACCGGGCCATCATCGCCCGGAGCTTGCGGATCAGGTCGCGCTGCTCGGGCGTCCAGACCTCGGTGGCAAGCCGCGAGATCGAGCCGAGGAGGTCGACCGCCGGGTAGCGCCCCTGCTCGGCGATGGCCCGGTCGAGGACGACGTGGCCGTCCAGCGTGCCGCGGATGCTGTCGGCGACGGGATCGTTGTGGTCGTCGCCGTCGACCAGCACCGAGAACACGCCTGTGATGGTGCCGCGCCCCTCGAGGCCCGGGCCTGCCCGCTCGAGCAGGCGCGGCAGGTCGGAGAAGACGCTCGGCGGGTAGCCGCGGGCCACCGCCGGCTCGCCCGCCGCCAGCGCCACGTCGCGGGCGGCATGGGCGTAGCGGGTCACCGAATCGACGATCAGCAGCACCGATTCGCCGCGATCGCGGAACGCCTCGGCCACCGCGAGGGCCACCTTCGGCGCCTGGCGGCGCATCATCGGGCTCTCGTCGCCGGTCGAGACCACCACCACGGCGCGGGCGCGGCTCGGCGCCAGCGCGCCTTCGAGGAATTCCCGCACCTCGCGCCCGCGCTCGCCCACCAGGGCGACCACGACGCTGTCGAACCCTTCCGCCCCCGCCAGCATCGCGAGCAGGGTCGACTTGCCGACGCCGGAACCGGCGAAGATGCCGATGCGCTGGCCGGCGCAGAGGGGGGTGAAGAGGTCGAGCGCCCGGACGCCGGTGCGTAACGGCGCGCGCACCCGGGCGCGGCCGAGCGCCGCCGGCGGGTCGGCGTCGAGGGGAACGGCGCGCTCGCCCGCGATCAGCGGGCCGGCCCCGTCGATCGGGCGCCCGAGGGCGTCGATGACCCGGCCCTTCCAGCTCGGATCGGGCCTTAGCTCCGCCGGCCCGAGGCGGCGGGCGATCGTGCCGATCCCGGCCTCGATCCGGCTCTCATAGGCCTTGAGGGTCGCGCCCTCGGCATCGACCCGGACGATCTCGCCGACCTGCGACCGCCCGCCCGTCGAGAAGGCCATCCGGTCGCCGAGGCGCACGAAGGGCGCGACGCCGCCGATCCGGCAGGCGCTCGCGGTCACCTCGCGGATCGGCCCGCCGATCCGCACCAGGGCCCCGTCCTGCCGGGCCGACGTCATCGCCTCGGTAAGGCGCGCGAGCGGGTCGGCGTCCATGCTCAGCTACCCTGCGGCGAGAGCGACTTCACGGCGCTCTGGAGCGAGGATTCGGCTTCCGTCGTCGCCGTGGCGGCGCTCTCGAAGGCGCGCTGGATGGTGATGAGCTTCGTCATCTCCATGATCGGGTTGACGTTCGAGCCCTCGACGTAGCCCTGGACGATGCCGATCCGGGTGAAATCCTGAACCGGCTGCGCCGGCATGTTGGCGGTCACGGCGTTGCCGGGCGCCCGGGTGAGCGTCGCCTTCTTGTCGATGACGAACAGGCCGATCCCGCCGACCTGGTTGGTGCCCTGGTAGATGCTGCCGTCGCGCCCGATCGTCGGCGGGCCCTGTTGCGGATCGAGGAGGAGGGGAGAGCCGCCCGGATCGAGCACCGGCTGGCCGGTGAGGGTACGCAACTGACCCGTCGCGTCCATCGTCATGCGCCCGTCGCGGGTATAGACCGGACCGGACGGGCCGCCGATGCTGAGCCAGGCATCGCCCTGGATCGCGACGTCGAGGGGCGAATCGGTCTTGGTGATCGGGCCGGAGGCCCGCGAGAGGTAGGTGTCGCCCGAGTTCACGAAGGCCACGGCGCCCTTGGTCGCCTGGGCGAGGAGCGCCGAGAACTTGGTCTCCTCGGCGCGGAAGCCCGCCGTCGCCATGTTGGCGACGTTGTTGGCGGTGGTGGTCAGGCGCTTGTCGAGGGCGACCTGGGCCGAGAGGTTGACGTAGAGGCTGTTCTGCATCGCCGCCTCACGCCTGGCCGTTGCTGAACAGGGCCAGGATCGGATCCGTGGCGGTGTTGTTCTGCGCGTCCCAGATCGCCGCGAAGCGCCGGGCGAAGGCCTCGACCTTGTCCGGGTCCAGGAAGCTCGTGAAATCGACCTTGGAGGAGATGAG
The DNA here is from genome assembly GCF_019216885.1 of Methylobacterium sp. SyP6R. Lineage (NCBI taxonomy): Bacteria > Pseudomonadati > Pseudomonadota > Alphaproteobacteria > Hyphomicrobiales > Methylobacteriaceae > Methylobacterium > Methylobacterium synurae. The sequence goes on along the minus strand of NZ_JAAQRC020000002.1, from coordinate 394,198 downwards.
GGCCGCGCGCTTCGCCAGGGCATCGCTGGTGGTGGCGCTGCTCGTCGCCGGCAGGCCGATCACCGTGTTGACGACCTGCGTGAGAGCGGGATCGCTCAGGATGTCGTAGCCGCTGTTGAGGAACGGCGCCTTGCGGGCGAAATAGAGGGCGAGGCGCACCCCGGTATCCTCGGCGCCGGCATCGGTTTCGAGGCTCTGCTGCAGGTAGGCGTCGACCACGCCCTTGACGTTGGCGCCCGGCGTGAGGTCCGTCCCGTTGCCGATGCCGACGGCCGTCTGCCCCGGATCGGACAGGGCGGCATTGGTCACCGTCAGGGTGCGGTTGGTGCCGCCGGCGAGGTAGACCGTGTCGGCGTTCACGCCGCTGCCGCCCGGCGCGCCGTCGAGGCCGAGATCGGTGTAGCCGGTGGTTTCGAAGAACAGGTTGCCGTTGGCCCCGATGCCGACCTGCACCTTGCCCATCAGCCCGTCGGCCCCGGACGCGCCGATCTGGGCGTTGATCGCCGCGCCGATCTCGGTCGGGGTGACCTTGGCGAGGTCCGCGACCTTGCCGGCGAGGGTCGCCTTGTTGAGGACGATGGTGGCGCTCTTCGTCGTGGTCGCGTCGACCTGCGACGAGAGGGTGAAGCTCGCCTCGTTGGTGCCGGTGAAGTCGTAGGATGCGGCGAGCGCGTAGGGCAGGGAGAGCTTCGCGCTGCCCGCCGGGGTCAGCTGGGTCGGCGACACCACGACTGGGTCGGTCCCCTTCGCGGTGGTGTTCTGCGTGAAGTCGAAGGCCTTGGCGAAGGCGACGTAGCGGTCGTCCGCCAGGCGGTTGGCGAAGGCGGTGGACGTGGCCGTGCCCTCGGTCAGGACCTTCTTCATGAACGCCTTGGCGTAGCCCATGTCCTCGAGGCCGAAGGCCTTGACGGCGTAATTGTAGAGCCGCGTATCGGCCATGAAGTCGTCGACCGACTTCACCTTGCCGATATTGGCCTGGTAATAGGCGGTGTCGCGGGCGACGACCGGATCGTTGCCCTTGCGCTGCAGCGAGGTCGCGAGATTCCGCGACAGGAGCATGTAGCTCGTCAGCGTGTTCGTCACGGATGCGTCTCCGGCCCGTCGGCGCGGTGGGGCGGGTCCGCCCGCCGCTGCGGCGCGGTCTCCCGATGAGGCTCCCGCTCTAGGCGGCCACGCTTGCTCCAGGCTTGCTTCAGCCCTGGAGTTTGCCGCAGCGCACTCACAGCGGGGTCGGTCCGATGATGGTCTCGGTGGTGATGACGATCCAGCCGGCGCTGGTGCTGCGGATCGACAGCACCCGGCCGGCGCCCGGCAGGGTGGAGCCGATGGCGATCTCGTGCATCCCGTCGCGTCCCTCGACCACGGCCTGGCCCGCCGAGGCGCGCCGCAGGGCGAAGCCGGCGGGCGGCGGTCCGGCGAGCGCTAGCGGCACGGCCGCCGCCGCGGCGGGCGCGGCCGGCTTCTCCGCCAGCGAACCGGTGATCAGGGGATCGAGGTCGGGCTCGGGGGCGCGCGCCTCGGTGATCGTCCGCTGCCAGGCGAAGGGCCCGGTCATCATGGCCGGCAGCACCTGACGCACGTCGTAGGGCCGGGTCGGCTGGGAGAGGGTGTAGCCGGCAAAGCCCGTGGCGGTGAGCGCCAGCAGGATGGCGGCGCCGAACACGCCCCGCTCCGTCGCCGCCTCCCGGGCGCGGCGACGGGCGATCAGGCCCGCGACCGGGCTTTCGGGCGGGAGGGAAGGGCGCTTGCGCGGGACCGGGGCTGCGGGCATGGGCCGGGACGTGTCCGACGGTTGATGGCTAACGAGGCATGAAGGAACATGCTTGACGCCTGGTTAACGGAGCCGCTTCGACCCGCGCCGGGTTTGCGCGGGCGGCGGAAAGCCGTAAGCGTGCCGTGCGGGCACGGGGCCCGGTTGCGGGGATTCCATGACCGATCTGCGGAAGACCGACGGCGATGACGGTCGGGTTTCCGCCCCCACTCCCCGCGTCGGCCGCCGCCGCCGCATGATCCAGCCGGGACGGATCGTGCTCGGCCCCGACCACTCCGTCGCCTGCGAGGTCGTGGACGTCTCGACCGCGGGCGCGCGGCTTCGCGTCCCCACCCGCATCCCCCTGCCGGAAACCTTTCCCCTCGTCATCGCCGCCCACGACCTGCGCAACTTCACGGTGCGCCTGCGCTGGCGCCGGGGGGATTTCGCCGGCGTGACGTTCGAGGGGGCGGGGTTCTACGTCGGGTGAGGACGCCGCAAAGTCCGCCCTCGTTCCTTCACGGCGGCGCCTCCGCGAGGCGCCCGTGAGCTTGCAAGCGGATGCTGGCGATACGGCTTCCGCATCGCGAAGCGATCAATCGGAACTGTGTGAGAGCCTGTTTGAGCGGGCCGGCCCGATCCAAACTCTCCCCGTCATCCTGGGGCTCGTCGAGGACGAGAACCCGGGATCCATAAACGCTGACTCATCTTGAAAGAGCGAACGGCGTTCCGCTTCATCCTGCATCGTCAGCGGTGATGGATCCCGGGTTCCGCTTTCGCGGCCCCGGGATGACATCGAGGGTTCCAAGGCGGTCGGTCGACTCATACGCTTTCCGATTGATCGCATCGCGATGCGGAAAGCGACTTCGCTCAGGCGCCGCGCGGGCTGATGATACGAAATCCGGAAGTGATCTTCCGGATTTCGTATCAAACAGGCTCGGAGTGGTTGGCAACTCCGGCTGCGACGCACGCAATTCCGTGGAAACCAGGGGCCGTCCGAGGCCGTGTTTCCCATGGCGGAGCCTGTCGTGAACCACCCTGTCGGCTGCGGTCCCCGGGGCTGCACCCAGGCCGGAAATCGGGATGCGACGCGAACGCTCGGCCGGACTGCTCTGCTTGCGAGAAGGGGCCGTCCACATCGGAAATCCCGGGCTCCGCGGCGCGGCCCCGGAATGACCGGAGGGTGTCGATATCGTCGAGCGGGTTCCTGCCGCCCCCCGGCCCTACCGCAGCACCTGCGACAGGTTCGGACCCCGCAACGCCGCCAAGGCCGCCATCCGCACCGGTGCGTTCGGCGCGCCGTAGAGGTCGTAGCCGCCCTTCCGCTGCACGATCTCGAAGTAGAACCGCTCCTCGAACGGCGTCGTGTAGAATTGCAGGAACTCGCCGTCGCCGACGCGGTCGTAGAGGATGCTCAAGGACTGCATCCGCGCGACGGTCGCGTCGTCGAGGCCGAAGCGGGCCGCCACGTCGTCGTAGTAATTGGCCGGGATCGGCAGCAAGGTCGCGCCGGCGGCCTTCAGGCGTTCGGCCGCCGCGAAGATGTCGTCGGTGGCAAGCGCGATGTGGTGGACGCCCGCCCCCGCGAAGCTCGTCACCAGGCGGGCGGTGGCGGTGTTGCGGCTCTCCGAGATGTTGAGCGGCAGCCGCATGGTGCGCTCGGCATTCGACATCGCCTTGCTGCGCACCAGCCCGTAGGGATCGGGCAGCACCACCACGTCCTCCGGCTCGAGGCCGAGCACCGCGCGGTAGAACAGCACCCAGGAATCGAGCTGGCCCTCGGGCAGGGCCTGCGCCACGTGGTCGACCCGGGTGAGCAGGCCCGCCGGCTCCGCGCCCTCGTCCAGCACGAAGTCGCGCTCGAAATCGCCCCCGGTCGTCGCGTCGGTGAGGATGATCAGGCTGCCGTCGGGCGCGCGGATCGACGGGAAGGTGTTTTCGTCCGGTCCGATCCGGCCGCCGAAGCGGGCGGCGCCGTAGGATTCGGCCCGGCCGAGAGCCGCCAGCGCGTCGTCGGTGGTGATGGCCTGGGCGCAGACCGAGGGGCCGTGCATCAGGAAGTAGGACGAGGCGAAGGAATCCGGCTCGCGGTTGAGCACGATGCGGATCTCGCCCTGGCCGTAGAGCGTCACCGCCTTGCTGCGGTGGCGGCCGAGCCGCGTGAAGCCGAGCTGGCCCAGCAGCCGCGCCAGCGCCCCCTCGCAGCGCTCGTCCACCGCCACCTCGATGAAGCGGTGGCCGGCGATGGCCGGCGGCAGCGGCGGATCGAACAGCTCGACCCGGCGGCGGGGCCGCTTGGGCGAGGAGGGAGACAAAGCCGCCGCCTCGTCGGTGCGGCGCACCTTCTCCTCCAGGAACAGCAGCGAGCGGTGGCCGTCGGCGGCGGTCTGGCGCGGGGGCGCGGCGCGCATGTCGTCGTTGAAGATCTCGAGCGAGATCGTGCCGGTATAGCCGCAGGCCAGCACCGCCTGGAGGAAGCCCGGCACGTCGAGGTCGCCCTGGCCCGGCAGGCAGCGGAAGTGGCGGCTGAGCGTCAGCGGGTTCATGCCGATGCGCGGCGCGTCCGCCAGCTGGACGAAGAACACCCGCTGGCCCGGCAGATTGGCGATGCCCGACCAGTCGTCGGGAAGCGCGAGCGTGTGGAAGCTGTCGAGGATCAGGCCGAGATGCGGGTGGTTCGCCCGTTCGACGATGCCCCAGGCCCGATCGAAGGTGCGCACCTTGGTGCCCCAGGACAGGGCCTCGAAGCCGATCTTGAGGCCTCTTTTCGCCGCCCGGTCGGCGAGCTGGTAGAGCTGGTCGGCCATCCGGGCGTCGTCGTCCGAGACCTCGGTGCCGACATTGGAGCAGACCAGGATCAGCGGCGCGCCGAGCTCCTCCATCAGGTCGAACTTGCGCTCGGCCCGGTCGAGGTTGCGCTTCAGCTGCTCGTCCGACACGCCCTCGAAATCGCGGAAGGGCTGGAACAGGTCGATCGACAGGCCGAGGTCGGAAGCGTAACGGCGCACGTCGCGCGCCGGGCCGGTATGGAACAAGAGGTCGTTCTCGAAGATCTCGACCCCGTCGAAGCGCGCCGCCGCGATCGCCTCCAGCTTCTCGATCAGCGTGCCGCTTACCGACACCGTGGCGATCGCCTTCCTCATCGCGTTCTCCCGTCCGCTTGTCCGCCGGCTCTCCATCGCAAACGGGGCCGGCTCCGTCGAGCCCGAACCGGGGACCTGGCAGCCCACCGTCTTTCGCGCTTGACATGAACGTACCGGTTAGTACATTTGGATTCAAGCGCGTCGCAATCGCGTCATCCGAGGAACGTTTCGAGAGAGGAGCCCGTCGCATGGGCGCAGCCACTCATTCCGTCCTGGCCGGCCTGATCGGCAACGGCATCCAGGCCTCCCGCACCCCGGCGATGCACGAGCACGAGGGCGACGCGCAGGGCCTGCGGCTCCTCTACCAGAAGATCGACCTGGAAAGGCTCGGCCTCGGAGCCGACGCCCTGTCGGACCTGCTGACGGCGGCCGAGCGGATGGGTTTCTCGGGCCTCAACATCACCCATCCGTGCAAGCAGGCGGTGCTCGCCCATCTCGACGAGCTGTCGCCCGACGCGGCGGCTCTCGGCGCGGTCAACACCGTGGTCCTGCGCGACGGCAAGCGCGTCGGCCACAACACCGACTGGTGGGGCTTCGCCGAGGCGTTCCGGCGCGGCCTGCCGGACGCGGCGCTTGATCGGGTGGTGCAGCTCGGCGCCGGTGGTGCCGGTGCGGCGGTCGCTCACGCGCTCCTGACCCTCGGGGTCAAGGATCTCGTCCTCAACGACATCGACCCGGCGCGCGCGGCTGGCGTCGCGGCCTCGCTCTGCGAGCGGTTCGGCGCCGGCCGGGCGCGGGCCTGCACCGACCTCGCGGCGGAAGTCGCCGCGGCCGACGGCCTCGTCCATTGCACGCCGACCGGCATGGACAAGTATCCGGGCCTGCCGCTGCCGGCCGAATACCTGCACCCGACGCTGTTCGTCGCCGAGATCGTCTATTTCCCGCTCGAGACCGCGCTCCTGCGCGAGGCGCGGCGGATCGGCTGCCGCACCCTCGACGGCGGCGGCATGGCGGTGTTCCAGGCGGTCGAGGCGTTCCGCCTCATCACCGGCCTGACCCCGGACCCGGAGCGGATGCTCCGCCATTTCGCCGAGCTCGGCCGGACGGCCTGAACCGGTCCCGGTCGGCGGCCCGAGCCGCCACCCAATCCCCCGAAGAATGCGGTCCGATCCAACGGGCCCGTCCGTCTCCATTCCCTAGGAAACGCCCGATGACCTCCTCCGTCTATCCCGCGACCGCCGCCGCGGTCGCCGAACCCGAGGCCGTGAAGACGCCGAAGAAGGCCGCACTCGCGAGCTGGATCGGCAGCGCGGTCGAATACTACGACTTCTTCATCTACGGCACTGCCGCGGCGCTGATCTTCCCGAAACTGTTCTTCGCCCCGAACAACCCGCAGGCGGCGGCGATCGCCTCGTTCGCGACCTTCGGCGTCGCCTACATCACCCGGCCCCTCGGCGCGGTGGCGCTCGGCCATATCGGCGACCGCTTCGGCCGCAAGAAGGTGCTGACCTTCACGCTGCTCCTGATGGGTCTCTCGACCTTCATGATCGGCTGCCTGCCGACCTACGAGCAGCTCGGCATCCTGTCGCCGATCCTGCTCGTCATCGCCCGCCTGCTCCAGGGCATCTCGGCGGCCGGCGAGCAGGCCGGCGCCAACTCGATGACCCTCGAACACGCGCCGTCGAACAAGCGCGCCTTCTTCACCAGCTTCACCTTGAGCGGGACCCAGGCCGGGCTGATCCTCGCCACGCTGGTCTTCCTGCCGATCACCCAGATGCCCGAGGCGCAGATGCTGTCCTGGGGCTGGCGCATCCCGTTCTTCCTCAGCGCCCTCGTGGTCGCGGTCGGCTTCTGGGTCCGCCGCACCCTGCCGGAGACCCCGGTCTTCGAGAAGGAGCAGGAGACGCAGGTCCACGCCAAGGCGGACCTGCCGGTGGCCGTGCTGTTCCGCACCCAGTGGGCCGACGTGCTGCGGGTGATCTTCGCCGCGCTGGTCTCGGTGGTGAGCACGATCTTCAGCGTCTTCACCCTGTCCTACGCGGTCAACACGATGCAGATCGACCGCTCGACGATGCTGACCGTGCTGATCCTCGCCAACGTGGTGGCGCTCGGCGCGATTCCCGCCTTCGCGGCGCTCTCCGACCGCATCGGCCGCCGTCCGGTCTTCATCTTCGGCGCGCTCGGCTCCGCCGCTTTGATCTGGCCCTACATGTGGGCGATCAGCCAGGGCAACATCCCGCTGATCTTCACCTTCGGCATCCTGCTCTCGGGCGTGGTCTACAGCGCCGCCAACGGGGTGTGGCCGTCGCTCTACGGCGAGATGTTCGACACCAAGGTCCGTCTGTCGGGCATGGCGATCGGCACCCAGATCGGCTTCGCCCTCGGCGGCTTCGCCCCGGTCATCAGCGCCTCGCTCCTCGGCACCGGCCCGACCGGCTGGGTCCCGGTCGCGGTCTTCGTCACCGCCACGGCGGCGATCGCCGCTTTGTCGATCGTCACGGCGCGGGAGACCTACCGGACGCCGATGGAGATGCTGGGCAAGCGCTGACGCGCTCGGCCCCGCCCGAACGAGAAAGGCCCGCCGCCTCGGCCGAGGCGGCGGGCCTTTCTCGTTTCGGCTCGTCAGAACCGGTAGGTGAAGTTCCCCTTCACCGCATGGTCCTGCGCCCGCTCGCCGGCCTGGCCGGTATAGGAGACGCCGAGCGTCGCCGCCGGGGAGAATGCCCAGTCGAGGCCGGCTTGCGCCACCACCGCGTCGCGGTTGATCGGTATGCCGGCGACCAGGAAGCCGGTCTGACCGGCCCCGAAGGCGAGGAGGGCCTTGGGCACCACGTCGCCATAGGCCCGGCGCCAGCCGACGAGGCCGGTGAGGGTCACCGGCAGGTCGGCCGAGAGGCGGGTCGAGCCCCGCAACCCCACGGTCGTGGCGGCGAGGTCGTTGTCGCGGCCGAGGCCGGAGAGGGCCGCCGGCCCACCGCGCTCGGTAAACGCGTCCTGGCCGATGCGGATCGCGGCCGCACCGACGAAGGGCTCGATGACCGCCGCCCCGAACGCCACCCGGTAGCCGACCTCGCCGAAGACCTGCGCGGTGATGCCGCCGGTGCGGGCGCTCAGGCCCTGGGCGAGGCCGGGCGCCAGGATGCTGCGCCGGAGCGACAGGCTGTTGCCCCCGGCGATGCCGCCGAAGCGGTAGGAGACCGGTCCGAGGGTGGTGCCGGCATAAAGGCCGCCGAAGCCGCTCTCGATCACGCCGGAGGCGGCGCGGCCGGTCACGTCGAGGCTGGTGTTGGTGTAGCCGCCGGCGACACCGAGGCGCCAGGCGCCGGGGAGTCCGCCGAAATCCATCTGCGCGTCGGCGCCGAGCACGAAGCCGCTGATCCGGCGCGACAGCGAGGCGGCATTGCCGTCGCCCCGCGTGCGGCCGAAGGCGCCGAAGCCCTGGCCCCAGACCGCGTAAGGCCGCGGCTCGGCCAGTTGCGCCGGGACCTGGACCGGCGGCGCGACCCGGCCCGGCAGGTCGGCCGAGTAGGCCGCCGGCAGGCTGGGGGCCGAGAGGTTTCCGAAGACCGGCGCGCCCGGTACGTCGCCCCGGCGCAGGCGGTCGAGGATCGCCTCGCGGACGAAGAACGCGGTCTCGAACTGCGCCGTCACCGCGCTGGCATGGACCTCGCCCGACAGGGAGGCGAAGGCGTTGCGCGCCGCCCCCGCATCGGTGCTGACCAGCACCGTCTCGTAGAGTGCGTTGCCGGCGCCGAGAGCCTCGATCGCCCCGCCCGTCACCGCCTGGTTGCGGGTGGCGCCGACCGACGCGAAGGTCGCTCCGTTGCGCGCCAGCGTCAGGCCGACGTCGCGTGCGTCGTAGTCGAGGCTCGCCCCGATGAAGGCGTAGCCCGGGGTCGCGCCGTCGAAGCGGCCGACGATCGCGTTCGTCGACCGCAGGATGACGGTGCGCTGGCCGAGCAGGCTCCGAACGGCACCTGGGACGAGGCTGTCCGCGCCCTCGGACGTGACCGCGACGGTGCCGCCCTCGATCCGCGCGGTGCCGAGCACCGCGACGCGGTCGCTGGCGCCGGGGGCCACCTCGACGGCGTAGCGCGAGCCGCGGGCGAAGCTCAGGTCCCCGACCACGATGAGGGAGTCGAGGCCGCCGACGCCCGGCGAGAGGGTGCCGCCGGAGCGGACGTTTACGCTGCCGAGCAAGCCGCCGCCGCTCAGGGTCGAGCCGCCCAGCGTGCCGCCGGCATTGACGTTGGTGAGCGAGGTCACCCGCCCGGTGACGGCGAGAAGGCCGCCATTCACCTCGGTGGTCCCGGTATAGGAGTTGTTGCCGGCGAGGATCAACGTGCCGTCCCCGGCCTTGGTCAGTCCGCCCTGGTAGGTGCGGGCCAGGTAGGCTTGGCTGCGCGCCTCGCGCCAGAGGTACTCGGCCTGCTGATCGGCAGTGAGGGCCACCACCGGCTGGCCGGATCTCGGGTTGCTGACGGATTGATTCAGCAGCCAGGTCGCGATCTCGGTGCTGTCTTCGGCCTGGCGCTGGCGCAGGGCTGCGTCCGAGATGTCGTTGGACCAGACGTCGAGCGTGCCGCCCGGCAAGGTGGCGGTGAAGCGGCCGAGGAACTGGCCCGGGCCGTTCATCGCCCGGCCGAGGTCGATCTTGCCCCAGCCGAAGGTCTCGTTCGGCACGTCGGCCGGGCCGCTGCCGAGATGGGTCGCGGTGGTGAGCAGCACGTCGCGCGCCTGCTCGTTGGTCATGTAGGGGTAGCGTTCCATCACCAGGGCCAGCGCGCCGGTGACGTGGGGCGCCGACATCGAGGTGCCGCTCTTCGAGCCGTAGCCGGCCACGCCCGTGGTCGAGGTGACGGTGCTCAGGATGCCGCGCCCGGGCGCGGCAATGCACCAGTACTTGGCGAGCCCGCACCGGTTGAACGCCGTGCCGTCGTCGATGGTCAGGCCCGACGCCGCGATCCAGCGCGATTCGAGGTCGGGCTGGAAATAGGGCAGGGCGGCCCGCACGGTCGGGTTGTTCACCCCGGCATTGCCGGCGGCGAAGACCATGATCGTGCCGTATTGCCGGGCGGTCTCCGCCACCGCGTCGAGCCAGTCGAGCCGGCCCTGGAACTTGGCGTAGCCGGAAGCGACCCCCGCGAGGGTGTTGTAGTTCTCAGGTGGAGGCGGGCTGCCCCAGGACGAGTTGATCACCCGGGCCCCCGCCGCCACGAGGTTGCCGTAGGCGGCCTTGAAGTAGGTGTAGTCCTGGTTGGCGCCGTAGATCGCGGAATCGGTGGCGTTGGTGTTGGTGGCGAGCAGGCTCGCCCCGAAGGCGACGCCGTGCATGCCGGTGCCGTCGCGCCGCGCCGCGATGGTGCCGTCGACATGGGTGCCGTGGTCGTCGTTGACGCCCCGGATCCAGGTGCCCGGCACCGAGAACGGGCTCCCGGCCGTGAACAGGTCGCTGCGCACGCCCCCGGCGGTCTCGTAGCGGTAGCCGTCCGCCAGGTAGGTGCCCTGCACGGTGAGCGGCGTCACCTGTCCGGCGAATTCCGGATGGGTGGCGAGAAAGCCCGAATCGACCGAGCCCACCACCACGCCGCGGCCGGTGATGCCGCGTGCATAGGCATGGTCGGCCCGCATCGAGGTCAGGCCCCAATCGCCGAGATATTCCGGCGTCCGCCAGCTCGCCGCATCGCCGAGGCGCCCGGGATCCTGATAACCGGACGACTGGGCCAACGCTGCGTAAGAGATCGTCGAGCAGAGCAGCGCGATCAGGCCGCGGGCGGCCGTCGCATGGCGTCTCGACTGTGTCTGGATTGGCATCAAATTGCCTCGATCTGATCGTGGTCTTTTCGGACTTCTTCTTCCGGGACGGCGCCGGAACGCGCTGGCGACCATGCTAGCCGCGAAAAAATCCGGTCGGCGCCACGATCGTTTCGCATTTGTTTATTTCTGCACGGCCGTGGCAGAAACATCACGAAACCGGCACGTTCGTAGGCGCGCGGGAGCAGATACTCCGGTGGGGCATTGGCCGGGCATCCCCGTCGCGAGGCGCCGGCATGACGCAGCAGGTCCCGATCGGCACCGGCTCGATCGCCGACGCGCCATCGTCGACGTCGCCCATCTCGGCGCGTCCGTGGCGGGTGATCCGGACGCCCTGAGGCGACGCTCGTCCCCGCTCTCCACACCCCGCCGCCTGCCGGCTCGCGCCGCGCGAAGACAGCTTGACCGGACCGACCCTGTCGTGGCTTGTTCACTCTATGTTCTAACGTGAGTCGGCCCCGGCCGGCGCCGTGCAGGGGTGAATCATGAGCTACGAGCCGGCGGAGCGACGGGACGGGAGGGCGCCCGGCGTCGAGACGATCGCAACTGCCTATCTGGCGGCGGCGGGGGGCGATGCGGGCGTCGCCCTGCGCCGGGCGATCGCAGACGCCCTCGCCGATCTCGGCGAGGCCGAGCGGCGCACCCGCCAACAGGACCGGCTGATCTCGCAAGGCTACGTGCGGGCGGGGAGCAGGGACCGGTTCAGGCTCTGATACTAACGGCCCAAGATGGTGACGCATCGATTCGATCTCGGGCAAGCCCGAGATCGACGGGGCCGTTGACCCATCTCGAATTGTCGACACCACGCCCAGAAGTCCGGGACCTCGGGCTTGGCGAAAATTCGAGACTTGGCGAAAACTCGAGAACGGAACCAGAGGTCGTTTTCAACGGCCGTTGGTATGACACGGAACCCTGCCGGCCGACCGTCCTCGCCCATCGGACGGTCTGTTCCACCCTTGCAACCCATCTCCGCCCATACGATCCTACCGCCCCACCGGGAGGCTCGCCCTTGTCGCTCAGCTTCGGAATCCTCGTTTTCCCGCAGGTCCAGCAACTCGACCTCACCGGGCCCTACGAGGTCTTCGCCTCGGTGCCGGACAGCGCGGTCCACCTGATCTGGAAGAACGGCGATCCCGTGCCCTCGGCCACCGGGCTGCCCTTCGTGCCGACCGCGACCTTCGAGACCTGCCCGCCCCTCGACGTGCTCTGCATCCCGGGCGGCAGCGGGGTGAACGCGCTCCTCGAGGACGAGGCGGTGCTGGACTTCGTGCGGGCGCGGGCGGCGGAGGTCCGCTACCTCACCTCGGTCTGCACCGGGGCGCTGGTCCTCGGTGCGGCCGGCCTGCTGAAGGGCAAGCGGGCGACCACGCACTGGTACGCGCACGATTTCCTCAGTCATTTCGGCGCCGTGCCGGTGCAGGACCGCGTGGTGCGCGACGGCACTCTGATCACCGCCGGCGGCGTGACCTCGGGCATCGATTTCGGGCTCACGGTGGTGGCGGAACTCCTCGGCCGCGAGGAGGCCGAGACGGTTCAGCTCGCCCTGGAATACGCGCCGGCCCCGCCCTTCGAGGCCGGCACCCCGGCCGAGGCGCCGGAGGCGGTAGTGGCGCGGGCGAAGAAGCGGCTCTCCGGATCGCGGGCGGCCCGGGAGGCGATCATCGGGCGGATCACCTGACCATCTCGTCGAATGCGTTGATTGTTGACGAACGATATCGGGCAGGGAGAGATATCCTGCACTCCCACCTCATCCTGAGGTGTTAGTCGATCAAAGATCGACTGACCTCGAAGGAGGGCTCCAGAAATCGCAGTGTCTTCTGGAGCCCTCCTTCGAGGCCGCTACGCGGCACCTCAGGATGAGGTCGCGGGTAGCGGCTGGCGCAAGAGAATCAACCGCCCGCCTCACTCCCCCCGCGCCAAAAACTGCCGGAACCGCTCCGATTGCGGCGCGGAAAACACCTGCTCGGACGGCCCGTCCTCCAGGATCCGTCCCTCGTGCAGGAAGACCACCCGGTGGGCGACGTCCCGGGCGAAGGCCATCTCGTGGGTGACGACCAGCATGGTGCGGCCCTCCTCGGCGAGCGCCCGCATCACCCGCAGGACCTCGGCGACGCGCTCGGGATCGAGGGCGGAGGTCGGCTCGTCGAAGAGCAGGACGCGGGGATGCATGGCGAGCGCCCGGGCGATGGCGGCGCGCTGCTGCTGGCCGCCGGAGAGGTGCGCCGGGTAATGATCGCGCTTGTCGGCGATGCCGACCTTGGCGAGCAGCCCCTCGGCCTCGGCGATGCATTCGGATTTGGGGCGCCCCAGCACGTGGACCGGCGCCTCGATCACGTTCTCCAGCACCGTGCGGTGAGACCAGAGGTTGAAGCTCTGGAAGACCATGCCGACCCGTGCGCGGATGCGGTCGACCTGTTTCGTGTCGGCCGGCACCCGGCCGCCGCGGCGCGCGCGCCAGGCCACCGGTTCGTCGCCGACCACGACCTCGCCGGCCTCCGGCACCTCGAGGAGGTTGATGCAGCGCAAGAGCGTCGACTTGCCGGAGCCGGATGAGCCGAGGATCGCCACCACCTCGCCCTCCCGGGCCGAGAGCGAGACGCCGCGCAGGACTTCGAGGTGGCCGAAATGCTTGTGCAGGTCGCGGACCGCGACGGCCTCGGGACGGGTGGGCGAGGGGGCCAGCATGGCGGATTCCGGGGTCAGGCGGGGCGAGCCACCGGGCGCGGGCGCAGGTCCGGCGACAGCCAGGCCTCGGCGAGCCGCAAAAGCCCGATGATCACGAAGGTGAGGACGAGGTAGAAGGCGCCGGCGCAGACGAAGACCTCCAGCGCGCGGAAGCTCTGGGCGATCAGCTTCTGGGCGATGCCGGTGATCTCCATCAGCGTGATGGTGGAGGCGAGCGAGGTCGCCTTGACCACCGAGATCACCTCGTTGCCGTAGGCCGGCAGGGCCTGGCGGGCGGCGAGCGGCAGGGTGACGCGGCGAAACAGCAGGAGCCGCGGCATGCCGCAGGCCCGCCCCGCCACCAGGGCGCCATAGGGCACCGACAGCACCGCACCCCGGAAGATCTCGGCCGTGTAGGCGCCGGTATTGAGCGCCAGTGCCAGCAGCGCGCACCAGTACGGCTCGCGGAAGAACGTCCACAGGCCCCAGGCCTGGAGCGTGGGGCGGAACTGGCCGAGCCCGTAATAGATCAGGAAGATCTGCACGAGCAGCGGCGTGCCGCGGAACACGAAGATATAGAGGCGGGCGAGCCAGTCCGCCGGGGCGACACCCGAGAGGCGGCCCCACGCCGCGAAAGCGGCCAGCACGCCGCCGAGCGCCACCGAGCCGGCGGTGAGGCTCAAGGTGAGGGGCACGCCGCCGAGCAGCGTGCGGATGGTCGATTCGAGGAACGCGACGTCGATCATCGGGTCCCCCGGCGGGCATGGGCCTCGGCCCGCGAGAAACCCCAGGTCGAGAGCGAGGTGATGGCGAGGTAGAGGGCGCCGGCCGCGAGGTAGAAGGTGAAGGGCTGGCGGGTCGAGCCGGCCCCGACCTGGGCCTGTCGCAGCAATTCGACGAGGCCCGTCACCGAGACGAGCGCCGAATCCTTGAGCAGGATCTGCCAGACGTTGCCGAGGCCGGGCAGGGCGTCGCGGGCGACCAGCGGCGCCACGACCCGGCGCAGGATCAGCCCGCGATGCATGCCGACGGCGCGCGCCGCCTCGATCTGCCCGCGGTCGAGGGCGAGATAGGCGCCGCGAAAGACCTCGGCCTGGTAGGCGCCCGAGATGATCCCGAGTGCCGCGACGCCGACTCCGAAGGCCGGTACCCCGACGAAGCCGGTGACGCCGAACAGGCCTGCGATGTTGCCCAGGGCCGCGCTGCCGCCGAAATACAAGAGGTAGATCACCAGCAGGTCGGGCACGCCGCGCAGGAGCGTGGTGTAGCCGTCGGCGGCAAGCCGCAGGGGCAGGAGGCCGGAGAGCTTGGCGCTCGCCGCCAACCCGCCGAGCACGGCGCCGAGGAGGAAGCCGCACAGGGCGAGCGCCAGCGTGGTGCCGGCGGCGAGCAGCAGCGCGCCGCCCCAGCCGCCGGGGCCGAAGCCGAGAAGGGTGAAGGCGCTCACGCGGATCCGATCCCCGTCTGGTCCCGAGCCATCAGCTCTGCGGGGTCAGGTCCGCCTTGAACCACTTGAGGGAGAGCTTCTTCAGGGTGCCGTCGGCGATCACCGAATCGATGCCCTCGTCGAGCCGCGCCTTCAGCTTCGCCTCGCCCTTGCGCAGGCCCATCGCCACGCCGCGGCCGAGGATGCCGCCGCGAAAGCGGGGACCTGCCAGCATCACCGTGCCGGCGAATTCCGGCTTCTCGGCGGTGGCCCGGAGCGGCGCGTCGTTGGCGAAGATCGCGTCGAGGCGGCCGGCGGCGAGGTCGAGGTCGTGCTGCTCGGTGGTCTTGTACTCGCGCACCTCGACGGTGCCCTTAAGGTACTTGTCCATGAAGGCGGCGTGGATGGTCGAGACCTGGACGCCGACGGTCTTGCCCTTGAGGAGCGGCTTGATCGTGTCGAGGGCCTTCTGGGCGTCGGCCTCGTTCGCCAGGCTGAACTTCTCTCCGCTCAAGGGCAACTTGGCGAGCGGCCCGTTGCGGTCGACCGCGAAGCCCGAGGAATCGCCGCTATAGGGCTTGGTGAAGTCGACCACCTTCAGCCGGGCGTCGGTGATGGTCATGCCCGACATGATGGCGTCGAACTTCTTGGCGTTGAGGCCCGGCACCACGCCGTCCCAGTCCTGAGCCACGAACTCGCATTTCAGCTTGGCGCGGGCGCAGATCTCGCGGCCGAGCTCGATCTCGTAGCCGTCGAGGGTGCCGTCGGGCTTGGTGAAGTTGTAGGGCGCGTAGGCGCCTTCGGTGGCGATTCTCACCGTCGCCGGCACCGTGTCGTCGGCCCGGGCCGTCCCGGCGGTGCCGAGGGCGAGGGACAGGACGAGGGCGAGAGCAGACCTGATTGTCATTGTGGCGTCGTTCCCGGACCTTTGAGGCGTTCCATGCTCAGCTAACCCGCAAGGCTGGCCTCAAGGCAAGCGCCTGCAACTGGGATCCTGTGACCGCCATGATGCGAGCGGCATGCCAGCGACGGTTTGCACTTACAGCAGAGCGCTGCTATGGCGCCCGTCTCGGGCAATCGGGCCCGGCGCGGGCGAGACGCCCGCCGGGAGTGGACCGATGGCCCCGAGGGCAGAGGCGCGACGACGGATCGGGTGACCGCTCCGCCCATCCCATCCGACGCCTTGCCCCGAGTGTGCCTCCGTGACCACGCTTCCCCTCGTCATACGGCCCGAGACCCCGCGCGACAACGACGCCATCGAGCGCCTGCACGAGCGCGCCTTCGGCCCCGGCCGTTATGCCCGCACCGCCTTCCGGCTGCGCGAGGGCGTGTCCCATCTGCCCGATCTCTCGTTCACGGCGCTCGTCGGCACGCTGCTGGTCGGCTCGATCCGGGTCTCGCCGGCCCGGGCGGGTTCGAGCCCGCTCCTGGTGCTCGGCCCGCTGACGGTCGATCCGGCCTTCGGCAGCCGCGGCATCGGTGCTGCGCTGATGCGCGCATCCCTGGATGCCGCCCGGGCCGGCGGCCACGGCCTCGTCATCCTGGTCGGCGACGCGCCCTATTACGCCCGGTTCGGCTTCCGGGTGCTGCCGCCGCGCAAGCTCACCCTGCCGGGCCCGGTCGATCCGGGGCGGTTCCTCGCGCTCGAGCTGCGCGAGGGAGCCTTGGCGGAAGCCGGGGGCAGCGTCGTCGGCGGGGCCTGAGGCGTCAGCCCGGATCGGCCTCGCCGCGATAGGCATCGAGCGCGATCGTCCCGCCCTTGCGGGCAACTTCGCGGTCGTCGCCCTCCGGCAGGGCGCCCTCGAAGATGTCGATCCGCTTCCAGGCCGGGAACGGCTGGTGCCCGTCCGCGTCGGGCAGGTGCGGCGAGAGCGCAGTCCCCCGGCTCCGGTGGATGTAGCGGCCGCAATTGACGAAGATCGTGTCGACCGTGACCCGAACGACGTGGTCGGCGCCGGGATAGAGCGCCAGCAGGGCGGCCTCGTCGGCGAGCGTCGCGGTGCCGTGGATCCGCAGGCGGTGCGGGTTCTCGAAATCGATGAAGAGCAGGCCGATGCGGGGATTCTGCCCAAGGTTGCCGAGGGTCAGGAACATGCCGTTCCCGTCGTAGCTCGGGAAAACCAGCTCGCTCGGTCCGGTGATGCGCACGAACCCGGGCGGTCCGCCCTTGTAGGACACGGTCGGCTGGCCGTTACCGTCCACGGTGCTCAGAAAGACCATCGTGGCGCCGGCGATGAAGTCGCGCTCCGGCATCTCGAACGCGTCGTGTGCGTGCTCTTCCAGGCGGTCGGCGAGGCGGCGCGTGCCGTGCTCGTCCTGCAGACGCCGATGGCTCTCGCCGAAGAAGACGCTCATCGTTTCCCCCCTTTGACCTCGGCCATTCCCGACCGTTGCCCCGATTAGCACGGGGGCAGGGGAACCGTCGCACCCGCCTTTACGGCTCGGCGCGACGGGTCAGGGCCGGCTCCCCGTCACGGGGATGGGGAGCCGGTCACAGGTTTTCTTAGTCCTTCATGATCTGGCCATCCGGCCCGACCTTCACTTCCTGCTCACGATCCGCCAGCGCCACCTTGATCTCGTAGGCGACGGCCTTGCCGTCGCGCTCGACCTCGGCCTCGTAGGCCTTGCCGCCGCCGGCCTGCTTCTCGGCGATCACCAGGGCGTCCTTCAGGGAGACCTTGGCGTTGTTGAAGTCGGCGACTTTCAGGCGGGTGAAGTAGCGCTCGATCGGCTGGTTCTCGCTCTTGTAGAGTGCGCCGGTCTCGGCATTGATGCCGTGCTCGACCAGCTTGCCGTCCGGATAGACGACCTTGATCGCCCAGTGCATCGGGTTCTTGCCGTCGGCCTTCTCGAAGTCGGCGTCGATGGCGCGGCCGTTGCCGTCCTTCTGCTGGGCGGTGGTGATGGCATCGGCCAGGCTGACCTTGGCGAGCTTGGCGGCCTGCCACTCCTTCATGTCCTTCATGTCGCTCGTCGCGGCGGGGGCAGTGCCCGGCGCGGTCGGGGCGGTCGGCGCCGTGGTCTGGGCCAGCGCGAGGCCGGTGGTGAGGGCGAGGGCGCCGGCGGCGGCGAGGAAGCGGGTCAGCATCGTGGTCTCCGTGGGCGTGTGAGGCCGTCCATCCAAGGACACCGGAAACGCCGATCCGCCGACTTGGTTGCCCATTGGGCAACATGCTCTCGCAGGAGGCAGGGCCTGGATCGGAACCCACATACTCCCGTCCAGCTCTCAAGTACCGATGAAGCGCCCCGGCCAGCCGGTCGAGCCCGCGCCCGTCTCCGTGATGCTGGCGAGCGAGGAGGCGAGCGACGTCTCGGGCGCCACCGTGGCGGTGACCGGCGGCAAGCCGATGATCTGAGGCTTCGAGACGCCACTCCGGATCCTGCTCCGGAGTGGCGATGTCGCTATGGAAGAAGTGTCGGCCCTACGCGGCTGTCAGCGACACCCGGAACACCGTCCGCCCGGTCTCGTCGCGGACGTTCATGGCGAGGATCGCACCGGCGGACCGGGCCGGGTCGAGGGCGCAGGAGCGCAGGGCCTGGACGGCCTCGGCATGGGCGGCGCCGGCGTCGGTGAGCACCACGCCGATCGTGTCGCGGGCGTCCCAGGTTCCGGCATCGAGGTCGAAGAAGTAGCGGTGCACGGCGTATCCTCCCTGGTCGCTCCGGTCTTGCCGGGCCCGACGACAAGCGGCCTTAACGCAGGCTAAGCCAATCGAAGCAAAGACCGGGCCGCACTGGCGCGGCGCGCGAAACCCGCCGAATCGGCGCGGCTCTTGCGTGACCCTAGAGCGCTTCACGATCGCGTTGCAATCGCAAAGCTCTCTAGGTCTTTGATTTTGCCGCATTTTCTGCGACGAACCGGTATCCGCTTCGTCGGAAAATGCTCTAGCCCGCCGACGGGAAGGGTCTCAAGCCGTGCGCTACACTTTAGGTTGCCATCTCGCCTATGAGGTCGAGACCGAGACGGTCTTCATCTTCAACCTGGAGGTCGCCCGGCTGGCGCGCCACCACGACCTGCGGGAGACGCTGCGCCTGACACCCGACCTGCCCATGCGCCGGCACGAAGCGCCCGAGACCGGCAACCGCTACGTCGCCGTCACGGTGCCGCCCGGATCGTTCAGCCTCGACTACGCGGCGGAGGTAACCCTCGATCCCCATCGGGCCGATCCTGCCGGCATCGCCGAGACGCCGGTGAAGGACCTGCCCCTCGACATCCTGCCCTACCTGCTGCCGAGCCGCTTCGTCTCCTCCGACCGGCTCACGCCCTTCGCCCAGGCCGAGTTCGGCGATGCGCCCCCCGGCTTCGAGCGGGTGAGCCGGATCTGCAACTGGATCCACGATCACATCGCCTATGTGCGCGGCGCCAGCGACGAGGAGACCACCGCCGACGAGACGCTCTTGAAACGGGCAGGGGTGTGCCGCGATTTCGCGCATCTCGGCGCGGCCTTCTGCCGGGCGCTCGGCATCCCGGCCCGCTTCGTCAGCTGCTACGCCTACGGCCTGGTGCCGCCCGACTTCCACGCGGTGTTCGAGGCCTATCTCGGCGGCCGCTGGTGGCTGTTCGACGCGACGCGACAGGCCAATCTCGACGGGCTGGTGCGGATCGGTGTCGGGCGCGACGCGGCCGAGATCGCCTTCGCGACTCCCTTCGGCGAGATGAAGCCGACCGGCATGGAGATCCGCATCGATCGGGCCGACGGCGCGCCGGAGACCGGCGAGCGGACGGTAGCGGCGATCGCGACGGCGGACGACGGTCCTGACGCGGCGGACGGCCCGCGCTAGGTTCTCCACCGGAGGCCTCGCATGCGCTACCGTCACGTCGTCGGACCCCGGACCTTCGTCTTTTCCGATCTCGCCGAGCTGATGGCGAAGGCGAGCCCGCCGCGCTCCGGCGACCGGCTCGCCGGCCTGGCGGCGGAAAGCGCCGAGGAAGGCGTGGCGGCGCGCTGGTGCCTCGCCGAGGTGCCTTTGTCCGAGATCCTGGCCCGGCCGCTGATTCCCTACGAAGCCGACGACGTCACCCGGCTGATCCTCGACACCCACGATGCGGCGGCCTTCGCCCGCGTCAAGCACCTCACCGTGGGCGATTTCCGCGAGTTCCTCCTCACCGCCTCGCCGGAGATCCTGGCGGCGATCGCCCCCGGGGTGACGCCGGAGATCGCCGCCGCGGTGTCGAAGATCATGCGCAACCAGGACCTGATCCTGGTCGCCCGCAAGGCCCGGGTGGTCACGCGCCTGCGCAACACGATCGGGCTGCCCGGCACGCTGGCGGTGCGGCTCCAGCCCAACCACCCGAGCGACGATCCCGCAGGCATCACCGCCTCGATCCTCGACGGGCTCGCTTACGGCTGCGGCGATGCCTGCATCGGCATCAATCCGGTCTCGGATTCGGTGCAGGGGCTGACCGGCCTACTGCATCTTCTGGCCGAGCTGATCGAGCGCTTCGACATCCCCACGCAAGGCTGCGTCCTCACCCACGTCACCACGACGCTGGAGGCGATGAATCGCGGCGTGCCGGTCGATCTCGTGTTCCAGTCGATCGCGGGGACGCAAGCCGCCAATGCCTCGTTCGGCGTCACGCTCCCGCTGCTGAAGGAGGCGCACGAGGCGGCCCTGGCGCAGAGGCGCGGGACGGTCGGCGACAACGTGATGTATTTCGAGACCGGGCAGGGCTCGGCCCTGTCGGCCGAGGCCCATCACGGCATCGACCAGCAGACCCTGGAGGCCCGGGCCTACGCGGTGGCCCGCGCCTTCCGGCCGCTCCTCGTCAACACGGTGGTGGGCTTCATCGGCCCGGAATACCTCTACGACGGCAAGGAGATCATCCGAGCCGGGCTGGAGGATCATTTCTGCGGCAAGCTGATGGGCGTGCCGCTCGGAGTCGACGTCTGCTACACCAACCACGCCGAGGCCGACCAGGACGACATGGACACGCTGCTGACGCTGCTGGGTGCGGCCGGCGTGACCTATGTCATGGGCGTGCCGGGCGCCGACGACGTGATGCTGAACTACCAATCGACCTCGTTCCACGACCAGCTCTACCTGCGCGAGGTGATGGGACTCGGGCGGGCGCCCGAATTCGCAGCCTGGCTCGCCCGGATGGGGCTGGCCGAGGCCGACGGGGCGTTGCGGCCCGGCGGCGGTGCGCCGCTCCTCGCGGCGGCACCGGGGCTCGCGGCGTGAGCCGGGACGACGATCCGGCCGCGATCTGGCAGCGCCTCGCCGCCCTCACCCCGGCCCGCATCGCGCTCGGCCGTGCCGGTTCCGGCCTGCCGACCCGGGAGGTGCTGCGCTTCGGCCTCGCCCATGCCCAGGCCCGCGACGCGGTGCACACGCCCCTCGACGCGGACGGCGTGCGGGCCGGGATCGCCGCCCTCGGCTTCGAGACCCTGGCGGCGGCCTCGGCGGCGCCGGACCGGGCGACCTACCTGCGCCGGCCCGATCTCGGGCGCCGGCTCGACGCGGCCTCCGCGCAGGCGCTCGCCGCGGCCGCCGGCGATCCGGTCGATCTCGCGCTCGTGGTGGCGGACGGACTCTCGGCTCGCGCCGTCCACGAGGGCGCGGTGCCGTTTCTCGACGCGTTGAAGCCGGCGCTCGCCGGGTCCGGCTGGCGCGTCGCACCGGTGGTGGTGGCGACGCAGAGCCGCGTGGCGCTCGGCGACGCGGTCGGGGCGCTGCTCCGGGCCCGCGCCGTCGCGGTGATGATCGGCGAGAGGCCCGGCCTGTCCTCGCCCGACAGCCTCGGGATCTACCTCACCTTCGATCCGCGGCCCGGCCGCACCGATGCCGAGCGCAACTGCCTGTCGAATGTGCGGGCGGCGGGGCTCAAGCCCGACCTGGCGGCGTTCAAACTGCACTGGCTGATCGGCCAGGCGCTGAGCCGGCGGCTGACCGGCGTGGCGCTGAAGGACGAGAGCGACCGGCTGCTGGCGGGACCCGGGGAGAGGCCGATCGACGCTGCGCGCCCGAACCCTCCCCCCTCTGCGGGGGAGGGTACCCCACGGAGCGGGGCGGGAGAGGGGACGCCGCTTCCGGAGAGGTCGCGACTGTGATGAAGGGCGCCACCTGGAACAGCGTCGCGCTGCCCCTCTCCCGGCTCACTGCGTTCGCCACCCTCCCCCGCAGAGGGGGGAGGGTTGGAGCGTACGCTCGATCCCGAGACGAAGCTAGAAGAACGACCGGACCAGCCCGCTCACCAGCAAGTTCCATCCGTCGATCAAGATGAAGAACAACACCTTGAACGGCAGCGAGATCACCGTCGGCGGCAGCATCATCATGCCCATCGACATCACGATCGTCGAGACGATCATGTCGATGACGAGGAAGGGCAGGGCGATCAGGAACCCGATCTCGAAGCCGCGGCGCAGCTCGGAGATCATGAAGGCTGGGATCAGGATGCGCAGGTCGATCTTCTCGCCGTCCTGTGCCTTCGGGAAGGTGCGGCTGGCGAGATCCTGGAAGGTCTGGAGGTCCTTCGGCCGCACCTGGGCCGACATGAACTCGCGGAACGGGTCGGCGATGCGGGTGAAGGCCTCCTCCTCGGTGATCCGGTTCTCCTGGAGCGGGCGCACGCCCTCGTTCCAGGCCCGGTCGAAGGTCGGCGCCATGACGTAGAAGGTCATGAACAGCGACAGACTGACGAGGAACAGGTTGGCCGGCGTGCTCTGGAGGCCGAGGCCCGAGCGCAGGAACGAGAAGGCGACGGCAAAGCGCGTGAAGCTCGTCACCATCACGAGCAGCCCCGGCGCCAGCGACAGCACCGTGAGCAGCGCCACCATTTGCAGGATGCGCCCGCTCGCCGCGCCGTTGCCCGGCGGCAGCAGCGCGTCGAGGCCCGGGATGCCGGTGACGCTGCCCGCGGCGCCGCCTGCGCCCTGCGCCAGGGCGGCCCCGGCGGGCAGGAGCACGAGGGCGACGACCCCGAGAACGACCTTGAGACGCCGGCTCACGCGAACACCCTTCATTGCACCACCAGCGCCTCGACGATCAGCTCGCGGATCGCCCCCTTGGTGCGCAACGCGACGCGCTCGTTGAGGTCCTCGCGCAGGTGCTGGAGGCCGCTCGCCCCCTCGATCTGCGCCGTCGAGAGCGTGCGCAGGTAGGCGACGATGTCGGCCTTGATCTCCGCCACCGTGATGTCGGGGGTGGGCAGGCTGCCGGTCTTGAACACCACCGAGGATTCGAGCCGGATCCAGGAATCGGCCGGCTCGGCGAGGTTCGTCACCACCGAGCCGACGCTGCGCAGGGTGAGGTCGCCGGAATAGTTCAGGACCTTGGTGGCCTTCTCGTGCTCCTGGGCCTCGCGGGTCTTCTGGTCGACCGCCTTCTCGACGCTCGTCATCAGGTACAGGCCGAGACCCGCGCCGGTGCCGATCGCCACCAGGGTGCAGAGGGCGAGGGCGCCGATCCAGGCCTTTCCGCCGCCCTTCTTCTCGTCCTTCTTGTCCGCCATCGCGGGTCCCCCGGGTTCAAGGTCGTCAGAACGGCGCGACGGTCTCGAAGATCTGCTGGCCGAGGGTCGGCCCCTGCACGTCGGTCAGGCGGCCGCGGCCACCGTAGGAGACCCGGGCCTCGGCGATCTTGTCGTAGTCGATGGTGTTCTTGCGCGAGATGTCGCGCGGCCGCACGATGCCGGCGACGTTGAGCACGCGCACCTCGTTGTTGACCCGGATCTCCTGCGAGCCGCTGATCAGGAGGTTGCCGTTCGGCAGCACCTCGGTGATCACCGCGGCCACCGACAGGCTCAAATTCTCCTTGCGGTCGATGGTGCCCTGGCCCTTGGTCTCGGTGCCCGAGCGGATGCCGGTATCGGCGGTGGCCGAATCCTTCAGGCCCGAGACGCCGTAGCCGAAATCGAAGCCGAGGCTCGATTTCTGGCTGCGCGAGCGGTCGCTCGCATTGTCGAACTGCGC
The DNA here is from genome assembly GCF_019216885.1 of Methylobacterium sp. SyP6R. Taxonomy (NCBI): domain Bacteria; kingdom Pseudomonadati; phylum Pseudomonadota; class Alphaproteobacteria; order Hyphomicrobiales; family Methylobacteriaceae; genus Methylobacterium; species Methylobacterium synurae. Next base: position 370,549 of record NZ_JAAQRC020000002.1, on the reverse strand, counting down.
CTTGTCGTTGATCAGGATGCTGACCGTCAGCACGTCGCCGATGTTGCGGGCGCGGGGATCCTGAAACAGGTCGGCGCTCGCCGGCGTCCAGGTCGAGTGATAGCTGTGCCGGCTCTGGAGCGAACCGAAGGTCGAGGGCAGGGCCTCGCGCGGGGCGGAAAGCCCGGTGCCGATCGGCGTCAGGACCGGCGGACGGCCGAACTCGTCGAGCTTGCTCTGGCAGCCGGCCAGCGCCAGGCCGGCGGCCGCCAGGGGAAGCAGTCGGAGCGTCAGGAGGCGGCCGGAGGAAGCGAAATGGGTCATCACGATTTCTCGTTGTCCTTGCGGCGGCCGGCCTCGGCCATCTTGCGGGCGAGCGACGCGGCGCGGGACGCCTCCATCTCGGCGAGCACCGCGCTCGCCGTGCGGGCGTTGAGCTTCACCAGGATCGCCGCGGCGTTGTCCTCGGGCATGTTGGTGAGCTGGAGCGCCGCCGCGTCGGCGCGCATCTTGGCGTAGACCGCGACCACGCTCTCGTCGGCCTTAGCCAGGAATTCCTTGCGGCGCTGGACCACCGCCTCGTACTCGGCGCGCTTCTCCTCGAGGCGGCGGATGCGCTCCTCGACCTGCTTCTCGAGCGCGGCGAGCTGATCCTTCTGCCAGGCGAAGCGGGCATCGGCCGCCGCATCCGCGATGGTGGCGCAGTAGCCGGTCTTGGCCGGGTCCTTGGCCGCCCCGGCGGCGAAGTCCTGCGCCGTCGGCTCCTTGGGCGCGTCGCGGGCGGCGATGGCCCGCATCGCCGCATCCTTGGCCGGGTCGCTCGCCGCCCCGCCATGACCGTCGCCGGCGGCGAGCGCCGGACCGGCCAGCGCCAGCAGGAGGGCGGTGAGGAGGATCCGGGTCATTGGACGACGAGCTCCGCCTGGAGGGCGCCGGCGGTCTTCACCGCCTGGAGGATCGCGATGATGTCGGTGGGCTTCAGCCCCACCTGGTTGAGGCCGCGCACCAGGGTCTGGAGGTCGGAGCCGCCGAGCACCGCGAGCCGGCCCTGCTCCTCGCGGGCCGCCACCTCGGTGCGCGGCACCACCGTGGTCTGGCCGTTGGAGAAGGGCGCGGGCTGCGACACTTCCGGCGTCTCGGTGACCCGCACCGTGAGGTTGCCGTGGGTGACCGCCACCGTGGAGATCTGGACGTTGCGGCCGATCACCACCGTGCCGGTGCGCTGGTCGACCACGACCCGGGCCGGCACGTCGGGCTGGATCGTCAGGTCGCCGATCTCGGCGACGAGGCGCGGCAGGATCATGTCGCGGGGGCGCTGGAGCACCACCGAGCGCTGGTCGCGCGGGCTGGCGATGCGGTGGCGGAAGCGGCCCATCGCGTAGGTGTTGATGGCGTCGGCCACCATCGTGGCGGTCTTGAAGTCGGGGTTCTTCAGCTCGAAGATCAGCTCGGGCAGATCGCGGAACGCACCCGGCACCTCGCGCTCGATGAGCGCGCCGTTGGGGATGCGGCCGGCGGTCGGCACGCCCTGCGTCAGCTGCTCGGCTTGCCCTTGAGCCGAGAAGCCCGAGACCGCGAGCGGGCCTTGCGCCGCCGCATAGACGTTGCCGTCGCCGCCCGACAGGGGGGTCATCAGCAGGGTGCCGCCGCGCAACGAGGTCGCGTCGCCCAGCGAGGTCACCGTGACGTCGATGCGCGAGCCGGCGCCGACGTAGGGCGGCAGGTCGGCGGTCACCATCACGGCGGCGACGTTGCGAGTGCGCAGGCGCGCGTCGCGCACATTGATGCCCATCCGGTCGAGCATCGATTGCAGCGACTGCTCGGTGAACTGGGCGTTGCGCAGGGTGTCGCCGGTGCCCTGGAGGCCGGTGACGAGGCCGTAGCCGACGATCTGGTTGTCGCGCACGCCCTTGAGGCTGGCGACGTCCTTGATGCGGGCATAGCCGCCGCTGGCGATGACCGGCGCGGCGGCGCGGGTGGGCAGGACCGGCACCAGGGCCACGGCCAACGCGAGGGCGATGCGGAACGGGGCCCGCATCAGAAACCGCCGATCTTGATGCGGCCGTCGGCCATCACCGTGCCGAGCACGATGCGGTTGGTGTCGGTGTTGCGCACCCGGATGGTCTCGCCGAGGCCGCCATTCTGCAGCGGCGCCCCGACCGCCGTGATGACGAGGCCGTTCTCCTCGAAGATCATCTGGGTCGGCGTGCCCCGGCTCACGAGGCGGGGATCGTCGACGGCGTTGACCGGCACCGGCTCGCCCGGCAGCAGCATCCGGCGGGCGGTGCGCCCGACGATGGCCATCGGCGCGTCGATCACCGCGGCCCGGGCCCGGTAGGTCGTCGGGTAGGCCTGGAGCCGCAGCATCGTCTCCTTGATCGTGTCGCCCGGATAGATCGTCACGGTCGGCACCGGCAGCATCATCTCGGTGAGGGCCGAGGGCGCGTCGGCGGGTGACGACGGGACTGGCGCGGCCACGCCGAGGGCGGCCGGAAGACACAGGCCGACCAGGGCCGGGAGGACCAGCGCCAGGAGGAGACGGGAGTGCCGGAGGAGGGAACGCATGGGGGTGTCGCGCCGGGAGGAGGGGCGCCGCCGGGTCCGGCGGCGTGGCAGTCTCACCGAAAGATCGGCTTACCGGATGCCCTTGGAGATCGTGCCCGCCATCTCGTCGACGGCCTGGATCACCTTGGAGTTCATCTCGAACGAGCGCTGGGCGGTGATCAGGCTGGTGATCTCCTTCACCGGATCGACGTTCGAGCCCTCGAGGTAGCCCTGCTGGAGCTTGCCGTAGCTGGCATCGCCCGGGTTGCCGATCACCGCCGCGCCCGAGGCCGGGGTCTCGCGGTAGAGGCCGTTGCCGAGGGGCTCGAGACCCGACTCGTTGGCGAAGTTGGCGATGGTGATCGTGCCGATATTCTGTTGCGCCACCTGGCCGTCGATCTTGGCGTAGACCTGGCCCGACTGGTTGATGGTGATCTCGGTCGCGGTCGGCGGGATCAGGATCGCCGGATCGACCGTATAGCCTTCGAGCGTGACGAGCTGGCCGGTGGCGTTCTTGTTGAAGGCGCCGGCGCGGGTGTAGTTGATCTCGCCGCTCGGGCTCGTGATCTGGAAGTAGCCGCGGCCATTGATGGCGAGATCGAGCTGGTTGGCCGTATTGGTGAGCTGGCCCTGGCGGTGCAGGTTGCGGATCGCCGCGGCGCGCACGCCCAGCCCGAGCATCGCGCCCTCGGGGACCGCCTCCTGGCCGGACTGGTTGGGCACGCCCTGCTGCCGCTCGGCCTGGTAGAGCAGGTCGGTGAACTCGGCGCGCGCCCCCTTGAACCCGGTGGTGTTCAGGTTGGCGATGTTGTTGGCGATGACTTCGAGGTTGAGCTGCTGGGCGGACATGCCCGTGGCGGCGACGGCGAGCGCTCTCATCTGCGTAAGGTCCTCAGATCGCCATGCGGCTCAGTTCGAGATAGGCGGACACGACCTTGTCGCGGATGGCGACGGCGGTCTGCAGGCTCTGCTCGGCGGACATCACCGCCTCGACGACCTGCTGGGTCGAGACCTTGCCCTGGATGCCGGCGATGGAGGCGGCTTCGCCGGCGCGCAGATCGTTGCGCACGCCGCTCGCGAAGCTCGCCATGATCTGCCCGAAATCGGCCGGCGCGGCGCCGTCGGCACCCGGCATCGCGGCGCCGGACATCGGGGGCAGCGCGGCGCGCTGCACGGAGGCCGCAGCCTCGGGGCGGGCGGAAGCGGCGGCCCGGTCGAAGGCCGAGAGGGTGAGGGCCTCGATCATCGGATGCTCATGTCCTCAGGAGGTCGATCACGCTGGCCACCATCGCGCGGGCCTGCTTGATCACCTGCAGATTGGCTTCGTAGGAGCGGTTGGCCTCGCGCATGTCGGCCATCTCGATCAGGGCGTTCACGTTCGGCAGCTTGACGTTGCCGTTCTGGTCCGCCGCCGGGTTGCTCGGGTCGTGCTCGACCCGGAACGGGGTGTTGTCGGTGTCGATGTCGCGCACACGCACCGAGGCCGCACCGATCGCGCGATCGAGCTCGGCCTTGAAGGTCACGGTCTTGCGCGCATAGGGGTCGGCCCCCGGCGCGTTGCCCGTCGACTGGGCGTTGGCAAGGTTCTCCGACACCACCCGCATGCGCAGGGACTGGGCTTCGAGGCCCGCGCTCGCGAGACGGGAGGCGGCCAGCAGGGGGTCGATCACGATCCGCCCCTCACGGCCAGTTTCAGCATGCGGTCGAAGCTGCGCACCACCCCGATATCGAGGTTGTGCTGGCGCGAGACCTCGCTCGCCTTCAGCATCTCCTGCTCCAGGCTGACGCTGCTGGAGGTCTCGAGCACGTCCCAGCCGGACTTGTCGGGGCGCACCGGGACGCCGAGGCCGGGGGCGTGGAGATGGGCCTGCGCTGTCGTCGCCATGTCGCCGCCGGTGCCGGCGAGCACCTGGGCGAAGGATGCGACGTCCCGGGCCTTGTAGCCCTGGGTGTTGGCATTGGCCACGTTGCCGGCGATGGTCGACTGGCGCACCGACAGGTAGTTGCCGTGCAGCGAGGCGAGCTCGAACAGGTAGATCCCCGTCACGCGAACCCCTCCATGTCCGTCACTCCTTACCCTGTGCCGAAACGACCCGACGCCCGGGCCCTGCCGCGTAACGGAGGGTTTAGGAGCGCTACCTTGCCCGAGGCTGGCGCAAGCTTGCGGGGCCCGCGGGAGGGTCGCCCGGTGGGGATGCGCACGCAGCAGGCATCCCCGCGCCTTGACAGGGACGGCCACTCCCCGGCACTGCCGCGGGGTACCCGCCCGCACTCGTCCCCCCTCTCTCGCGCATGCTTCCGGCCCTGCTGCCCTCCGAGCCGGTCTTCCTCCCGGTCCAGGCCCGCTACGCGGGCGGGGCGGGACCGGGCACGCGCGAGGGCGAACACGCGATCACCGCCAACAACCGCTGGTCCCGGGTCCAGCTGACGTTTCGCCATCTGCCCGCGGAGGCCTGGTGCTGCCTGGAGGCCACCCTCGCCTGGACGGCCGAGGAGGAGGGGGGGCAGGCCCTCGACTTCCTCCTCGCGGGCTTCGACTTCCTGGCCGCCGACGGGTCGAGCCTCGACGTCGAGCAGGTGCCCGGCCTCGTCCGCACCCTGCTCGATCCGCACAGTGCCTGGATCGCCGGGCCGGCCTGCCAGCCCGCCGGCAGCGAGCTGGTGCGGATGGCGCCGTTGCGGGTGGCCTTCGGGGTGCCGCCCCAGGCGCGCGGCCTCGCCCTGACGCTCCGCTCCTGGCGCAACAGCGAAGGGGTCACGCTCGCCGAGCCGCGCCTGCGCCCCGGCATGCCCTCGAGGCCGGGCGCGTTCCGCCGCCGGCGCCTCGGGCCGCATCCGGAGCCTCTGCGCCACGGCCTCGTCCCGGGCCTCGGCCTCGTGGTGCGCGGGCAGATCCACGCTGCGCGGCAGACCGAGCACGCCGCGCGGGTGAGCCTCGTCTACCGCGACCGCGACGGGGCGGAGATTCCGCCGCCCTATCCGGGCACCGTCGCGGTGCCGGGTCTCGGCGCGAAGCCGGGCGCGGAGGAGCCGGGCGAAGGGGAGAGGCCGGCTCTTGGGGCGGCGATCAACCTGCCGGCCCAGCCGCAGGCGCGCCGCTTCACCCTCGCCCTGGAGCCGCCGCCGGGCGCCACCGCCCTCGATCTCGGCTTCTGCACCTGGGAGGAGGAGGGCGAGCGGCTGCCCGCCGTGGAGCTGCTCGGGCCGCCGGAAGTGGCGCTCGAGGACCGGTTCCGGCTCGAGAGCCTGTGCGGCGACGACCTCCTCGACGCGCCGGGCTTCCTCGCCCGCCTCTCGGCCCGGCTCGGGCGCGATCCCGGCGCCGAGGCCGCCTGGATCCCGGGGCCCGGGGAGGCGGGCGCCGCCGCCCTGCCGCTCGCCCGCGCCCGGTCCCTGCGATCCGAGACCGAGCGTCCGGTCGCCCTGCGGCAAGAGGGCGGCCTCACCTTGCGCCTCGCCGGCTGCCCGGACTGGACCCTGCCCGAGCCTCCGGATTTCCGCGAGGATCCGTTCCGCGCCGTGCCCTCCCGCGCCATCCCCTGGCGCCTCGCCTACCAGTCGCTGACCTGGCTGCTGGCGCTCGCCGAGGCGGCGCCGGCCCGGGCGCTCGCCCTCGCCCAGGCCTGGTCGCGGGCCAACCCCTGGGGCCAGCCGGCCGATCCGTTGAGCCTGCATCCGGGCGCCTTGCCGGCCCGGGCCGAGGTGTGGATCGGGCTCCTCGCGCTTCCGGGCGCCGGGGCGGCGGCGCCGGTCCTGACCGGGGAGGCGGTGCGGCACGGCTTCGCCCTGGCGGAGATCGTCGGCCAGAACACCTTCGGGCGGAGCCTGCACCAGCTCCAGGCCGCCGCGGCGCTGCTGGCCCTCGCCTCCGCCCTGCCGCGCCTGCCGTTCTCCGGCCACTGGGACGGGCTCGCCCGCGAGTCCCTACGCGACGGCGTGCCGGCCCTTCTGCCGGTCGACGGGCACTTCTCGGATTCCTCGCTCCACCGCCGCCTCGACCTCGTCACCCTCGGGCGGGCCCTGCGCGAGCCCCTCGGCGAGGCGGCGCCCGGCCCCCTCGTCGCCGCCCGGACCGAGGCGGCGCTCTCGGACCTCGCCGGCCTCCTCGATCCGGGCGGGCGGCTGCCGCCCTTCGGCGAGGTGTTTGCGGGCACCGACGATGCCGGCTGGATCGCCCGGCTGCGCGGCAAGGCCGGGCTGGTGGCGCAGCGCCCGACCGCGCAACAGGCCGCGTCCTCCTCGACGCTCCTGCCCGACGGCCTCTGCGCCCGCCACGACACCGCCGGACGCGGCTGGGCGCATTTCGCCTGCACCTTCGCCGAGACCTCGCCCCAGGGCCACGCCGATTGCACGTCCTTCGTCTACGCGGCGGGGGCGACGCGCTGGATCGTCGAGGCCGGAGGCTCGGAGCAGGTCGAGATCGGGGCGGCGCGCCACTACCTGCTCTCGTCCCGCGCCCACAACGTCGCGGTGATCGACGGCACCGAGCCGGTGGCCGGGCGCGGCCTCCACCGCGGCAGCCTGGCGCTGCCGGGCGCCGTCGCCCACGCGATCGAGACCAACGTGCACGGGCCGGGCGTCAGGCACCTGCGGGTCTTCGTGCTGCCGCACGACCTGTCGGGCCTCGCGGTGATCGACCGCTTCGCCGCGCAGGATGGCGGCCCCCTGACCTTCCGGGCCTTCGCGCAGCTCGCGCCCGAGACGCTCGTCGCCATCGAGGGGCCGCGCCGGGTCCAGGCCCGCCAGGGCGGCCGGCGCCTCGGCCTGGTGCCGTTCGCGATCGCCGGCCGGGTGGCGGGCCTCGACACCGTGATCGGCCGCAGCGAGCGGCCCGGCACCATGCAGGGCTTCGTCGTCCGGCCCGGCGTGCTCGAACCCGCCTGCACCCTGCGCTACGCGGTGACCGGCCGCGGCACGGTCTGCGGCGGCTTGCTGATGGCCGTGGACGGCCCGGCGGAGGATTCCCTCGCGCGGGTGCTGGCGCGGGAGGAACTGGCGCAGTTCCTCATGCAGGCGTGAGGGATGCCTTTGGAGTTTTTTTGATCGAAAAATTCAAGAATGCATCCCACCATCCACCTCATCCTGAGGTGCGACTGAAAGGAGCCTCGAAGGAGGGCTCCAGGAATCTCAGAGACATCTGGAGCCCTCCTTCGCGGTCAGCCGATCTTCGATCGACCGACACCTCAGGATGAGGTGAGATGGTGGAATATCGTCTATCATATCAGGTGCGATCGATGATCGTGATCGACTGGCGACTCACAGCACCTTGCCGGGATTGAGCACCCCTGCCGGATCCAAAGCCGCCTTCAGGCGCCGCATCAGGGCGATCTCGGCCTCGGAGCGGACATGGCCGAGCCACGGCTTCTTCGTCAGCCCGATGCCGTGCTCGGCCGAGACCGTGCCGCCGAACGCGCGCACCAGCCCGTAGACGACCTCCTGGATCGCGTCCTTCGGCTGCGGGTCGGCGCCTTTCAGCCCGGCGACGATGTGCAGGTTGCCGTCGCCGATATGGCCGTAGAACAGCGCGAAGGCGCCGGGCAGGCGTTCGGCCAGGGCCGCCTTGCAGGCCTGGACGTAGTCGTCCATCGCCGCCACCGGCAGGCCGATGTCGAAGGGCTCGTGCGGCCCCAGCACCAGCGGGAATTCCGAGCAGGCGTCGCGCACGCCCCAGAACGTCTTCACGTCGGAGAGCGAGCGGGACAGGACCGCGTCGGCGAGCAGGCCCGCCTCTCCTTGCGCCTCCAGCCAGGCCTCGAAGCGCGGCCCGTCGAAGGTCTCGTCGGTCCCTTGCGCCTCGATCAGGCAATAGGCGGCGTGGCCCGGGGCCAGCGGCACCCGCACCCCCGGCATGGCATGGACCGTCTCCCAGTAATCCGGCCACATCACCTCGAAGGCCGAGAGCATCGGACCGAGGCCCCGGCGGGCCGCCGCGAGGAGCCCGACCACGGAGTCGTAGTCCGGCAGGGCGCAGAGCGCCGCGAAGGTGCAGGCGGGCTTCGGGAACAGCCGCAGCACCAGCCGGGTGATGATGCCGAGCGTGCCTTCCGAGCCGATGAACAGGTGCTTGAGGTCGTAGCCGGCGTTGTTCTTGATCATCCGGTTGAGGCTGGTGACGATGCCGCCATCGGGCAGCACCACCTCCAGGCCGAGGATCATCTCGCGGGTCATGCCGTAGCGGATGACCCGGTTGCCGCCGGCATTGGTGGAGGCGTTGCCGCCGATGGCGCAGGAGCCCCGGGCCCCGAGATCGAGCGGGACCAGGAACCCGGCCGCATCCGCGGCCTCCTGCACCACCTGGAGCGGCGTGCCGGCCCACACGGTCATGGTGGCCGAGGCCGGGTCGATCGCCTCGATTCCGGTCATCCGTTCCAGCGACAGGGCGACCGAGCCGGGCAGCGGCCGGGCGCCCCCGCACAGGCCGGTGAGCCCGCCCTGCGGCACCACCGGCACGCCGTGGGCCGCACAGATCCGCATCGCGGCGGCGACCGCCTCGGTGGTGGTGGGCCTGACCACCGCGAGGGGGACTTGCGGCCCGAGGGTGCTCCAGTCGGAGGCGTTGCGGGCCGGCCGCCCGGCGCCGGAGAGGATCGTCTTCTCGCCCAGTTCCGCGACGAGGGCGGCCACCACCCCCTCGTCGCGGGACGCGTCCGGCATTGCCGTCATGCTGGTCTCCTCCCGAGGGGCGGCGTGGATCGCCGCTCGTCTCGATCGTCTTACAGGTTTTACGCTGCCGCGGCGCGGGACAGGCCCGCCATCTCCGCCGCGATGCGCCGCCCGATTCCGGCATCCGCCGCGACCAGCGGAGCGCGCACCCGGCCGAAGGCGGGTTCGCCCGTCATCGCCGCCATGGCGGACTTCAGTACCGGCACGAACGGCCCGCGGATCAGGCCGATCGCCGCCCGCATCGGCTCGGCGGCGGCGGGATCGGTGAACATCGCCCGCACCAGGTCGGGAACGAGGTTGGCCATGCCGCAGATCGTGCCGACCCCGCCCTCGGCGAGCGCCCGGCCGATATCCGCCTCGTTGCCGACGCAGACCGCGACCTCGGGAGCCGCCGCCCGGAAGGCCTGGAACTGGGCGAAATCGCCCGAGCTGTCCTTCACGCCGGCGACCAGTTGGCCGTAGCGCGCTCGCAGGGTCGCCACCGCCGCCGGGGGCAGGCCGACGCCGGAGGTCTGGGGGATGTGGTAGAGGGTCGCCCGCAACCGGTCGTCGCCGACGCCGTCGAGGATCGCCGCGAAGGCATCGACGATCCCGGCCTCGGTCACGTCGCGGTAGAAATAGGGCGGCAGCACCAGGGCGTGGGTGAGGCCGAGGCCGAGCGCCGCCTTGGTCAGCGCGACGCTGTCCGGAATCGCCGGATAACCGGTGCCCAGCCCGATCCGGTCGGCCGGGATGCCGGCGGCGAGCAGGGCCTCGACCGCCGCGAGGCGCTCAGGGCCTGAGAACGAGGTGCCCTCGCCGGTGGTGCCGAACGGCACCACGCCGTCGCAGCCCCGCTCCATCAGGAACCGGACGTGGCGCACGAGGGCGCCGTGGTCGACCGCGCCGGTCGCGTCGAGCGGCGTGGCGAGGGCGACCCACAGGCCGGTGATGGCGTTGCTCATGCGGTCCTCCGAGAGGGCGCTTCGCGCCCGTTTGAATGAGGGGGAGAGGGCGGTTCACGCCCGTTTGACTCAAGAGAAGAGGGCGGTTCACGCCCGTTTGACTCGAGAGAAGAGGGCGGTTCACGCCCGCTTGACTCAAGGGAATCGGGCGCCTCGTGCCGGTCGGCCTCGCGGCCGGTATCCAGCCCCAGCGCCCGGCGGCGCGAGGTTTCGAGGTGCCGGCGCAGGGCGGCGGCGGCCGCGTCGGCATCGCGCGCCTCCACTGCCGTCAGGATCGCGGCATGCTCGGCGAAGGCCGGCGGCAGCACCTCGGGCGAGAGCGCGACGCGGCTCTGCATGATGACCCGGATGCGGATGAGGTTGACCCGGTGGATCTCCGAGACGAGGCCGTTGCCGAGATGGGCGACGACCGCATCGTGAAACCCCCAATCCGTGGCTTGCGCCTCGGCGATCAGCGCCTCGGTGACGCCCTCCGCGGCCTCAGCGCTGATCCGCGCATGGGCGGCGCGCAGGGACGCCACCAGGGCGGCGGGCGCCGTGCGGGCGAAATGCGCCACCGCCGCGGTCTCGATGATCTCCCGGAGCTGGAACGCCTCGTGGACCAGCCGCAGGTCGACCGCCGCGACCTGCAACCCACGCTGCGGCAGGGTCGAGATCAGCCCGTCAGCCTCCAGCCGCGGGATCATCTCGCGCACGGCGCCGAGAGGCAGGCCGGTGAGCGCCACCAGCTCGCGCTGCGTCACGAAGGAGCCCGGCGCCAGGCGCCCGTCGAGCAACTGCTGGACGAAGGCGTCGTAGGCTTGGTCGCGCTGTTTCATGTCACCCAACTCTCACTGACATGTCAGTCTGTCAATCGCTAAAGGTTCGCTCAACATGCAGTGACCGGGCCGGGCGCCAAAGCGCCGGTCCGGATCGAGACGTGAACGGGAGCCGGGCATCCGGTCCGAGGAGGAACCATGACGACGATGCAGCGCGCGCCAGCCTCGCCTCCTTCCCGTTTCGGGGCAGGAGTGACGCGCGGACCGAAAGCCGCGCTCGCCGGGCTGCTCGCCGCCGTGCTGACCGGTACGATCCCGGACGCTGCTCGCGCCGAGGGCTTCGACTGGAAGCGGTATGACGGCCAGACCATCAACCTCGTCCTCACCGACCATCCCTGGAGCAACGCCATCCGGGAGATGGCGCAGCCATTCACCGTCAAGACCGGGATCAAGCTGCGCATCGCGATCCTCAACGAGGATCCGCAGCGCGCCCGGCTCAACACGCTGCTCCAGGCGAAATCCTCCGACGTCGACGTCTACGTCTCGCTCAAGATCCGCGAGGGTGCGGTCTACAACAAGGCCGGCTGGTACGCCGACGTCACCCCGATGCTGACGGATCCGAGCCAGACTGCGCCGGTCTTCGAGCTCGACGATTTCGGCGCCGGGCTGATCCGCAACGAGACGTTCGGGGGCAAGCTCACCGGCCTGCCGATCAACGTCGAGGGGCCGCTGTTCTACTGGCGCGAGGATATCTTCGCCAAGTGCAGCGTCGCGGTACCCGAATACCTCGAGGACATCCTGGGCGCGGCGCGCAAGATCAAGGCCTGCGATCCGTCGATCGATGCCTGGGCCGCTCGCGGCGTACGCAACGCCGTGCCATACCCGATGGCCGCCTTCGTGTTCAACAGCGGCGGTGGCTTCAAGTCGGTGGACGGAACCAAGCCCGGCCTGTGCCGGCCGGAATCGGTCGCGGGGCTGACGCTCTACACCGACCTCCTCAAGGATTACGGGCCGGTGGGCGCGACCAATCGCAGCTTCCCGCAGGTGGTCGAGCTCCTGGGCCAGGGCAAGGTCGCCATGACCCACGAATCCTCGAACGAATTTCCCAATATCATGAAGTATTCGGGCCGCGAGGACGACCTCGGCATCAAGCTGTTGCCGAAGGGGCGTGCCGGCGGCGTGTCGCAGCCGATCGGCTTCGGCTGAGGCCTGTCGATCTCCGAATATTCCCGCCGCAAGGGGCCGTCCTGGTACTTCCTGCAATGAGCGACCTCGCCGTCGATGCAGGCGACCCTGGTCGATCGCGGCGTGGCACCTTCGCGCAGTTCCGTCTTCGAGGGCGAGGGGATGCGGGCCTGGGCGAGCCAGAAGCCGGTGCGCCGGCAATGGGTCGCGGCGGTGAGCGAGATCAGCCGCCGCGGCACCGGCGACTACGCCTCGCCGACCGACCGGGTGCCGGAGACCCGCGAGATCATCGGCCGGGCGGCGCAGAAGGTGGTCCTCGGCCAGAAGACGCCGCAGCAGGCCGCCTGCGACGCCGACGCGGCGCTGTTGAAGCTGCAACAGCAGGATCCGCCGCGTCTCGGCTACGCGATCGGTCGTGTCGCGATAGCCGACCCCTTCCCACCCTCGACCTCATCCTGAGGTGCGACCGCAGGGAGCCGCGAAGGAGGCCTCCGGATGGCGCAGCGATCCCTGGAGCCCTCCTTCGAGGTCACTCGATCTTCGATCGACTGACACCTCAGGATGAGGGGGAGGGTGGGATCCCATGATGTCGGTCGCGCAGGCGCCGACACTGGTCGTCATCCCGCCACGGGGACCGCACGTGACCACCATCGCCAGTCCAGCCGTCACCATCGTTCCCGAGCGGGCGCGACGCGGACAGGCAAAAATCTCGTTCTCCTGGATGGTCTGGCCGGCGGTCGCCTTCGTCGTCCTGATGATGGTCTTCCCGATCGTCTGCGCCGCCTGGATCTCGCTCCAGGACGCCTCGCTCGGGACCGAGCCGCGCTTCGTCGGGATCGAGAACTACCTGAACCTCGCGAGCGACCCGGAATTCCTCAATGCCTTCCGGGTCACCTGGGTGCTCTACGGGGTGGCGCTGGCGATGCAGCCCGTGCTCGGCACCTGGCTCGGCATCGTGCTCAACGGCGTCAAGGTCGCGCGCAATCTCGTGCTCCTCGATCCCTCCGTCGCATCGTCAACTGGCTGCTCGGCACGGTCCGGGTATCGCCGCTCCTGTGGCTGGCGAGCCCGCACTGGGTGCTGCTCAGCGTGGCGCTGATCGATACCTGGCAATGGGCGCCCTTCGTCGGGCTGATCGTGCTCGGCGGCCTGCAATTCCTGCCGGCGAGCATGTTCGGGGCCGCCGCGGTCGACGGCGTCATCGGCTGGCGCCGCTTCGTCTACGTCACCCTGCCGCTCCTCGGGCCGACCTTGCTCATCGCCGCCGTCCTGCGCTCGGTCGATCTGCTGCGCTTCTTCGACCTCGTCCTCATCGCCACCCGCGGCGGGTCGGGCAACGCCTCGACCACCATGAACATGTACGCCTATCAGCAGGGCTTCGAGTTCTCGCCCTTCGGCCACGCCTCGGCGGCGATGCCGACGCTCTCGATCGTCGTGCTCTGCACCGTCATGGTCTTCGCCCGCCTGCGGCGCGCCCTGAGCTATTGAGGCCATGCCGACGACCCCGCCCGTCTCCCGCCGGATCCTCGGCCGCGCCCAGGTCGCCGCGATGCTGGTCGCGGTCCTGGCGCCGCTCGCCTGGACGGTCCTGTCCTCGTTCAAGGTCGGCCGGGACGTGATGGCGCTGCCGCCGCAGCAGATCTTCACGCCGACGCTCGACAATTACCGCGAGCTGTTCCTGCGCACCGACTTCCTGCACTGACGTTCGATCCGGGGCGGGGGGCTTTGTTCTCGGAGGAGGGGCAACGTGTCTAAGCAGATTTCGCCGAAGTGGTTGCCGGTTCGGCGCCAAAAATCTGCGACAAAACAAAAACCTAAGCGGGCGAAGCGTTGGCCTGCCCACGCAAGTCTGTTTAGGGGCCAGCTTGATTGGCGTGATCCTGCAAAGGATTGCTGAGCGCGCCATGGCCCGCGACGCTGCCGGGGCAGCCACGCGGCACTTTTTCCGGGGTGAAGGAAGGTACTGGCGTCGCGCCAACCCGTCACGACCCCTCCAACCGGCTCGCCCGCAACGCCCCCCGGCTCTCCAGGATCGGATAGGCCGCCCCCGCCACCAGATGGTCGTTGACCCGCTTCAGATCGCGCACGAGGTCGGGATAAAGCGCCGTGGCCTCGGCCGGCCCCAAGCCCGGGCCGGCCTCGCGCAGGCGGCGGAAATGCGCCTCGGTCGCCCGCGCCTCGAGATCGCGGAACACCGCCTTCTCGTCGGCGAGCCGCCGGGCGGCGCGGGGATCCTCGGTCAGGAAGGCGGCGCCCGCCGCGCTCAGGTTGGCGGAGAGGCGCGCCAGCAGCATTCCCACCTCCGCCTTGCCGTCCGCCGAGAAGGCGAGGCCGCGCTTCAGGCGCTTGGCCGCATGGGTCATCACGTTGCGCGAGAGGATGTCGCCGGCGTGTTCCAGGTTGGTGGTGAAGGCGATGAGCGTCGCGATCCGGCGCTCGTCGTCGTCGCTCAGGGCTTCCGGGTCGAGGCGGACGAGATAGGCCTTGATGGCGGCGTTGAGCCGGTCGAGCGTATCGTCCATGCGGCGGATCTCGGTGACCTTGGCCCGGTCGCCGCCGGTCAGCGCCTCGCCGGCCCCGGTCATCATCTCGGCGAGCACGTCGGCCATCCGCAGGGCCTCGCGGCCGGCGGCGCCCAAGGCCACCGGCGGGGTCTCCAACGCCGCCTCGTCGAGATGGATTGGCCGGCCGGGATCGTGGACGTCGATCCTTTCGGGCACCAGCCGGCGCAGAAGGGCCGCGAAGGGGGTGAGCGCCGGCATGAAGACGAGCGCGAGCACGAGGTTGAAGGCGGTGTGGAAATCCGCCACCGCCCGCGACAGGTCGGGCTGCCAGGCCACCAGCAGCGGCCCGATCAGGCCGAGGCAGGGCAGGGCGATGACACAGCCGAGGGCCCGGGTGAGGAGGTTGCCGAGCGCCACCCGGCGTCCCGCGGCCTCGCCGTCGCGAGCCCCCTCCAGCACCGGGTTGAGGGCCGAGCCGAGATTGGCCCCGAGCACCAGCGCCATCCCGGCCTCGAAGGGCAGCACGCCGGCATGGGTGAAGGACATCACCAGGAGCACGATCGCCACGCTGGAATGCGCCGCCCAGGTGAGCACCGCCCCGAGCAGCAGGGCGATCAGCCGGTCGGTGGCGACGGCGCCGAGCAGCACCCGCAGGGCCGGCACGTCCTCGTAGGGGGTGATGACCTCGACGAGGCGCGAGAGCGCCATCAGCATCAGCCCGAGGCCGATCGCCGCCCGGCCGAGGTCGCGGGTGCGCGGCTCGGACCCGCGGCGAAACAGGATCACACCGACCAGCACCAGGACCGGCGCCACCCGGGCGACGTCGAAGGACAGGACCTGCACGATCAGCGTTGTGCCGATATTGGCGCCGAGCATCACGGCGAGCGCCGGCACCACCGCCACCAGCCCGGCGCCCGCGAAGGAGGCGACCATCAGGCCGGTCGCGGTGCTGCTCTGGAGGAGCGCCGTGACCCCGAGCCCCGCCGCCAGCGCCTTGACCCTGTTGCCGAGCGCCACCCCGAGCAGACGGCGCAGATGCGGCCCGAGGGCGCGCTGCACCCCCGTCTGCACCATGTGGATGCCCCAGAGCAGCAGCGCCACCGCGCCGCAGAGATCGAGCAGGGTCAGGGTGGTGTCCATCGGCGTCGGTCGGCCTCCGTCCCGTCCAAGTCTTGCCCGTCCAAGTCTTGCCCGTCCAAGTCTTGCCCGTCCGAGCCCTGGGACTTAGGGCGCCGGAGCCTCCGGGTTCGGGCTCCGGACGCACATCTGATGCCTGTCGGGCGAAGGGATCAGGGTTTCGGGCAGGCCGGGTCGGCCGGGCGGGCGGCGCGGTGGAAATCCAGCACCTCGCGGGTGTAGGTCTCGACCACCTCCGAGAAGGGCTGCCGCTCGCCCGTGAACAGCACCGCCCGGTGGCTGAACAGATGCTCGGGCACGCTCAGCGTCCCGCAGGACGGGGCGGGCGGGGCGGCCTGGTCCCAGCCCGCGGGCAGGGGCTGCCACAGGGGTTCCGAGCCGACGGTCTGGCGGGTGGTGCCGAGCGGCGCCACCGCCCGGCCGAAGGGCGTGTCGGTGGTCTCCAGCTGTCGGTTCATCTCCGGGGTCAGGCGGGCCGGCACGTACCAGTTGTCGGCCTCCGACAGGACGTGGTCGCCGCAGGCGAGGCGCACCCGGCGGTAGCGCAGGGGCTCGTCCGGCCCGACCGCGAGGCGCTTGCGGGTCTCCGGGCTCGCCGGCGTGTCGACGCCCCGGTCCAGCCGGGCGACGAGGCGGGGCGTCTCGGCCATGCGGTGGGCGGCGCACCAGTTCTCGAGCGTCGCGGTGGCGCTGCGGCTCGCCAGCAGGGCGGCGTTGAGGCTCTGGACCACCGCCACGGCCTCGACGCGGGAGAGGTAGGTGTCGGGCCAATCCGGCCCGGCGGCCCGGGCCGGGAGGGCGGGCGCGACGGCGGCGAGGAGGAGGGCGGCGGACAGGGCTCGGCGCATGATCGGGCGTCTCATCGGGACCGGCCCTCGTGGCGGGGCCGTGACGCAAGGCCTGCCCTCTCCCGGGGCGGCCCGCAAGCGGGGGCTGGCGCAGCCCCGCGACCCGGCTATGAAGGCGCGGGCGCCGCCGGCTTCATCGATCGGACGCGTCCCCGGTTCTTCGTCCTGTCGCAGGGTTTCGCCAGACGAGGCCGCGCCTGTCGGATTGGTTCGGGAGAGACGACGATGTCGGGTGGTCACGGGGCGGTGGACAGCTCCAACAAGAAGGTCGCGCTGCTGATCTCGGTGCTCGCGTTGTTTCTCGCCCTCGGCGAGACCCTGGCGAAGAGCGCCCAGACCGACGCGCTCGGCGCCAACGTCGAATCCGCCAACCAGTGGGCCTACTTCCAGGCCCGCACGATCCGCGGCACGGTGCTGAAGACCGCCGGCGAGCAGATCGCGCTGGAGCCGAACGCCTCCCCGGAGGCGGTGAAGAAGCAGATCGAGGAATGGGCCAAGACGATGGCCCGCTGGGATTCCGATCCGGCCTCCGGCGACGGCCGCAAGGAGCTCGCCGCCAAGGCCAAGGCGGCCGAGGCCAAGCGCGACCTCTCGCTCGCCCGCTACCACCATTACGAGCTCGGCTCGGCCGCCTTCCAGATCGGCATCGTGCTCGCCTCCGCCCAGGTCATCACCGGCATCGCCGCGCTCGCCTTCGCGGGCGGCGCCCTGGGGATCGCGGGGATCGGCATGCTGGCGATCGGGCTGTTCGCCCCGCACGCGATCCATCTGTTCTGAGGCGGGATACCGGAGGCCCGCTCGGACCTCCGACCGGTGATCCTCGTACCGGCGCGTGCCCGGGACCGTCGTCCCGGGCACGCGTGGCAGCGCCCGGGATCGAGGGTGAGACCAGCCGAGACGAGGCGGAGCAAGCGACCGACCAGTCTTCCCGCGCCGCCTCGACTGTCTTTCGGATCACGATGGACTGTCGCGGACTGACGCTGCGGCGGGACGGCCACGGCGCGATGCTGATCCGGATTGTGCGGCGGGCAAGCTCCGCCCCGCCTCCACGTCGCTGCCCGATCCGGCCGGAGGCCGCGAGGCGCGCGATGGCAGCGCTTTCTTATCGTGCTATTATGTCGCGGAAACCCGCGCTTGCCAGTGTCGCGCCCAGCCCCGCTAACTGAACCCGTCAGTTCAGTTAGGGCTTCATGAGCGACGCCGCACGCCGATCCGATCGACCTGATGCCGGCCGCCCTCGAGTCGCGCGCCCGCCGGCCGAGCGGCTGCTCGATCCCAAGCGCCGCCGCCGCATCCTGGAAGCCGGAATGGGGCTGTTCTCGGGCCTTCCCTACGCAGCCGTTCACATGGACGCGGTCGCCGCCGCCGCCGGCGTCGCCAAGCCCACGCTCTACCGCTACTTCCCGACGAAGGAAGCCCTGTTCATCGACGGGCTCGCCTGGACCCTGGCGGATCTTCGCGACGCGATCGGGGCGATCCCCGACCGGGACGCCCCCGCGCGCCTGCGCGCCGCCGTCGGGCTGGTGCTGGGGCGCATCGGCGCCCTCTCGCCGGCGCTCACCGCGATCGAGGGGCGCGGCGCCGAGTTCGGCGAGCGCAGCCGGCGCGTCCTGCGCGAGGGCTTCGACGGGTTGCGCGATGCGCTGGCCGGCCTGCTGCGCGACGGCGTCGCCGCGGGCGAGCTGCACGTGCCCGACATCGACCTCGCGGTGCTGATGCTGCTGGGCGGCATCCGCATGGCGGTACACGGCACCGGCCGGCGCCCGCCCGCATCAGGCGCGGTCGCCGATTTCTTCCTCAACGGTCTCGGTGCGCCTCTCGCACCGCGTCATGGAGCCCCGCGATGATCCGCCTCGTCCTCGTCCTCCTGGCGCTCGTCGCGGCCGGAGCGGGATGGCTCGTGCAGCGCCATGGCGGCGACACGCACGCCGCCTGGAGCACGGCCCGGGGGGCGCTGCCGGCCGATCTCGGCCGACACCTGCCGGAGCACCTGCCGGTCGCCTACGTCCCGCCCGCTCCTCCGCCACCGACGAATCCCGCCGCGTCCCGTCCCGTCGTCACCACGGTGGCGGCGGGCGTCACCGACCTCGCGCTCACCCGCTCGGGGGTGGGCTGGGTCGAGCCGATGGCGAGCGTGATCGTGCGCCCGCGCATCGACGGGGTCATCGTCGAGCAGCTCGCCCGCGACGGCCAGGTGGTGAAGGCCGGCGACGTGCTCTACCGCCTCGACGACCGCGAGATCCGCGCCCAGATCGCCCGGGACGAGGCGGCGCTCGCCCGCGACCAGGCGACCCAGGTCCGCACCCAGAACGACGTCCGCCGCGTCGGCGAGCTGCTCTCGCGCTCCTCCGCCTCGCAGGCGCAGTTCGACGTCGCCACCGCCGAGGCCAAGGTCGCATCGGCGAATGTCGCGGCGTCGCAAGCGGCGATCGAGGCCGACAAGGTCCGGCTCGACTACACCACCGTGCGGGCGCCGATCGCCGGCCGCCTCGGCCGGGTGCTGGTCACCACCGGCAACCTCGTCAAGGGCAACGAATCCGCCGGAACCGGCCTCGTCACCATCACGCAGATGCGGCCCTTGCGCGCCACCTTCTCGCTGCCCGAGCGCGACCTCGACGGGTTGCGGGCGGCGCTGATGCGGCCCGGCACCGCGCCGGTGAGGGTCTATCCGAGTGGCGGAGAGGCGGTGCTGGCGGTCGGGCGGCTGTCCTTCGTCGATTCGAGCGTCGACCAGGCGTCGGGCACCGTCACCGCCTGGGCCCTGTTTCCGAACGAGGACGACCGGCTCTGGCCGGGCCAGTACGTCCGGATCGAGGTCGATCTCGGCCGGCGGCCCGGCACCGTGACGGTACCGCAAGCGGCCGTGCAGCCCGGGCAGGAGGGCAGCTTCGTCTGGGTCGTGCGTCCCGACGGCACGGCCGAGCGCCGCACCGTCGAGGTGATCACCTCCCGCGACGGCCGCGCCGCCCTGAGCCTGGGGCTCAAGCCCGGCGAGCGGGTGGTGGTGGAAGGCCAGTTCCGGGTCCGCCAGGGCCTGCCCGTCACCGAGCGGCCGCAGGACGCGACCGAGGCGCAGGCGGCCAAGCCCGGCGCCGCCACCCGGATCGAGTAAGTCGATGAACCTCTCGGCTCCGTTCATCCGCCGACCCGTCGCCACGATCCTGCTGTCGATCGCGCTGACGCTGTCGGGGCTGTTCGCCTACCGCTTCCTGCCGGTGGCGGCCCTGCCGACCGTGGATTTCCCGACCATCTCGGTCACCGCGCAATTGCCCGGCGCCTCGCCCGAATCGATGGCGGCCTCGGTGGCGACGCCCTTGATCAAGGAATTCTCGACGATCCCGTCGATCGCCACGATCTCGGCGACGAACTATCAGGGCTTCACCTCGATCACCGTCGAGTTCGAGCTGTCGCGCAACATCGACCAGGCCGCCGCCGACGTGCAGGCGGCGATCACCCGCACCTTGCGCCGGCTGCCGGTCGAGCTGACGATCCCGCCGAGCTTCCGCAAGCTCAACCCCGCCGACGCGCCGGTGATCCTGCTCGCCTTGTCGAGCGAGACGACGCCGCTGCCGACGCTGGATGCCTTCGCCCAGACGGTGATCTCGCCCTCGCTCTCGACCATCACCGGCGTGGGCCAGGTGCTGGTTTATGGCAGCCAGAAATTCGCCGTCCGGGTCCAGCTCGATCCCAACGTGCTGGCGGCGCGCGGTATCGGCGTCGACGAGGTGCAGGCGGCGATCCAGAACGCCAACACCTCGACGCCGGTCGGCGTGGTCGAGGGCAGGGGCCAGAACCTCACCATCCAGACCAACACCCAGTTGATGAACGCCGACGGATTCCGCGACGTGATCGTGGCGGTCCGCAACGGTCGGCCGGTACGCCTCGGCGAGGTCGCGCGGGTGATCGATTCGGTCGAGAACAACCGCATCGCCTCGTGGAAGGACGGCACCCGCGGCCTGGTGCTCGCCGTCCAGCGCCAGCCCGACGCCAACACGGTCGACGTGGTCGACCGGGTCCGCGCCATGCTGCCGAAGTTCCAGGAGCAGCTGGGCGGCAGCGGCACCATCGACGTCGTCAACGACCGCTCGCTCTCGATCCGCGAGGCGGTGCACGACGTGCAGTTCACGCTGGTGCTCACCATCGTCCTCGTCGTCGCGGTGATTTATTTATTCCTCGGCCGTCTTGCCGCGACGCTGATCCCGTCGGTCGCGGTGCCGATCTCGATCATCGCGACCTTCGGGGCGATGTACGTGCTCGGCTACTCGATCGACAACATCTCGCTGCTCGGCCTGACCCTCGCCGTCGGCCTCGTCGTCGACGACGCGATCGTGATGCTGGAAAACATCGTCCGGCACGTCGAGGAGGGGATGAAGCCGTTCGAGGCGGCGCTCAAAGGCGCGGGCGAGATCGGCTTCACCATCCTGTCGATCACCATCTCGCTCGTCGCGGTGTTCATCCCCGTGCTGCTGATGGGGGGCGTGGTCGGGCGCATCTTCAACGAGTTCGCCATCGTGGTGACGATCGCCATCGTCGCCTCGGCGGTGATCTCGCTGACGCTCACCCCGATGCTCGCCGCCCGCCTGCCGGCCGACGCCGCCGGGCACGGCCAGAAGAAGAACCTGTTCGAGCGCGGCTTCGCGCGCATCCAAGGGTCTTACGAGCGCGGCGTCGATCTCTGCCTGCGCTGGCCGTTCGCGGTGCTGATGGTGTTCTTCGCCTCCGTGGCGCTCACCGCCTGGATGTTCGTCGTCATCCCGAAGGGGTTCTTTCCCTCCGAGGATATCGGCCAGCTCCAGATCGCGACGGAAGCCGGCCAGGACGTGTCCTTCGACGCGATGAGCGCGCTCCAGCACGAGGCCGAGGTGATCCTCGCCCGCCACCCGGCGGTGGCCCATGTGGTGAGCCGGGCCGGCTCGAACGGCTTCTCCGGCACGCTCAACCAGGGCTCGTTCTTCGTCGAATTGAAGGACCGCGACCAGCGCCCCCCGCTGTCGCGCACCATCACGGAGCTGCGCCGCGACCTCGCGACGGTGCCGGGCCTGACCTCGTTCATCACGCCGGTGCAGAACCTGCGGCTCGGCGGGCGCCAGTCGAAGAGCCAGTACCAGTACGTCGTGCAGGGCCTCGACCGGCCGGGGCTGGAACGCTGGTCCGAGCGCCTGACCGAGGCCCTGGCCAAGGACCGCGCCACCTTCACGGGCGTCACGAGCGACCTCCAGAACGCCGCGCTCCAGGCCAAGGTCACGGTCGATACCGACAAGGCGCAGGCGCTCGGCATCACCTCGGACCAGATCCGCCAGACGCTCTATACGGGCTTCGGCACCCGCCAGGTCTCGACGATCTACGGCACCGCCGACAGCTACCAGGTCATCACCGAGTTCGACCCGCGCCTGAACTGGACCGCCGACCGCCTCGACGAGATCCGCCTGCGCGCCAGCAACGGCAAGCTGGTGCCGCTCTCGGCGGTGGCGAGCGTCACCCGCGTCCCGGGCCCGCTCTCGATCAACCAGCTCGGCCTGCTGCCGGCGGTGACGATCTCGTTCGACCTCGCCCCCGGCGTGGCGCTCGGCCAGGCGGTCAACCGCATCGCGGCGATCAAGGAGTCGCTCGGGGTGCCGGGCACCATCACCACGACGTTCGCGGGAACCGCTCAGGTGTTCCAGGACGCGCTGGCGAACCAGGGCCTGCTGCTCGCGGCGGCCGTCATCACCATCTACCTCGTGCTCGGCATCCTCTACGAGAGCTTCATCCACCCGCTCACCATCCTCACCGGCCTGCCGGCGGCGGCGATCGGCGCGCTGGGCGCGCTCCAGCTCTACGGGATGGACCTCTCGGTGATCGCGATCATCGGCGTGCTGATGCTGATCGGCATCGTGAAGAAGAACGCCATCATGATGATCGACGTCGCCCTGGTGCTCCAGCGCGAGCAGGGCTGGAGCCCGGCGGCGGCGATCCGCGAGGCCTGCTCCTTGCGCTTCCGCCCGATCATGATGACGACCGCGGCCGCCGTGATGGGCACCCTGCCGATCGCCATCGGTCACGGGGCGAGCGCCGAGTTGCGCCAGCCGCTGGGCGTCGCGGTGGTGGGCGGGCTGCTGGTCTCGCAGCTCCTCACCCTGTTCATCACGCCGGTGCTCTACCTCTACATGGACCGTCTCGGGACGGGTGTGACCCGCCTCGTCCTGTCGCTGCGCCGCGGCCGCCGCGATCCGGGCCGGCCGGAGGCGGAGGGGCACCAGCCGGCGGAGTGAGGCGCATCACACCAGCCGCCGCGACAGCCCGGTCAGCCGCTCCATCACGGCGATGCCCCCGATCGTCGCGACGATCAGGATTCCGGAGAGCGCCGCGATGGTCACGTCGAGGCGGCCTTCGAGGTCCTGCCACATCCGGATCGGCAGCATGTCGGTGGCGGCGTCGCGCAGGAACAGCGAGACCGGGATGTTGTCGAACGAGGCCATGAAGGCGAGGAAGCCGCCGGACAGGATGCCGGGCCGGATCAGCGGCAGGGTGATCCGGCGGAACGTATAGAGCCGCGAGGCGCCGAGGCTCGCCGAGCCTTCGAGCAGGCTGGGCTGAAGCTGGGTCAGCGCCGCTACGGTGTTGCGCACCACGTAAGGCACGCAGACCACGGTGTGGCCCAGCACCAGCGTCGCGACCGAGACCGGCCAGCCGATGAGCGAGAAGAACATCAGGCTCGACAGGCCGAAGGCCAGGGCCGGCAGGATCAAGGGCGACAGGAAGAAGCTGTCGAGGAGGCGGGCCGAGAGACGCGGCGAGCGCGCCACCGCCAAGGCCGCCAGAACCCCGAGCCCGATGGCGAGCGCGGTCGCCAGCACGGCGACCGTGAGGCTGTTCTTGAGCGCGTAGTGAAGCTGCCAGGCCTCCATCAGTTCGCCGTACCAGCGCAGGGAATAGCCCGGCGGCGGGAAGCGCAGGGACAGCCCGTCGGTGAACGAAACCACCAGCACGATCAATGTGGGTGCGAGCAGCAGCACCAGGGCGAGAATCGCCAGCAGGTGCAGCAGGCCCTCGAAGCTGAGTCGGTCGAGGGCGCCGGGGGAACGGGACATCGTCACTCTCACGTCTGGGCGTAGCCGCGGGCGAGGCGGCCCAGCGCGTTGAAGGCCAGGACCACGCCGAGCACCGCGACGAGGAAGATCACCGACATCGCCGCCGCGAACGGCCAGTTCTGCAAGGCGATGGCCTGCTGGTAGATGTAGCCGGGCATGAACAGCATCTGTCCGCCGCCGATCAGCGACTGGGTGATGAAGCCCGAGATCGCCGCCGCGAAGGTGAGGACCGAACCGGCGATCAGGCCCGGCAGGCAGAGCGGCAGGGTCACGCGAAAGAAGGTACGCCAGCGCCCGGCCCCGAGCGCTTCCGAGGCGTCCCACAGGCTCGGGTCGATGCGGGCGAGCGCCGTCATCAGCGGCAGCACCATCAGGGGCATCTGCACCTGGGCGAGCGCCGCGACGAGCCCGCCCTCTGCGTAGAGCATTCGCAAGGGCGTCTCGATCAGTCCCAGCGAGGAGAGCAGGGAGTTGATCACCCCTTGTCGCCCGAGGATCACGATCCACGCGAAGGTGCGGATCACCACGCTGGTGAGGAGCGGTGTCAGCACCGCCAGGATGATGATCCCGCGCACCCAGCCCCCGGCCCGGGTGGCGACGAGCGCCAGCGGCAGCCCCAGCACCAGGCAGGCGGCGGTGACCTTGAGCCCGAGCCAGAGCGTGCCGAGGAGCACGCCGAGGCTGAAGCCGTCGCCCAGGAAGGCCGCGTATTGCGACAGGCCGTAACCCCCATCCGCCCCCCGAAGCGACAGGCCGAGCAGCGCGACGAGGGGCGCGGCGAAGAACGCCGTGAAGAACACGGCGAGCGGGCTCGCCAGCCGCAAAGGGTAGGTGGTGACGTCCGGCGGGGACACGGAAAGAACTCCTTCGACGGCTTCGACGTGATCCGTACAGTCGAGGTAGAGCGCGTCTCCCCTCTCCCGTGTGGGCTACTGCATTCACACATCTCGGTCTGGGTGCTTTCCCCTTGGAAGGGAGTGCACCTCTCCTCCCCCCTGTGGGGAGGAGTTGGAGGTGGGGGTGGTGCCTGAGGAGACTCGGCGGTGCCTCCTGCACCACCCCCACCCTAACCCCTTCCCACAAGGGGGAGGGGAAAGCGCGCACCTTTACAGGGGATTGGCTCCCTGAGGAGAAGGGTGAATCCGCTAGCCCGTGTGGGAGAGAGGCTGGAGATCGAAGATCCCGCGTGAGGGTGACACGCTTCAGTGTGAAGCAATGAGCATCGTGCTGGTAGCGGAACAGTCACAGCCCAACTCAGAACCGTAGCACCCTCGCGCGATCTTCGATCGCCCCTACCCCTCTCCCACACGGGAGAGGGGATCCCGCGCTTTATCTTGTCTACAGCAGATCATTCGAAAAATATTACAACTTGATCTCGCGGTTGAACCGCTCGATCCAGGCAGGGCGCTGCGCGTTGATCGTCTTCCAATCCTGGAACACGAACTTCTTCTTCAGGTCGTCGGTGTCATTGGCGAGCACCCGGGCGATCTCGCCGGTCATCTTGACCTTGGTGTTGGTGGGTACGACGAGGTAGGGCGCCTGCATCAGCCGGGTCTGGACCGGCTCGGAGATCGCCGCCTCGATCAGCTTGAAGGCGAGTTCGCGGTTGGGCGAGTTCTTGACGATCTGGATCAGTGTCTTGAAGGCGATGGCGCCTTCCTTGGGCGCGACGAACTCCACCGGTACGCCCTTGGCCTTCAGGATCTGGATCGCGTTGAAGTTGCCCGGCGAGATGTCGACCTGGCCCTGCTGGAACAGGGTGGCGAGCGCGCCGGGATTGGCCGCCACCGCCGAGAGGTTGGGCTTCAGCTTCTCCATCGCCTTGAAGGCGGGATCGATGTTCGATTCCGAGCCGCCATGCATCTTGGCGATCTCGACCATGAAGCCGGTGCCCAGCGTCGAGTTCATGTTGGTGATGCCGACCCGGCCCTTGTATTCGGGCCGCCACAGGTCGGCCCAGGAGGTCGGCGGGGTCTTCACCGTGTCGGGATTGTAGGTCAGGCCGACGACCTGGAAGAAGGCGGCCGGGCCGTGCGGGTCCTGCGCGTCGGGGATCAGCTCCTTGAAGGCGGCGCTGCGCTCGACCGGGTAGGGCTCGACGAGATCCTGGGCGAGAGCCATCAGGGCCGGGCCGGGATCGTGCAGCATCACGTCGATCGGCGGGTTGGCCTTGGCGGCCGAGACCTTGGCGATCTGGTCGACCGACAGCATCGGGTCGAGGACGATCGGGGCGTTGCCCGTCTCCTTGCGGAAAGCCGGCACCAGCACGGCCTTGTGCGCCTCCTCCCAGCTGCCCGTGAAGGTGGCGAAGACGAGCGGCCGCGCCTGGGCGTAGGACAGGCCGGGAAACAGCTCCATCGCGCCGAGCGACAGGGCGGTGGTGAGAAGCGTGCGGCGGTCGAGCATCGGGAAACTCCGTTCGAGGATCAGGCGGCGGCCGGGAAGGCGGAGGCGAGGCCGGGGGCGACGGCGATGCGCACGGGGGTGCCGGGCGGACGCAAGCCGCCCCCGCCGAGGCGCGGCTCGGCGATCTTGAGCGGACGCCCGGCTCCGACCCGGACCTCGTGGACGACGGTGGGGCCGAGCGGCAGGGCCATCTCGACCACGCCGGCGATGCCGTCCTGCCCATCGGTGAGGCGCAGGTGCTCGGGCCGCAGGCACAGGGTCACCCGGGAGCCCGGCGCGATCGGCCGGGCCAGCCTGCGAGCCACCACCTCGCCGCCCGCATCGAGCGCGATGCGCGGTCCATGATCGTCCTGCCCGAGCAGCACGCCCGGGACCGCGTTGGCCGAGCCGACGAAGGTGTTGACGAACAGGCTTTCCGGCGCGTCGTAGACGGTGGTGGGCGCCGCGAACTGCTCCAGCCTTCCGTTCGACAGAACCGCGACCCGGTCGGAGAGCGACAGGGCCTCCTCCTGGTCGTGGGTGACCAGCAGCGTGGTCACCCCGGCGACGCGCTGGAGGCGCTTGACCTCGATCTGCATGTCGAGGCGCAGGTTCTTGTCCAGCGCCGCGAACGGCTCGTCGAGGAGCAGCACCGCGGGGCGGATGGCGAGTGCGCGGGCCAAGGCCACCCGCTGCTGCTGCCCGCCGGAGAGCTGGCGCGGGTAGCGGTTGCCGGCATGGCCCAGCTGCACGAGGTCGAGGAGGCGCTTGGCTTCCATCGCCTGCTCGGTCCGGGGCGCGCCGCGGGCGGCCAAGCCGTAGGCGACGTTCTCGGCCACCGTCAGGTGCGGGAACAGGGCGTAGTTCTGAAAGACGATGCCGACGGCGCGCCGGCTCGGCGGCAGGGCGTCGATGACTTGGTCCGCGACGATCACCCGCCCTTCGGTCTGGCGCAGGAAGCCGGCGACGATGCGCAGCAACGTGGTCTTGCCGCAGCCCGACGGCCCGAGCAGCGAGACCAGTTCGCCGCCCTTGATGTCGAGGTTCACGTTTTCCACGGCGACGGCACCGCCGTACCGGTGGGTGATGCCGTCGAGCACGACGGACCGGCCTTCCGCCTGGGTCTGGGCGCGGGCTCCGGATGGTGTCACGGTGAGGGTTCCTGCGGCATCGATCTTGCTGCCCCAAGTGTCGCAAATCGTATGCCATTTCGGGGAAAGCTCATGACTGACCACGACTTGACGACAGGGGGCATCGCATGAGCACGGAGCTGTGGCGGCTCTCCGCGACCGAACTCGGCCGGCTCTTCGCCGCGGGCCGAGCCTCGCCGGTCGACGCCCTGGAGGCGGGACAAACCCGCGCCGCCGCGTGGGAGCCGCACCTCAACGCGATCGCCCGGGAGAACCCACGGGCCCGGGACGAGGCCGAGGCGAGCGCCGCCCGCTGGCGCGCCGGCACCCCGCTCTCGCCCCTCGACGGCGTGCCGATGACCGTGAAGGAGTTCCTCGTCACCGAGGGGCTGCCCTCGACCTATGCCGAGCCGGGCGAGGCCGCTGCCTCTTCCCACGACGAACTGCCCGTCGCGCGGGCACGCCGGGCCGGCCTCGTGATCCTGGCCAAGACCACGATGCCGGAATTCGCTGTGCAAGGTTACACGGCCTCTGCCCGTTTCGGCGTCACCCGCAATCCGTGGAACGTCGCGCTCACCCCCGGCGGCTCGACCGGCGGAGGGGCGGCGGCGACGGCCGCCGGCTACGCGCCGGTCGCGCTCGGCACCGATGGCGGCGGATCCCTGCGCCGGCCCGCCGCCCATACCGGCCTCGTCGGGCTGAAGAGCAGCCTCGGCCGGGTACCGCGCCACGGCGGCCTGCCCTCGCCGCTCCTCGATTTCGAGGTGGCGGGAGCGCTCACCCGCACCGTCGCCGATAGCCGCGCGATGCTCGCCCTGATGCAGGGGGCCGATCCGCGGGTCCTGTGGTCGAATTTTGCACCCAACCCGGCCCCCGAGCGCCGCTTGCGCGCCCGCTACGTCGAGCGCATCGGCGACGCGCCCCTCGATCCCGTCATCGCCGCCTCGTGCCGGCGGGCGCTGGGGCATCTCGAGGCGCTGGGCGTCGCGGTCGAGGAGGGGCCGCTACCCTTCGAGATCGCAGGGCTGAACGCGCTCTGGCCCGAGATCGGCAAGATCGGCCTCGCCCGCCTGTTCGAGGCCGATCCGGCCCTCGCCGCGCGGGCGAGCGCGCCGTACCGAGCGATGGCCGAGGAGGGCGCGCGGGCCCCGGCGACCCTGCTCGCCGCCATCCTCGAGCGGGTCCAAGCCCTGCGCAACGCCGCGAACGCCGCGTTTACGGAGATCGACCTCCTGGTCACCCCCTCCGCCGCGGCGATGCCCTGGGCGGCGGATGCGGTCTACCCGGAGGTGATCGACGGGCAGCCCGTCGGCCCCCGCGGCCACGCCGTCTATTCGGGCTGGGTCAACGCCGCCGCCCTGCCGGGCTTGAGCCTGCCGGTCGATCCGGCACCGGACGGGATGCCGATCGGCCTCCACCTCGTGGCGGGGTTCGGCCGCGACGACCTGCTCCTCGACATCGCCGAGGCGCTGGAGCGCCGCCGCCCCTTCGCGGATCGCTGGCCGGTCCTGCCCGGAACCTCGGAGGCGGCACGATGACGGCCGGCGGCATCTCGGTCCATGCGGTCGACGTGGCGGAGGGCTGCCCGGCCCTCGGCCTGCGGGTCACCCTCGCGGCCCTGGACGAGTCCGGCCCGCGCCCGGTCGCCGAGGGAGTGATCGGGAGGGATGGCACCTTCGACCACCCGGTGGTGCGCGGCATCGGGATCGGGCCCGGCATCTACGAGGCGGTGTTCCACCTCGGCGACTACTTCACGGCACAAGGCAAGCCGGGCCCGCACTTCCTCGACCGGGTGCCGTTCCGCTTCACCATCGTGGATGCGGCGGAGCACCACCATCTGCCGCTGAAGTTCACGCGCTTCGGCTACGCCGTGTTCCGGGGCGTGTGAGCGAGTGCCCGAGCACTGGCACGAGTTCGCCGAACGGCACCGGCCGGCCGAGCAGGAACCCTTGCGCCCCGGTGCACCCCGCCTCGCGCAAGGCCGCGAGCTGCACCTCGGTCTCGACGCCCTTGGCGACGACCGCCCGGCCGAGCGACCGGCCCAGCCCGACGACGGCGCGCAGGAAGCCGGCACCGTCCGGGCAGGCCGTGAGCGCGGGAGCGAGCTTGATCCGCCCGAAGGGCAGGCGCTGCAGGGCGCCGAGGGAGGAGGCGCCGGCGCCGAAATCGTCGAAGGCGAGGCCGATCCCGAGGGCGGCGAGGTCCGCGAGCCGCCCGCCCGCTTCCGCGGCCGCGCCCTCGGCAATGTCGAGCTCCAGGCGATCGGGCGGCGTCCCGTTCGCCGCCAGGGCGGCCCGGAGGACGGAGACGAGGCCGGCCTGGCGCAATTGCCCGCCCGCGATGTTGACCACCACCCGCATCCCCTGCGGCAGAGCCTGCGCGTCCGACAACGCGCTGCGCAGCACCCATTCGCCGAGCGGCACGATCAGGCCGCTCTCCTCGGCGAGGGCGAGGAACGCCGCGGGGCCGAGCGGGCCGCGGGCCGGGTGGTCCCAGCGCAGGAGCGCCTCGACCGCCTCGACCCGCCCGGAGGCGAGATCGAAGACCGGCTGGTAGTACAGGGCGAACTCGCCGCGCTGGAGCGCGAGGCGCAGGTCGATCTCGAGGCGGCGGCGCTCCTCCGCCGCCCGGTCCATGGCGGCGGCGAAGAGGCGGTAGGTGTTGCGCCCCTCCGATTTCGCCCGGTAGAGCGCGCGATCGGCCCGCTTGACCAGGGTGTCGCCGTCGAGCCCGTGCTCCGGCGCGAAGGCGATGCCGATGCTGACGCCGACCGTCGCCTCCTGCCCGCCGAGATCCACCGGCGCACGCAGGGACGCGACCAGGCGCTCCGCGGTCGCCGTGGCGCTGGCCGCCCCGGCCTCGCCGTCGAGCAGGATCGCGAACTCGTCGCCGCCTAAGCGCGCCGGCAGGTCCTCCTGCCGCAGGGCGGCGCGGATCCGCCGGGCCATCTCGCGCAACAGGGCGTCGCCCGCCGCGTGGCCGAACGTGTCGTTGACCGCCTTGAACGCGTCGAGGTCGAGGTAGAGCACCCCGCAGGTCCCGCCGTGGCGCCGCAGCGCGGCGAGGCGCCGGTCGAGGCTGTCGCGGAACAAAGCCCGGTTCGGCAGCCCGGTCAGGCCGTCGTGCCGGGCCATGTGGGCGACCTGCGCATCCGCGGCCTTGCGGGCGGTGACGTCGGTATAGGTCCGCACCGCCCCGCCGGTGGGCAGCGGCACCGTGCGGATCTCCAGCACCGTGCCGTTCGGCCGCTCGCGCTCGTAGGTATGGGGATGGGTGGTGATCGGACCGTGGGCGACCTGCTCGCGCAAGGCGGCATCGCAGCGCGCGAAATCCCCCCGCGCGACCTGGTGGCGCCGCACCGCGTCGAAGGTCGGGGTGTCGCGCATCAGATCCCGCGGCAGGTCGAGGAGCGCGATGGCGCGCTCGTTGCAGACCCGCACGATCCCGTCCTCGTCGACCATCATCAGGCCCTGGTCCATGTGCTCCAGGGTGGCGTCGAGGAGGGCGGTGCTGGCGCGCAGCTCGGCCTCGGCCCGGTCGATCTCCGTCACGTCCTGCACGCTGCCGAACAGGGCCGCGGCCGCCCCGGCCTCGTCCAGCTCGCAGATGCCGTGCGAGACGACGACCCGCTCCGCACCGTCGCGGCGCACGATCCGCGCCTTGAAGTGGAAGCCCGTCCGCTGCTCCCGCGCCCGGGTGACGAGGCCGGCGATCCGCTCGCGGTCGTCCGGATGGTAGTAGGACAAAGCCTCCGTCACGCTGGCGGCGGGGTCGCCCGGCGCGCGCCCGTGCATGCGGCAGACCTCGTCCGACCAGGTCGTGGCCCCGGAGACGAGGTCGACGCGCCAATGGCCGATCCGGGCCACCTGTTCGGCGAGCGTCAGGTTGCGGTTGGCGAAAGCCAGGGCCTCCTCGCTCGCCCGCCGGCGCCGGGCCTCGGTCGCGCTGGCCACCCGGGCCTCGTAATGCCGGAGCTGCGCCACCACGATCGCCGTCAGGTCGGCGAGCTGCGCGCGCTCCCCGGTCGAGAGCCGGCGCGGGACGGTATCGGCGATGCACAGGGTGCCGAGGGCGAGGCCGGGCCTCAGCGCCAGCGGGGCGCCGGCATAGAACCGCACCCCGGACGGCCCGGCGACGAGCGCGATGTCGCGAAAGCGCGGATCCTCCGCCGCGTCCTCGACCACCAGGGGCGCGTCGCCCAGGATGGCCC
Source organism: Methylobacterium sp. SyP6R (assembly GCF_019216885.1). NCBI lineage: Bacteria > Pseudomonadati > Pseudomonadota > Alphaproteobacteria > Hyphomicrobiales > Methylobacteriaceae > Methylobacterium > Methylobacterium synurae. The sequence goes on along the minus strand of NZ_JAAQRC020000002.1, from coordinate 339,192 downwards.
GGTCGCAGAAGGCCGCGTCCCGGGCGGTCGGACCGAAGGCGATGCCGTCGGAGGCCTTGCACCACAGCCGGTCGGCATCGACCAGCGTGACCCAGGCATAGGGCACCCGGAACAGGGCACGGGCGATGCGGCAGACCGCGTCGAACTGGGCCTCGGGCGGCGTGTCGAGGATCCCGAGGTCGTGCAGGGCGGAGAGGCGGTCGGCCTCCCGGTCGGGACGAGGGGGCATCGCCACGCTCCTTTCCGGCAGATCGGCGCGGGAACGCCAGGCGAGGCTCGACACAACGTCAAAAAAATGAACGAGTCGTTAAATGCCTCGGCCGCGCCGTCTATCGATCGACAAGACGGCCTAGGCCGAGCGATGTCTCTCACGGCGGCAGCACGGGATGATGCACCGCATGCACCATCCCGCGGCGATGAACTGTTGCTGAACGGACGAGTACTGTCCTCTCCGGCTCGCGCCACCGCCGCCGATTGTCGCGGACCGGGCTCGCGACCGCGGCGGCCGGCTCACGCCGTCAGCGCCCGGCTGATCACGATGCGCTGCACGTCGCTGGTGCCCTCGTAGATCTGGCAGACCCGCACATCGCGGTAGATCTGCTCGACGGGATAATCTGCCAGGTAGCCGTAGCCGCCATGGATCTGGATCGCGTCGGAGCAGACCGCTTCCGCCATCTCGGAGGCGAAGAGCTTGGCCATTGCCGCCTCCTTGAGGCAGGGTTGCCCGGCATCGCGCAGGCGCGCGGCGTTCAGGACCAGGAGGCGCGCGGCCTCGATCCGCGTCGCCATGTCGGCGAGCCGGAAGGCGACCGCCTGGTGCCCCGTCAGCGTCTGGCCGAAGGTCTCGCGCTCCTTCGCGTAGGCGAGCGCCGCCTCGAAGGCCGCCCGGGCCATGCCGACGGCCTGGGCGGCGATGCCGATGCGACCGCCCTCGAGATTCGAGAGCGCGATCTTCAGCCCCTCGCCCTCCTGGCCGAGCATCAGGTCGGGGGTCAGCTCCATGTCCTCGAACACGATCTGGGCCGTGTCCGAGGCGCGCTGGCCGAGCTTGTGCTCGATCCGCGCCACCTTGTAGCCGGGGGTCCTGGTCGGCACGATGAAGGCCGAGATGCCGCGCTTTCCCGCCTCCGGGTCGGTCACCGCGAACACGATGGCCAGATCCGCATTCGCGCCCGAGGTGATGAACTGCTTGGTGCCCGACAAAACCCAGGCATTGCCGGAGCGCCGCGCCCGGGTCTTGAGGGCGGCGGCATCCGATCCGGCCCCCGGCTCGGTCAGGCAGAAGGCTCCGAGCTGCTCGCCGCGGGCGAGCGGGCCGAGGAACCGCGCCTTCTGCTCCGCGCTGCCGAATTTCAGGATCGGCATGCAGCCGACCGAATTGTGCACGCTCATCACCGTCGAGACCGCGCCGTCGCCGGCCGCCACCTCCTCGATGGCGAGCGCGTAGGCGACGTGGTCGGCAGCGGCACCGCCATGCTCCTCGGGTACCAGCATGCCCATGAAGCCGAGCGCGCCCATCTCGGCGATCGCCTCTCGGGGAAAGCGCGCCTCCCGGTCCCACTGGGCCGAGAACGGCTTCAGGCGCTCTTGCGCGAAGCTGCGGGCGGTGTCGCGGATCAGGATCTGCTCGTCGCTCAGCATCCTCGCGCTCCCTACTTCGCCTGCATGCGCAACGCGCCGTCGAGGCGGATGACCTCGCCGTTGAGCATCGGATTGTCGATGATCGCCATCGCCAGCTTGGCGTATTCCTCCGGCTTGCCCAGCCGCGACGGGAACGGCACCGCGGCGCCGAGGGAATCCTGCACCTCCTGCGGCAGGCCGCGCAGCATCGGCGTCTCGAAGATGCCGGGCGCGATGGCGCAGACCCGGATTCCGGCCGGCGCGAATTCCCGCGCCGCCGGCAGGGTCAGCCCGACGATGCCGGCCTTCGAGGAGGCATAGGCCGCTTGGCCCACCTGGCCCTCATAGGCCGCGACCGAAGCGGTGGAGATGATGACGCCGCGCTCGCCCCCCTCCAGCGGGTCGAGCGCCAGGGCGCCTGCCGCCACGAGGCGCATCAGGTTGAAGCTGCCGATCAGGTTGACCTGGATCACCTTGGCATAGGCCGCGAGGTCGAGCGGGCCGTTGCGGCCGACGATCCGGCCGGCGGTCGCGACGCCGGCGCAATTGACCAGGATGCGGGCGGGCCCGTGCGCCTCCGCCGCCCGGGCGACCGCCGCCTCGGCGCTGCCTGCGTCGCCGACGTCGCAGGAGAGGGCGATGCCGCCGATCTCGCCGGCGATCTCGAGAGCCGCGCCCTCGTTGAGGTCGAGGAGCGCGACCTTTGCACCCGCCGCCGCCAGCGCCCGGCCGGTCGCCGCGCCGAGCCCCGATCCGCCGCCCGTGACGATGGCCGCTACGCCGTTGACCTTCATGCGCGTCCTCCCCGATCCTCGCCCCCACTCGACCGGTGGGTGACGGACCCTTGTCGCTTGCCGCCGATTCCGCATCACCCGTGACGGGGTGCCGACCGGTCTGCTAGGCGAAGGGCTCCTTGCGGCCCATCGCTATGGGCCGGGCCGGGCATCGTCAAGGCGCCGCCGCCTCAAGTGACGACAGCCGCCGGATCAACGCGGCATCAGGGGGAGAGACAGCATGAAGCCAGCCGGGCAGGGCGGGCCGCTCGCAGGGCTACGCATCGTCGAATTCGCCGGCATCGGCCCCGGCCCGTTCGCGGCCATGCTCCTCGCCGATATGGGCGCCGAGCTGATCCGGCTCGACCGGACAGGGGGAAGCGATCCCTATTCGAAGAACGTGGTGGCACGCGGCCGCCCGACCGTGACGGTCGACCTGAAGGACCCGGCAGATCTCGCCGGCACCCTCGCGCTGCTGGCGACGGCCGATGCCCTGATCGAGGGCTTTCGGCCCGGCGTGATGGAGCGGCTCGGACTCGGGCCGGAGGTGGTGCTCGCCCGCAATCCGCGCCTCGTCTACGGTCGCATGACCGGCTGGGGCCAGCAGGGGCCGCTGGCGAGGTCAGCCGGGCACGACATCACCTATCTGGCGATCACCGGCGCCCTCGCGGCGATCGGACCGGCCGAGCACCCGGTGCCGCCGCTCAACCTCGTCGGCGATTACGGCGGCGGTTCGCTCTACCTGGTGGCGGGACTCCTCGCCGGCCTCATCTCGGCGGGCCGCACCGGGCAGGGCCAGGTCGTCGACGCGGCGATCTGCGACGGCGCCGCCTCGCTGATGGCGATGTTCTCGGAGTTGTCGTCGCAAGGGCGCTGGAGCGACCGGCGGGAGGCGAACCTGCTCGATGGCGGCGCGCCCTGGTATCGCACTTACGCCTGCCGCGACGGCCGCCACATCGCCCTTGGGCCGCTCGAACCGCACTTCTACGCCCTCTTCCGCCGCCTCATTGGCCTCGAGTCCGACCCGGATTTCGACTGGCGCGACGATCCTGAGATGTGGCCGGGGCTGAGGCGCAAGCTCGAAGCCGCGTTCCTGACGAAAACCCGTGACGAGTGGTGCCGCCTCTTCGAGGGAACGGATGCCTGCGTGGCGCCGGTCCTGACTCTCACGGAGGCCGCCGGTCACCCGCACCTCGCGGCGCGGCAAACCTACGTGACCGTCGACGGCACGGTCCAGCCCGCACCGGCACCCCGGTTCTCCGGCACCCCCTCGGCGATCCGACCCCCGTCCGGGCCGCTCACCCTCGGCGAGGCGATCACCCGCTGGAGAGGGGAGGGGAGTTTTCGAAGCTGAGCCGGGAAAACGAGTGTTGACGGCGCCGGAAACGGGGCCTATACGACCACCCATCGGCGCCGGCCGCTCCCGCGGACCGGTCGCTGAGCCATCTTCGAGACAGTCCGGGCCGGCGAGCCTGACCTTGGTCAGGCGCTGGTCCCGTTTTTGCCGATGGTGCCCGGTTTCTGACCGGATCGCTCTTTGACAAGTTCATACGAGAAAGAGAAGCGTGGACGGCGTCGTCCCTGCGGATCCTGCCTTCGGGTGGGATCGTGAGTAGGATGATGCTGGTCTGACGTTTCGGTGCTCACACGATCAGGTGGAAACGCCGATCGGTCGTGAGCCTCCGTTACTATTGTGATCAGCTTTGATCAGCTCTTCAACTTGAGAGTTTGATCCTGGCTCAGAGCGAACGCTGGCGGCAGGCTTAACACATGCAAGTCGAGCGGGCCCTTCGGGGTCAGCGGCAGACGGGTGAGTAACGCGTGGGAACGTGCCCTTCGGTTCGGAATAACTCAGGGAAACTTGAGCTAATACCGGATACGCCCTTATGGGGAAAGGTTTACTGCCGAAGGATCGGCCCGCGTCTGATTAGCTAGTTGGTGAGGTTACGGCTCACCAAGGCGACGATCAGTAGCTGGTCTGAGAGGATGATCAGCCACACTGGGACTGAGACACGGCCCAGACTCCTACGGGAGGCAGCAGTGGGGAATATTGGACAATGGGGGCAACCCTGATCCAGCCATGCCGCGTGAGTGATGACGGCCTTAGGGTTGTAAAGCTCTTTTCTCCGGGACGATAATGACGGTACCGGAGGAATAAGCCCCGGCTAACTTCGTGCCAGCAGCCGCGGTAATACGAAGGGGGCTAGCGTTGCTCGGAATCACTGGGCGTAAAGGGCGCGTAGGCGGCTGATTTAGTCGAGGGTGAAAGCCCGTGGCTCAACCACGGAATGGCCTTCGATACTGGTTGGCTTGAGACCGGAAGAGGACAGCGGAACTGCGAGTGTAGAGGTGAAATTCGTAGATATTCGCAAGAACACCAGTGGCGAAGGCGGCTGTCTGGTCCGGTTCTGACGCTGAGGCGCGAAAGCGTGGGGAGCAAACAGGATTAGATACCCTGGTAGTCCACGCTGTAAACGATGAATGCTAGCCGTTGGTCTGCATGCAGGTCAGTGGCGCCGCTAACGCATTAAGCATTCCGCCTGGGGAGTACGGTCGCAAGATTAAAACTCAAAGGAATTGACGGGGGCCCGCACAAGCGGTGGAGCATGTGGTTTAATTCGACGCAACGCGCAGAACCTTACCATCCCTTGACATGGCATGTTAGGCGGAGAGATCCGTTGTCCTCTTCGGAGGCGTGCACACAGGTGCTGCATGGCTGTCGTCAGCTCGTGTCGTGAGATGTTGGGTTAAGTCCCGCAACGAGCGCAACCCACGTCCCTAGTTGCCATCATTCAGTTGGGCACTCTGGGGAGACTGCCGGTGATAAGCCGCGAGGAAGGTGTGGATGACGTCAAGTCCTCATGGCCCTTACGGGATGGGCTACACACGTGCTACAATGGCGGTGACAATGGGCAGCGAAGGGGCGACCTGGAGCGAATCCCCAAAAGCCGTCTCAGTTCGGATTGCACTCTGCAACTCGGGTGCATGAAGGCGGAATCGCTAGTAATCGTGGATCAGCACGCCACGGTGAATACGTTCCCGGGCCTTGTACACACCGCCCGTCACACCATGGGAGTTGGTCTTACCCGACGGCGCTGCGCCAACCGCAAGGGGGCAGGCGACCACGGTAGGGTCAGCGACTGGGGTGAAGTCGTAACAAGGTAGCCGTAGGGGAACCTGCGGCTGGATCACCTCCTTTCTAAGGATGCCGTTTGTCAGGACGATCGGGTGACCGGTCCTCTCCTCGTACGGCGTCGTTGGATCAAGGGTCCAGTCAGGACCCAATTGGCGGGACGCGCCGTCTTCGTTTCTCTTTCTAATCATCCGGACACGCTGGGCGGTACGCCAAGCGACGGGCCTGTAGCTCAGGTGGTTAGAGCGCACCCCTGATAAGGGTGAGGTCGGACGTTCGAGTCGTCCCAGGCCCACCATGGTCAGACGGTGGTCTCACTGCCCGAGCGGCGTCCTACGGGGCTGTAGCTCAGTTGGGAGAGCGCGTGCTTTGCAAGCATGAGGTCGTCGGTTCGATCCCGTCCAGCTCCACCACCCTCCCTTGCCATCGGGCAGTGAGGTCGAGGGTCGTCCGGATCAAAGAGCTTCGCACCATCGACGCCTAGAGCGGGTGGCTGCGGATATCTGACATCGTGAAGAGGGAATGTGCCCTGGCCGTTGCGAAAGCGGCCGGCCGGGGTGCGTTCGGCAAGCATAAGGCAGCGGGTTCGAAAGAACCTGCTGCCGGTCTTTATCGTGACCGTGGATGGTGTGAGCGATGGCCCCAACAGGCTGTCGGTCACGCCGGACACCGATCATGAGAGCGATCAAGTGCCTTAAGAGCATCTGGTGGATGCCTTGGCGCTGAGAGGCGATGAAGGACGTGGTACGCTGCGATAAGCCTTGGGGAGCTGCGAACGAGCTTTGATCCGAGGATCTCCGAATGGGGAAACCCACCTTCAGCCACCGTATCGTAGGCTCAGGAGCGATCCTGGGTCTGCGCTACGATGGTTCGAGAAGGTATCAAATCCTGAATCCATAGGGGTTTGAAGCGAACCCGGGGAACTGAAACATCTCAGTACCCGGAGGAAAGGACATCAACGAGACTCCGTCAGTAGTGGCGAGCGAACGCGGACCAGGCCAGCGCCTGGCATGACGCTTACCGGAACGGCCTGGAATGGCCGGCGTGATGGGTGACAGCCCCGTACGGGACAAGCCAATGCCAGGACACGAGTAAGGCGGGACACGTGAAATCCTGTCTGAAGATGGGGGGACCACCCTCCAAGCCTAAGTACTCCTCAGCGACCG
>NZ_JAAQRC020000001.1:6192500-6435521 GCF_019216885.1 Methylobacterium sp. SyP6R | reverse complement strand
GACTGGTCCCTTCTCGGCCCGGTGGCGGCTGCCCGCTCCCGGTCCGTACGCAGATACGCTTGCCGCCCCGGCCCCGAACGCGGGGATGGGCGGCCGGGTCGCAGGCCCGGGAAGTCAACTCCCTCCCGGCCTTTGTCCCCTTGGTTCGTCCCGGTCTATCAACAACTGGTCTCGTTTCTCTTAAAGACCCCCGGGCCCCAATTCCGCGAGGCGCCGCCGAGGCTTGGCGGCACGGTGCGGCGATCCCGCGGGTGTTGCGCCGCGGTGTGGGCCGGTTGCGTCGATCGAGAGCGGGACGAGACCCGCGCGAGCGGCGGGCATGGACAAAAACTAGGCTGTCCGGGGGACTTTTCGCAACAGGAACGATCGGCGGCAAGGTGAACCGATCGTTACACCGGTCCTTCGCCCACGCCCGGTCCACAGCCTGTCCGGCGGCAACGTGCTGGAATCGTGACCGTTTCGTTGATGGGCCCGTTGGCCCTGCGAAAGACCTGTACGAACTCAAGGACTTGTCGAGAGCGGGGAGGGCGCCGGGGACAGGCCGGTGGAAACCGCTGCCGTGTCCTGCACGCACTTGACAGGCGCGTCCGCCGTCCCAGGCCAGGGGATCACCGTCAGTTCGGGCCACAGCGCCCGGGCCCGCTCCGCCTTGGCGGCGTAGGCCGGCCCGTTGGCGATGGCCGGGTTGGGGCGCAGGACCATCCCGAACAGGTCGGAAAGGCCGAACGGCGCGGCGATCGAGAGCGTGTCGTCCGGCTCGAGCCGCATTCCGACCGCGTGGACCACGGCCGCATAGCGGGACAAGGCCGCGTCGGCGCTCGGCAGGGGAGGGTAGGGGGCCCCGAAGCGACGCTCGAACCAGAGATGGACCCGGGCCTGGTTGCGGATCTCGACCGGGCCGACGCAATCCGCGAGAACCGGGGCCGCGCGGCGAAGCACCGCGTCCTCGGCCTCCCAGGACAGGTCGGCATCGTCGAAGTAGATCAGGTCGTAGTCGCGGATGCCGTGCCCGCGCGGCCGGCCGGTCAGGACGTTCCAGACCGTCTGGTAGAGGCAGCCAGCGACGAGGCGCCATTGCGGCAGGGCGAGGGAGCGGGCCTTCGCCAGAAGCGCCATCAGGTCGGGGTCGGCCCGGACGATGGCGGCGAGACGGTGTCGGTGCTCCGCTTCGTCAGGAGTCATACGAATTCCGCTTGATTCGTTCGAAAAAGTAAAGCGCGCCTCCCCTCTCCCGTGTGGGCTAGCGGATTCACACTTCTCCTCTGAATGCTAACCCATTGAAATTAAGCGCGCTTCCCCTCCCCCTTGTGGGGAGGGGCTAGGGGTGGGGGTGGTGCAGAAGGCACCGCTGCGCTCTATCCGGCACCACCCCCACCTCCAGCTCCTCCCCACAAGCTTGAGCGATCTCGGGCAAGCCCGAGATCGCCTGGGGAGGAGAGGCGCGCGACCTTCACCGGAGAAGCTCTCGAACCGAGAAGTGTGAACACACTAGCCCGTGTGGGAGAGGGGCCTGGGGATCGAAGATCCCGCGTGAGGGTGGCTCGGCTTCCGTGTAAAGCTGTGACCGTCGTGCTGGCAGCGGAACGGTTCAGTCTTCTTGCGGTACCGTCTCCACCCTGCGCGATCTTCGATCGCCCCTACCCCTCTCCCACACGGGAGAGGGGATCCCGCGCTTTATTGTTTCCAAAATAGATCAAGCGCAAGCTGTATCACGCCCCGGTATATTCCGCCCACGACATCGGCGTCTCGAACACCTTGACCGAGGACAGGAGCGGCAGGGCCGGCCGCGTCTTCTCCCAGATCCAGACCGCGATGTGCTCGGCGGTCGGGTTCTCGAGGCCCGGCACCTCGTTGAGGCAGTAATGGTCGAGGCGTTCGAGCACCGGCCCGAACGCGGCCTCGACGTCGAAGAAATCCACCACCCAGCCGGTCTCCGGATCGACCGGCCCGTCGAGGGTCAGTTCCACCCGGTAGGAATGGCCGTGCATGCGGTGGCAGCGATGGGTCGCGGGCACGTTGGGCAGCCGGTGGGCCGCCTCGAACGTGAAGGCCTGGGTGATCTTCATCTGTGGTCGCGTCTGGGGATGAATGTGTGCCGCCCCTTAGCACCGTTGGTCCGGCAGGCGAAATCACCCGCGGCCGGACTTACGGGATGCCGATCAGCTTGTGGGTCTGGAGGCTCAGGCGCCAGCGGGCGTCGCGCAGGCAATGGGCCACCGCGGCCTCGGTATTGCCGATCCGGTCGGGCCCGTCCATCGGCTGGAGCCAGAGGTGGCGGAAATCGAGTTCGGCGAGCGCGTCCGGGTCGAGCTCGGCCTGCGGATAGACGAGCTTCAACTCGTCGCCGCTTGTGAGGCGCAACGGCGCCCCGGCCTTGGGGCTGACGCAGATCCAGTCGATCCCGGGCGGCGGCTCCTGCGTGCCGTTGGTTTCCACCGCCGCCTCGAAGCCCCGGGCATGGACGGCAGCGAGAAGCGCCGCGTCGAGCTGCAACAGCGGCTCGCCGCCGGTGAACACCACGTAGCGCCGGCCCCGCGCCCCGTTCCAGGTCCGCTCGATCGCCTCGGCCAGCGCCTCCGCGTCGGGAAACCGGCCGCCGCCGATGCCGTCGGTGCCGATGAAGTCGGTGTCGCAGAAGCGGCAGACGGCTTGCGCGCGATCGGCCTCGCGCCCGCTCCACAGGTTGCAGCCGGCAAAGCGGCAGAACACCGAGGCGCGCCCGGCCTGGGCGCCCTCGCCCTGGAGGGTGTGAAAGATCTCCTTGACGGCGTAGCTCATGATGTCGATCGTCGGGCGCCGCCGGGTGGCGGCGCGCACGTTGCTCCATGTGGTTCTTGCGGCCATCCTGCCGTGTCAGATGGGAGCCGCGCCGGCAAGCCCACCGGATGCAGGCCTCCCGCGCAAGGTCGGGTGCCCTTTGGCCCCTGTGGACGGCCCTGTGGGCGGGCACGGGATGGCAGCGCCGCCATGCTCCCGCCACGGATGGTCGGTTCATGGGGGTGTCGCGCGGCGCTGTCAAAAGCTTCGCCGTTGCCTTACATTGATGGTCGGTCCGCCGTGCGGTGCCCGGGGCGGCGTGACCGGACGGCCTTCTTCTCAAGGCCGGACGGTCGCGGGAGGCGCTGCAGGGCGGCACCGGCACGACGGGGACCCATCGGAATGTTCACAGCTGCGCTGCTGCCGCGCCTCGCCGGACGCCTCTTCGGCCTCGGCGCCCTCGTGGCCGCCGGATCCTTGGCTGCCGGGACGGCGGGGGCGGTCACCGCGCCGATGCTGGTCGTCGACGTCGATTCCGGCAAGGTGATCTACAGCCAGGGCGCCACCGACCCCTGGTACCCGGCCTCGATCACCAAGCTGATGACGACCTACGTCGCCCTCGACATGGTGCGCCAGGGCCGCGCCTCGATGGACCAGCTCCTCACCATCTCGGAGGCCGCCGCGGCCGAGCCGCCCTCCAAGATGGGCTTCAAGCCCGGCACCCAGCTCACCCTCGACAACGCCCTCAAGATCATCATGGTGAAGTCGGCCAACGACGTCGCCTGGGCGATCGGCGAGAATCTCGGCGGCTCGATCGACGGCTTCGCCGCCCAGATGAACGAGACCGCGCAGCGCCTCGGCATGCGCGAGAGCCACTGGTACAATCCCAACGGCCTGCCCGACGCGCGGCAATGGACCTCGGCCCGGGACATGGCGGTCCTCGGCCGCGCCCTGCTGCGCGACTTTCCCGAGAACCGCGACCTGTTCTCGATCTCGGCGATCCAGTTCGGCCGCGCGGTGATGCCGAACCACAACGGCCTGCTCGGCCGCTATGCCGGCGTCGACGGGATGAAGACCGGCTTCATCTGCGCGGGCGGCTTCAACGTGGTGGCGACCGCCAACCGCAACGGCCGGCGCATCCTCACCGTGGTGATGGGCCAGGCGAGCGCCCGCGAGCGCGACCTGAAGACCGCCGACCTGTTCGATTACGGCTTCGGCCAGTCGGGGTTCAGCTTCGGCGGCCAGACGCTCAACGACCTGCCGGTCTCGTCGATCGCGGCCCCGCCGGACATGCGGCCCTATATCTGCGACAAGCGCCGGCCGATGCCGGCCGACTCGGATTCCTCCGCGGTGACCGCGGGTGCGGCCGCCGGCGGCAATGCCGACAACGCCAACGCGCAGCTGATGGCGGCCGGCGCGCCGCCCTCCTCGGCGCTCGCCTTCGCCACCATGAACAGCGCGGCCCTGCGCAACCGCGCCCTGCCGCCCCGGGCGCCGCTGCAGCCGGTGCTGGTCTGGACCGGCCGCGACCCGGCCGAGAGTGCCATCGCGGCGAACGACGACGCGCCGGCCAAGCCCATCACCGCCAAGCCAGCGCGGGTGAAGCTGGCCAAGCCCGTGCCGCAAAAGCCCGCCCCGAGCCGCAGCATCGCGGCGACCGGCGCCACCGTGCCGCAGCCCAAGCTGCTGGCCCGCCACAAGGGCGCGACGCCGGCCGCGGCCTCCGCCTTCGCCTCCACCGGCCCGGCCACCGCGGTGATCGCCGAGCCGAAGGGGCACAAGGCGGCGGTGACGCCCGCGGCGAAGCCGGCCGGCAAGGCGCCGAAGCCTGCGGCGAAGCCCGCACAGAAGGCCGAGGCCAAGCCCGCGGCGAAGCCGGCCGTGAAGTCGGCGCGCAAGAAGGACGATTGAGCCGGTGGCCGATGCGGCGCCGGTCTTCTGCCCGGACGGTGCCCTGGCCTACGACCGCAGCCGCACCGTGTTCGTGCCGGGGCGGGGGCTCGCCCTCGACGAATCCTACCGCCTCGCGCACCTGCCCCTGGTGGCGCCCGATCATCCGGGCGTGATCCCTACGCGGGAGAATCGGTACTACACGCGCGGCCGCCATCCCCGGGTCGTCTCGCTGGTGCTGCCGGTGCCGCAGGCGCATCTCGCCGCCGCCCCGGCCCATGCCGCCCTGGAGCGGGATCTGCGGGCCGCACCCTTCGCGCACAAGATCGCCTGGGAGGTCGCCGCACGCCGGGCCGACCGCCTGCACGCGACCCTGTGCGGTTCCCTCGCGGTCGGGCCCGAGGCGGTGCCGGTGCTGACGCCCGCGCAGCAGGCGGCGTTGGCCGCCCTCGGCCCGGTCACGGTCGAGCTACGCGGCCTGTTCTCGGGCAACATCAACCTCGGCCGGCTCTACCTGCGGGTCTATCCCGAATGCCGGGACGGGATCGACGTGCTGGCGGAGATCCAGCGGATCATGGGCCGGCCGGCGAGCGGGCTCTACCTCGTCGGTCTGCACGCCCTGACCGACGACCTCGACCCGGCGGAGGCCGCGTTCCTCGCCGAGATGATCGATCGTTGGTGGGACCGGCCGGTCCTGCGCCTCACGGTCGATGCGCTGTGGCTGCTCTGGGCCACCGACGATCAGGTCCTCGATGGCGGCGTGCTGGCGCAGGTTCCGCTCACCGGTCCGACGAGCCGGGATTGACGTTCGGCAGCCGGATGCGCAGTTCGCGGTGAATAGTCCGACGAGACCGCCCGCATGACCGACACCCCAGGCCGCCCGGCCCCGATCCCGCTCACGCTCCTCACCGGCTTCCTCGGAGCCGGGAAGACCACCCTGCTCAACCGGCTTCTCCAGGCGCCCGAGCTCGCCGACACGGTGGTGATCGTCAACGAGTTCGGCGAGGTCGGGCTCGATCACCTGCTGATCGAGACGGTGGACGAGGGGATGATCCTGCTCGGGGCCGGCTGCCTGTGCTGCACGGTGCGTGGCGACCTGATCGCCACCCTGGAGGACCTGCTGCGTAAGCGCGACAACGGGCGGATCCAGCCGTTCCGCCGGGTGGTGATCGAGACCACCGGCCTCGCCGATCCGGCGCCGATCCTGCACGCGCTGCTCTACCATCCCTACGTGGCGATGCGGTACGCGCTCCAGGGCGTCGTCACGGTGGTCGACGCGGTCAACGGCGACGGCACCCTCGACGCGCACCCGGAGGCCCTGCGCCAGGTCGCGGTGGCGGACCGGCTGGTGGTGACCAAGGCCGATCTCGCCGACGGGCGGGACGAGGCCCTGCGCGCGCGCCTGCACCGGATCAACCCGGGCGCCGCGATCCTGGCGCCGGACGCCCCGGCTGACGCGCTGCTCGGCGGGTTGTTCGACCCCGACGGCAAGGTGGCGGACGTGCGGGCCTGGCTCGGCGCGGAGGACCATCATCATCACCATCACGGCCACGATCATCACCACCACGACGTCAACCGGCACGATGCGGCGATCCGGGCCTTCCACCTGGTGAGCGACGCGCCGGTGCCGCGCGCGGCGTTCGAGATGTTCCTCGACCTGCTGCGTTCCGCCCACGGGCCGAAGCTCCTGCGCCTGAAGGGGCTGGTGGCGCTCGCCGACGATCCGGGCCGCCCGGTGGTGGTGCACGGGGTGCAGCACGTCGTCCATACGCCCGCGACCTTGCCGGCCTGGCCCGACGGCGATACCCGCTCGCGGCTGGTCCTGATCGTGCGCGACCTCGATCCCGCCTTCGTGCGCCGGCTGTGGGACGCCTTCCTGGGCCGGCCGGCGGTCGATGCGCCCGACGCCGCGGCGCTGACCGGCAACCCGCTGGCGATCCCGGGCGGCTGATCCCGGCGAGGTCGGTCCCGCAAAGGATCGGCACGCCGCTTGAACCGCCTCGCCCGGCGCGGCCGTAGGGGCCGTGTTCCTGTCCCGTCATGGGACAGGTGACCCGGAGCGAGGCTGCGATGAGCACTCCCTTCACGCTGATCGAGGGCGGTCTGACGGGCGCAGTGAGCCTGCGGGCGGAGCTGCGCCATCCCTCCTCGCTGCGCGAGCCCGAGGTGGAGGCCTGGCGCAGCCTGATGGCCCGCGCCCTCGAGCCGAGCGTCTACGCCGATCCGGACTTCACCCTGACGGTGGCGCAGCACCTCGCCGACGGCCGGACCCTGGCACTGCTGCTGGTCTGGCAGGACGGCCTGCGCACGCCGACCTTACGCGGCGTGCTGCCGCTGCGGCTGCCGGCGCGCCAGGGCCTGGCCGGCCGCGCCCGGCTCTGGCGCCTGCCGCTCGCCGGCACTGCCGAGGCGGCGATCGATGCCGGCCACGCCGCTTCGGTGCTGCGCACCGCCCTCGACCATCTGCGGCTGTCGCGCTTGCGCCTCGTCGACCTGCACTGGCCGGACCTGCGGCCGGATTCGGGCCTCGCGGTCGCCCTCGGCGAGGCCGCGGGCGGTACCGGGCGCCGCCTGGCGGTCGCGGACCAGGCCGAGGCGCCGGCGCCCGAAACGGCTCCCCTGACCCTGCCGGCCGGGCGGACCTCGCTGGAGCGGGTGCGGGACCCGGCGCGCCTGCGCGACGCCGTCGAGCATTTTCTGGTACTGGATGCCCGGCGCGGCCCCGACAGCCTGCTCGCCGACCCCGCGACCGCCACCGCCTTCCGGGTGGTGACACGGCGCTTCGCCCATCGCGGCCAAGCCTGCGTCGATCTGGTGCGGCGGGACGGGGAGGTGGTGGCGGCGGCCGTCCACCTCGCGACCGGACGGCACGACACGATCTGGCGCCAGGCTGGCCTCTGCCTGGCGCAAGCGCCGGCCCTCGCGCCGGCACCCGCCCGCATCGAGGCCCTGGTCACGGTCGAGGCGTCGGGCGTCGCCCGTCGGACGCCGCAGCCCAGAACCCTGCGCCGCCTGATGCGCCTGCGGGCCTGACGGGTCCCGGCGAGCGGGGAAGGCCTACTCGTCCTCGCCGAAGCGGTTGGCGAGGAGGGCGGTGATCGCCTCCATGCAGGAATCCTGGTCGGGCCCGAGCGCCGTGACCCGGATGCTGGTGCCCTGCGCGGCCCCGAGGGTGAGCAGGCCCATGATCGAGCGCCCGCCCACCGTCTCGCCGCCCCGGCTCACCGTGACCTCCGAGCCGAATTTCTCCACCGTCTGCACGAACTTGGCGGAGGCCCGGGCGTGCAGGCCGCGGCGGTTGATGATCGGCAGGTCGCGGGCGCTCGCGCCCTCGGGAACCGGCGGCAACTCGCCGTCGGCATCGTCTGTGTCGGCAAAGGGCGTCATGGGTCGGGGCACCTGCTCGGATCCGGTGGGACGGGTTGTCGCCCGTCGTCCGGGTCTCGCGCGCGTTGTCGGGAAGCGTCCGGTCACGGTAACCGGGCTTCCGCAGAAAGCTAGAGCGGATGACGCGGGAATCGAGGGTACGGCCCCTCGGCCGTCCTGCCGGCGATCCTGCGGTGCAGGGCCTACTTGCCGGCGAGCACCCGCGAGGCGACGTTGATGTACTTGCGCCCCGCTTCCTGGGCGTGGAGCACCGCCTCGCCCAGGGATTCCTCGTCGCGCACGCTGGCGAGCTTGATCAGCATCGGCAGGTTGATGCCGGCGACCACCTCGACCGAGCCGCCGTTCATGCAGGAGAGGGCGAGGTTCGAGGGCGTGCCCCCGAACATGTCGGTCAGCACGACGACGCCCTCGCCGGTATTCACCCGGCACACCGCCGACATGATGTCCTTGCGACGGACCTCCATGTCGTCCTCGGGGCCGATGGTGATCGTCTCGAGCTGCTCTTGCGGCCCCACGACGTGCTCCAGCGCGGCTTTGAATTCCGTCGCGAGCAGGCCGTGGGTGACGAGCACCATTCCAATCATCGACACGAGTTCCGACGCCCCGTTGGAGCCGAGCCGCCATTTTGTGCAGCGCAAAGGCGAGCGCAAGAGCAATGCGGCGAAATCCGCATCAATCGGTCATCATCATGACACGGAGGCGGCGCCAACGCCACAACACCGTTGCGGCCCGGCCGGGGTCCGGCGGCAGGATCGTTCTGGGAAGCGCCACCCCCCGGAGAAGAACCGTCTCGTCGGCGGCCTCGGGCATCCGCGGGGCCGCCTCGGCGAGGTCGACGACGAGCCGCAGGATCGCCGAAGGCACCGTGGCGTCAACGGGTTGCAGGCCCAGCCCGCGGATCTCCAGGAGGCCGGCCAGCGCCGGGTGCGGGGCGGCGACGAGGCGACCGTGCCGCGGCGTCAGGGTCACGCGGTCGTCTCCCACCAGGGCAGCGAAGACGCCCGAGATAGCGCCGAGCCCGATCAGGTCACGGACCAGGGTCGATTTGCCGCTCCCCGCCGGTCCCCGGATCAGGACCCCATCCTCGCCGAGCACGACGCAGCTGGCGTGGACGGCCCCCATCCCTCAACGGCTCTGGGCCGGGATGCGGACGATGAAGCGGGCGCCGAGCAAGGCCGGCTCGCCGTCTTCGCCCAAGGCCCCGAGGCGGTTCTCGGCCCGGATCGTGCCGCGATGGGCCTGGACGATCTGGCGCGAGATCGAGAGGCCCAGCCCCGAATTCTGCCCGAAGCCCTGTTCCGGCCGGTCGGTGTAGAAGCGCTCGAAGATCCGCTCCAGGGCGTGGGGCGGGATGCCCGGCCCGTCATCCTCGACGGTCAGCTCGACGGCGTTGCGCCGCCGCCGCAGGGCCACCCGGACGCTCGCGCCCTTGGGCGAGAACGAGCGGGCATTGTCCAGGAGGTTGTTGACCACCTGGCCGAGCCGGCTGTCGTGGCCGAGGATCGCGAACGGGTCGTCGGTGCCGGACGGCGCCGGCTCGACGGTGAGGTCGATCGATGCGTCGCCCCGGCGCCGGCGCTCGTTGGCCACCGACACCACCGTGGTGATGAGCTTCTTCAGATCGACGCGGCCCGCCTCGGCCCGGGCCAATTCGGCATCGAGGCGCGAGGCGTCGGCGATGTCGCTGATCAGCCGGTCGAGGCGCTTCACGTCGTGCTGGATCACCTGCATCAGCCGGCCGCGGGACTCGTCGGTCTTGGCGAGCGGCAGGGTCTCGACGGCGCTGCGCAGCGAGGTGAGCGGGTTCTTCAATTCGTGCGACACGTCCGCCGCAAAGTTCTCGATCGCGTCGAGGCGGCGGTAGAGCGCCTGGGTCATGTCCCGGAGCGCACCCGAGAGATGGCCGATCTCGTCGGTGCGCCGGGTGAAGTCGGGGATCTCCTGGCGCGACTTGATGCCGGTGCGGACCCGCTCGGCGGCCTCCGCCAGCCGCCCGACCGGGCCGACGATCTGGCCGGCGACCAGCATCGACAGCACCACCATCACGAGCGCCGCGATGATGAAGACCTGCAGCAGCGAGAAGCGCTCGGCTGCGATGATCTTGTCGATGTCGCCTTCCTGGGTCGAGAGCAGCAGGGCGCCCCGCACGGTGCGGCCGCGCTGGATCGGCACCGCCACCGACACGATGGTCTCGCCTGGGCCGTTGCGGCGCACCAGCGTGCCGCGGGCACCGGCGAGCGCGCGCTGTACCTCCGGCAGGGTGCGCCCGTCCGCCGGGCCCGGCTCGTCGGCCGACGAGGGCCGGCCGAGGCCCGGGATGTGCGTCCGCACGGCGTTCCAGGCCTGCTCGATCAGGCTCGGGCGCTCCTTATGGGCCGGCGGCGGCTCGCGGCTGAGATCGCCCCTTATGTAGAGGCCGCGCGAATCGATCAGCATCGTGCCGTCGCGGTCGTAGACCCGGGCGCGGGTGCCGGTCGGCGTGATGAGGCGGCGCAGGAGCGGGGCCACCCGTTCCGGGTTGAGGGAGAATTCGAGACCCGAGGGCGCCTCGTCGCCGAAATTGCCGCCTTCGCCGGCCTGGAGCTGGAGCAGGCGGTCGGGATCGATGGTGATCGCGTCGGTATCGACGGTCGCCGAGGCCGCGATGGCGCCGGCGATGATGTCTCCTTGAGTCAGCAGGCTCTGCACCCGGGCCTCGATCAGGCCCTGGCGGAACTGGTTGAGGTAGAGGAAGCCGATCAGGAGCGCGATCAGCCCGGCGAGGTTCAGGACCACGATGCGCCGGGTCAGGCTCGAGGCGAAGCGCTGCGCGATCCAGCGCCGCACCGTCCGCGGGCCGAACGGCTCGCGCGCGGCCTCGGCGTCGGGGTCGATCTCGCTCGACGGTTTCACGGGTGAGGATTTCACGGGCGAGCCGCCGAAGAAGCGGCCGGTGCCGCCGAGGAGACGGCGCACGGCGCCGCGGGCCGATCCGTCGCTCACGCGATCACATCTCTGGAGTCCGACGATCCGAAGGTCAAGTGTCTTACATTTCCTTGAAGCGGTAGCCGACGCCGTACAGCGTCTCGATCATGTCGAAGCTGTTGTCGGTGACCTTGAACTTCTTGCGCAGGCGCTTGATGTGGCTGTCGATGGTGCGGTCGTCGACATAGACCTGATCGTCGTAGGCCGCATCCATGAGCGCGTTGCGGCTCTTCACGACGCCGGGGCGCTGGGCCAGCGCCTGGAGGATCAGGAACTCGGTCACGGTCAGCGTCACCGGCTCGCCCTTCCAGGTGCAGGTGTGGCGCTCCGGGTCCATCATCAGCTGGCCGCGCTCCAGGGAGCGCGCCGCCGCGGCCTCCGCCTCCTTGGCCGAGGCGCCGGGCCCCGCCTCCTTGGCGGCGAAGCGGCGGAGCACCGCCTTCACCCGCTCGACCAGGAGACGCTGCGAGAACGGCTTCCGGATGAAGTCGTCGGCGCCCATCTTGAGGCCGAACAACTCGTCGATCTCCTCGTCCTTCGAGGTCAGGAAGATCACCGGCAGGTCGGATTTCTGGCGCAGGCGGCGCAACAGCTCCATCCCGTCCATGCGCGGCATCTTGATGTCGAAGATCGCGAGGTCGGGCGGCGAATGCTTCAGGCCGTCGAGGGCGGAGGCGCCGTCGGTATAGGTCTGGATCCGGTACCCCTCGGTCTCCAGGGCGATCGACACGGAGGTCAGGATGTTGCGGTCGTCATCGACGAGGGCGATGGTCGGCATGGGCATTCCCTGGGGCGCGGGCGTCGCCCGCAGGACATACCGGCCCTGCTGAACGCAACCCGACTGGACCCGGTTCCGGGGTCAATCTCGTGTGTCGCGGCCCCTCCTGCCAATAAAGGCTGGACAGTGGCCGCGACGCCACGATTCTGTCTCCCTTAAGGCCATCCCGCCGAAAAAGCGAGCACCCGTGGCGAGGCCGCCACAGATGGGCCCGGATTTCGGGTCCGCGCGCCGCGGCGTCGCGCGGCCTGGACGGGCCTGCCTGCCATCGCCAAGGTAGATCGCGAGACGCGCGAGGCGAGGGGGGAGACCGCATGGCCGAGGCAGACAGGAAGCAGGCCGCGCCGCTGCCGGCCGCCGAGGCGCCGTTCGACGCGATCGGCCTCGCCAAGTCGCTCCTGCGCAAAATCCGCTCGGGGGCGCTCGCCACCCTGGAGCGGCAAGGGGAGCATGAAGGCGGGGCGCCCTTCGCGTCCCTCGTCACCGTGGCGACGGATGTCGACGGGACGCCGCTCCTGCTGCTGTCGCGCCTCTCGGCCCATACCCTCAACCTGGAGGCCGATCCGCGCTGCTCGCTGCTGCTCTCCCAGGGCGGCAAGGGCGATCCGCTGGCCCATCCGCGCCTGACCGTGACGGGGCGCGCGGAGCGCAGCGCCGAGCCCCGGGCGCGGGCGCGCTTCCTCGCCCGCCACCCGAAGGCCGCGCTCTACGCCGACTTCCCCGACTTCGCGTTCTTCCGGCTGGAGGTCCGGGCCGGGCACCTCAACGGCGGCTTCGCGAAGGCCGCGACGCTCACGGCAGGCGAACTCCTCACCGATCTCACCGGCCTCGAGGCGCTCGCCGAATCCGAGCCCGGCGCCGTCGCCCACATGAACGAGGACCACCTCGACGCCGTCGCGCTCTATGCCACGCAGCTCGCCGGCGAGGAGCCCGGGCCGTGGCGCCTGACCGGGTTCGACCCGGAAGGGCTCGACCTGATGGCCGGCGAGCGCACCGCCCGGGTCCCGTTTCCGGAGCGGCTGGCCGGCCCCGCCGCCTTGCGCCCCACCCTGGTGGCGATGGCCGCGCAGGCGCGGGCCACCCCCGTCCCCTGACACAAAGTCCGGCTTGTCACCGCCGATTCGCGCGAATTCGATTGAACCGCGAAGGTTCGCCACCTACTAAAGCACCCCACCGAGGCGACTTGATCGGCCTCGGCGCGGAGGCGCGCGACCTGCTACGACAGCATCGGTCGCCGGATCCGGCGCAAGGGTTAAGTCAATCGGCCCGATCCGGACCGGCTGCCGGCCGTGGTTCCAGAGGTCGGCGCCAGGAGGAACGGGCGTGAACGACATCGGCGTATTCAACGAGGCGTTCGGCGCCGCCAAGATCGGCCTGCGCAACCTCAAGCGCGTCAACTGGAACCTGGAGGCCCCGAGCCTCTACGAGCACGCGCTGCAGCGCGGCGAGGCGCAGCTGGCCGCCGGCGGCGCCCTGGTGGCCGAGACCGGCATCCATACCGGCCGCTCGCCCAAGGACAAGTTCGTCGTCCGCGACGCCGACACCGAGAACGAGGTGTGGTGGGAGAACAACGGCGGCATCACCCGGCCCCAGTTCGAGACCCTGCTGGAGGACTTCCTGGCCCATGCCGAGGGCAAGGAACTGTTCGCCCAGGATCTCGTCGGCGGCGCCGAGGCCGGTCATCGGGTCCGCACCCGGGTCTTCACCGAATATGCCTGGCACTCGCTGTTCATCCGCAACCTGCTGATCCGGCCGGAGCGCGAGACCCTTGCGACTTTCGAGCCGGAGCTGACCATCATCGACCTGCCGAGCTTCCGCGCCGATCCGGCCCGGCACGGCTGCCGCAGCGAGACCGTCATCGCGGTCGATTTCTCGCGCAAGATCGTGCTGATCGGCGGCACGTCCTATGCCGGCGAGATGAAGAAATCGGTCTTCACCTACCTGAACTACGTGCTGCCCAAGGCTCACGTGATGCCGATGCACTGCTCGGCCAATGTCGGCCACGAGGGTGACTCGGCCCTGTTCTTCGGCCTGTCGGGCACCGGCAAGACCACCCTGTCTTCCGATCCCAACCGCGTGCTGCTCGGCGACGACGAGCACGGCTGGAGCCCGAAGGGCATCTTTAACTTCGAGGGCGGCTGCTACGCCAAGACCATCCGCCTGTCGAAGGAGGCCGAGCCCGAGATCTATTCCACCACCGAGCGCTTCGGCACCGTGATGGAGAATGTCGTCATCGACCCGGTCACCCGCCTGCCGGACTTCGACGACGCCTCGCGCACCGAGAACACCCGCTGCGCCTACCCGCTGCCCTTCATCAGCAATTCGAGCGCCACCGGCCAGGCCGGGCACCCGAAGAACATCGTCATGCTGACCTGCGACGCCTTCGGGGTGCTGCCCCCGATCGCCAAGCTGACCGGCGCCGAGGCGATGTACCACTTCCTCTCGGGCTACACCGCCAAGGTGGCCGGTACCGAGAAGGGGCTGAAGGGCCCGGAGGCGACCTTCTCGACCTGCTTCGGCGCGCCGTTCATGCCGCGTCACCCCTCGGTCTACGGCAACCTGCTGCGCGACCTGATCGCCCGTCACCACGTCGATTGCTGGCTCGTCAACACCGGCTGGACCGGCGGCGGCGTCGGCACCGGGCGACGCATGCCGATCCGTGTCACCCGCCGGCTGCTGACCGCGGCGCTCGACGGCTCGCTCGCCAAGGCGGATTTCCGCCGCGACCCGTATTTCGGCTTCGCGGTCCCGACCTCGGTGCCGGGTGTCGAGCCGCACATCCTGTACCCGGTCAAGACCTGGCAGGATAAGGCGGCCTTCGCCGCGACCGCCAAGAGCCTGGTCGAGATGTTCCAGAACAACTTCAAGCGCTTCGAGGCCCATGTCGACGCCGACGTGCGCGCCGCCGAGCCGACCATGTCGATCGCGGCCTGATCTTTTTCAGGTTTCGATCATGCGAGGGCCCTTCTCCCCGGAGAGGGGCCCTTTCTCGTTGTATAAGCCCTAACGAAGAAACTCAGGGAGGAGCGGCCGATGATGGTGCTCGTCGTCGGTGCCGGCGTGGTCGGCCTCGCGATCGGTCGGGATCTGGCTCTGCGCGGTCACGAGGTGATCGTGGCGGAGGCGGAAGGCGGCATCGGGACCGGCGTGTCCTCGCGCAATTCCGAGGTGATCCATGCCGGGATGTACTACCCGACCGGTTCGAGCCGGGCCCGCCACTGCGTCGAGGGACGGCGCCGGCTCTACGCCTTCTGCGCGAGCCACGGGGTCCCGCACGCCAAGATCGGCAAGCTGATCGTCGCGGCGACCGAGCCGGAGGGCGCCAAGATCGCGGCGATCCACGCGCAAGGGGTCGAGAACGGGGTCGAGGGCCTGTCGCTCCTCGACGGCGCGGAAGCGAGGCGCCTGGAGCCGAACCTGACCTGCAATGCCGCGCTCCTCTCGACCGAGACCGGCATCGTCGACAGCCACGCCCTGATGCTGGCGCTGCAGGGCGACATCGAGGGGGCGGGCGGCGCGCTCGCCTTCAACACGCCGATCGACCGCCTCACCCGCTCGCCCGACGGGTGGGTCGCCCGCTTCGGCGACGATGAGCTCACGGTCGATGCCGTGGTGAACGCCGCGAGCTTCGGCGCGCAAGGCCTTGCCCGGGCGACCGAGGGCTATCCCGAGACCCGGGTGCCGCGGCTCGTGCTCGCCAAGGGCAATTATTTCGGCTGCACCGGCCGGCCGGCCTTCTCGCGGCTGATCTACCCCGCGCCGGTCGAGGGGGGCTTAGGGATCCACCTCACCCTCGATCTCGCCGGGCGGATGCGCTTCGGCCCCGACGTCGAGTGGATCGACGCCCCCGACTACGAGGTCGATCCCGGCCGCGGTGCCCTGTTCTACGCCGCGATCCGCCGCTACTGGCCCGCGCTTCCCGACGGCGCGCTGGTGCCCGACTATGCCGGCATCCGCCCGAAGCTGTCCGGTCCGGGGGAGGGGGCGGCCGACTTCCTCATCGACGGCCCGGCCGAGCACGGGCTGCCGGGGCTCGTGCATCTCTTCGGCATCGAGAGCCCGGGGCTGACCTCGAGCCTGTCGCTGGCGGAGGATGTGGCGGACCGGTTGGGAGCGTGAGGTTCGCTGCCATGGCCGGCAATGGATGACGTGTCGCCACGGGCACTTGACGCTGACGCTTATCGCACCGCCAATAGGCGTCAATGCGTTGACGTTTCGACGTCTGAACGACATCGCGGAGGCCCCCATGGCCGTACAATTCACCGAATCCTGTGCGCCCGAGCAGGACAAGAATGCGGACAAGCTCACGCTGAGATTGTCGGCTGATAACAGGCAGATCCTCGAATGGATCGCGAGCCGTTACGGCAATATCACCCTCTCGGAGGCCGTCCGTCGCGCGCTTGGGACCGAAAAGTTTCTCCTTGAGCAGAAGGAGCGGGGTGCGTCGATCCTGATTCAGGAAAGCGATGGGCGCATAAAAGAGGTCGTGTTCCGCTGATTTCGGTCGGCGGATCACTTCCTCTGGCTGAAATAGAAACCCATCGCAGTCCCGTAGACGCCGAACAATCCGGGCAGGATGATAGACAAGATATCTTTTAACGCTGCTGT
Organism: Methylobacterium sp. SyP6R; assembly: GCF_019216885.1. Classification (NCBI taxonomy): domain Bacteria; kingdom Pseudomonadati; phylum Pseudomonadota; class Alphaproteobacteria; order Hyphomicrobiales; family Methylobacteriaceae; genus Methylobacterium; species Methylobacterium synurae. The sequence goes on along the minus strand of NZ_JAAQRC020000001.1, from coordinate 6,419,137 downwards.
CCTGTCCGGAAATGCCACCACCAGGCCGATCGCCGAGATGGAAAGCAGAACGATCGCGTAGGTCAGATGGATGGTGACGCGCTGGCGAAAACCCTCATGTCGGCGTTCCAGAACGTCGGGAGCGATGGCCATCTTGTCGACCTCGACCAGATTCGGTCGCTGCCCCGCATCGCTGTTGTCTCTTTCCACGGTTCGATCCCTGCGTCATCTCGCGACTGAGATTATGCCGAAGCCGGAGTGATAGTCACTTCGCTGTAGCGAGCCGGCGGGAACGGGGCTGCTGCCGACCGCTGCCGATGAGGCGCGCCGTGGAACGTGTCGCGTGCGTCCGGCCGCCGTCTTGGCGCGGCGGGGTGCCGCTGCTATCTCCCGTCGACTCTTATCCCCACCGCCGTGCGCCCCGCGCATCGCCGCGCCTGCGCGCCGGAGACAGCCTCACGATGACCGCGTCCCCCATCGACAACATCCGCAACTTCTCGATCGTCGCCCATATCGACCACGGCAAGTCGACGCTCGCCGATCGGCTCATCCAGATCACCGGGGCGGTCGCGGCGCGCGACATGAGCGAGCAGATGCTCGACTCGATGGACATCGAGAAGGAGCGCGGCATCACCATCAAGGCGCAGACCGTGCGCCTGGAATACAAGGCGCAGGACGGGCGCGACTACGTCCTCAACCTGATGGACACTCCCGGCCACGTCGATTTCGCCTACGAGGTGTCGCGCTCGCTCGCCGCCTGCGAGGGCTCGCTGCTGGTCGTCGACGCCTCCCAGGGCGTCGAGGCGCAGACGCTGGCCAACGTCTACCAGGCCCTCGACGCCAACCACGAGATCGTCCCGGTCCTCAACAAGATCGACCTGCCGGCGGCCGAGCCCGACCGGGTCAAGGAGCAGATCGAGGAGGTGATCGGCATCGACGCCAAGGACGCGGTGCCGATCTCGGCCAAGACCGGCCTCAACATCGAGGCGGTGCTGGAGGCGATCGTCACCCGGCTGCCGCCGCCGAAGGGTGACCGGTCGGCGCCGCTCAAGGCGCTGCTGGTCGATTCGTGGTACGATGTCTATCTCGGCGTCGTGGTGCTGGTGCGCATCGTCGACGGCGTGCTCAAGAAGGGCATGACGATCCGCATGATGGGGGCCGATGCGGCCCACGGCGTCGAGCGCCTCGGCGTGTTCCGGCCCAAGATGCAGGACGTGTCGGAACTCGGTCCCGGCGAGGTCGGCTTCTTCACCGGCTCGATCAAGGAAGTCGCCGATACCCGCGTCGGCGACACCATCACCGAGGACAAGCGCAAGACCAAGGAGGCGATGCCGGGCTTCAAGCCGGTGCAGCCGGTGGTGTTCTGCGGCCTGTTCCCGGTCGACGCCGCGGATTTCGAGAATTTGCGCGGCGCGATGGGCAAGCTGCGCCTCAACGACGCCTCGTTCTCCTACGAGATGGAGACCTCGGCCGCCCTCGGCTTCGGCTTCCGCTGCGGCTTCCTCGGGCTCCTCCACCTCGAGATCATCCAGGAGCGGCTGGAGCGCGAGTTCAACCTCGACCTGATCTCGACCGCGCCGAGCGTGGTCTACCACCTCAACATGTCCGACGGGGAGAAGAAGGAGCTTCACAACCCGGCCGACATGCCCGATGTGATGAAGATCGACACGATCGAGGAGCCGTGGATCCGCGCCACCATCATGACGCCGGACGAGTATCTCGGCGGCGTCTTGAAGCTGTGCCAGGACCGGCGCGGCGCGCAGATCGACCTCAACTACGTCGGCAAGCGCGCCATGGTGGTGTACGACCTGCCGCTCAATGAGGTGGTGTTCGATTTCTACGACCGGCTGAAGTCGATCTCGAAGGGCTACGCCTCGTTCGACTACCACATCTCGGATTACCGCGAGGGTGATCTGGTGAAGATGTCGATCCTGGTGAATGCCGAGCCGGTCGATGCCCTCTCCATGCTGGTCCACCGCACCCGTGCCGAGAGCCGCGGCCGCGCCATGTGCGAGAAGCTGAAGGACTTGATCCCGCGCCACCTGTTCCAGATCCCGGTCCAGGCGGCGATCGGCGGCAAGATCATCGCCCGCGAGACCATCCGGGCCCTGTCGAAGGACGTCACCGCCAAGTGCTACGGCGGCGACATCTCCCGCAAGCGCAAGCTCCTCGACAAGCAGAAGGAGGGCAAGAAGCGCATGCGCCAGTTCGGCAAGGTCGAAATCCCGCAGGAAGCGTTCATCGCCGCCCTGAAGATGGATACCTGATCGGGTCTTCGGCCTACCCCTCCGGTACGAAGAAGGCGCGCCACCCGGCCGGGTGGCGCGCCTTCTCTGCGTCGGGGCGGGGTCGAGCGATCGTGCCGGGTCTACATGCCCGGCTCGTTCGGACCCGGACGGCGGCGGGTGTGGGGGACGGAGCCGCCCTGGGGCCGCATCGTCGCGATCACCGGGTTCGGCTCGTGGTCCATGGCGGCGCCGGTATAGGCGTCGACGCCCATGCCGATGATGCCCCCGGCCAGCACGTTGCCGGCGAAGCCCGCCGCGCCCTTGCCGACGATCTTCGTCCGCACCGGGATCGAGTGCGGCTGGTAGCCGGGCTTGGTGAAGGTCGCGACGAATTCGTCCGAGCGCTCGATGTCGAGCGTGCACGGCGTGACCGGGCACGCATACTTCTTGTCCGTCGTCATCGCCGCGCCCGACGGAATGGAGACGAACGACACCGGCTCCGTCGTGCCCCGGACGATGCTGCCGCAGGCGCCGACACCGACCGCCATCAGGACGGCCGCACTGATCTGCTTGATTGACATGATGCCCCCAGATTCGCCTCTTCGGGCGATGTCCGAGATAGACGTGACGCCGCGTCGGCAATCAAGATCGCACTTGAGGTTTTCACGAGACAACCGTGAGAGTTGCCGATTTGACACGCTCTGTCATATCGCCGGAGCGATCTGTTCTTTGATCTAACAGAGCGCGCCTGGTTCTCGACTGGGGTGGGGCAGGAGCCTGATCGGTTCCGGCCCTCTCCCGGATGGGCGTGGCCTCGCGCCTCGGGCGGCCACCGTCCCGTCGCCACCGACGCCCTTGTCGCCCGCCGGTCCGCCGTGGCATGACGGGTCCCCTTCGACATCGTGGGCCGCTCGCCGCGGCCGGGATGAGACGACCGTGTCCGTGCTGAGCCTGAAGCCCCGTTCCGAGGATGTCGACGCGCTGATGCGCGAGATCGGCCGGCGCGCCCGCGCCGCCTCCCGCCGGATGGCTCTGGTCCCAGGCCCGGTGAAGGATGCCGCCCTGCGCGAGGCCGCCGCTTGCTTGCGCGATGCGAGCGCGGCGATCCTGGCGGCCAACGCCGCCGACCTCGCCGACGGGCGCGCCAAGGGCCTGACGCCCGCCTCCCTCGACCGCCTGGCGCTCGACGCCGCCCGGATCGAGGGCATCGCGGAGGCGCTTGAGAGCATCGCCGGCCTGCCCGATCCGGTCGGGCGGGTGCTCGCCACCTACGAGCGGCCGAACGGCCTGACGATCGAGCGGGCGGCGACGCCGCTCGGCGTGGTCGGGGTGATCTTCGAGAGCCGTCCCAACGTGACGGCGGATGCCGGGGCCCTGTGCCTGAAGGCCGGCAACGCCGCGATCCTGCGCGCCGGCTCGGAGAGCCACCGCAGCGCCACCGCCATCGCAGCTGCGATGATCGAGGGGCTGACCCGCCACGGCCTGCCGGCCGACGCGATCCAGCTCGTACCGACGACGGACCGCGCGGCGGTCGGCGCCATGCTCACCGGCCTCGACGGCGCGATCGACGTGATCGTGCCCCGCGGCGGCAAGAGCCTGGTCGCCCGGGTGCAGGACGAGGCGCGGGTGCCGGTCTTCGCCCATCTCGAGGGGATCTGCCACGTCTTCGTGCACGAAGCGGCCGACCTCGAAATGGCGCGCGCGATCGTGCGCAACAGCAAGCTGCGCCGCACCGGCGTCTGCGGCGCCGCCGAGACCCTGCTCGTCGACCGCGCCTGCGCTGGCACCCATCTCACGCCCCTGGTGGCCGACCTCCTGGAGGCCGGCTGCGCCGTGCGCGGCGACGCGGCGGTGCAGGCGGTCGATCCCCGGGTGACGCGAGCGACCGAGGAGGATTGGCGGACCGAGTATCTCGACGCGATCATCTCGGTCCGGGTGGTCGACGGGCTGGACGCCGCCATCGACCACATCGAGACTTACGGCTCGCACCACACCGAGTCGATCCTGACGCGGGATCGGGCGGCGGCCGAGCGCTTCCTGGCCGAGGTCGATTCGGCGATCGTCGTCCACAACGCCTCGACGCAGTTCGCCGATGGCGGCGAGTTCGGCTTCGGCGCCGAGATCGGCATCGCCACCGGGCGGATGCATGCCCGCGGCCCGGTCGGCGTCGAGCAGCTCACCACCTTCAACTACCGGGTCCGCGGCACCGGGCAGATCCGCCCGTGACCGCCTGACGACGGGAGCCTCGGGGAACGCTCCCGTGATCGTGCGCCTGCCGCCCCTCGCGCCGGGCCTCCGGGTCGGCCTCTATGGCGGCTCGTTCAACCCGGCCCATGCCGGCCACCGGCATGTCAGCCGGCTGGCCCTGCGGCGCCTCGCCCTCGATCGGGTGTGGTGGCTGGTGAGCCCCGGCAACCCGCTGAAGGACCGCAGCCACCTGCCCGAGGCGGCGGCCCGCGCCGCGGGCGCCCGGGCGGTGGCGGCCGATCCGAAGATCGCCGTCACCGACTTCGAGGCGGGGCTTGGCGAGGGCCGCCTAGGGATTCGCTACACCATCGACACCCTGCGCTGGCTGACCCTGCGGCACCCGGAGGTCCGCTTCGTCTGGATCATGGGGGCCGACAGCCTGGCGAGCTTCCACCGCTGGAAGGGATTTCGCGAGATCGCCGCCCGGATGCCCTTCGCGGTGATCGACCGGCCGGGCTACACGCTGAAGGCCATGGCCTCCCCGGCCGCCCGCCTGCTCGCCGCCTCCCGCATCGGCGAGGCCGCCGCCCCGACCCTGGCCGACCGCGCGCCGCCCGCCTGGGTGTTCCTGCACGGACCGCGATCGAGCCTGTCCTCGACGGCCCTGCGTGCCGGCGCCGCACCGAGGCGACAGGGCGCGACAAATCGGGATTAATGCTGGACGCGCTTGAAAAACCGCCTTCTGTTCGCCACTGTCTTCGAACAATGGCATCGGCACCGCGTAGGCCGCGGGCAATTTCGTCTCGTGGCGCCACAGGGTGCCTTCATCGACAGGGGCCGGCACTGAACGACGCAGTCTCTCACGAAGCTCAGGACAACGAGCTTCCCGCTGACGCCCAGGCGCAGGACTCCAGGCAAGGGTCTGGGAATGCGGCGCCCGAGGCCGCGGATATGAGGTCGGTTGCCCTCGCCTGCCTCGAGGACATGAAGGCCGAGGAGACCGTCGAGATCGATCTCGCCGGCAAGACCTCCATCGCCGACGCCATGATCATCACCTCCGGCCGCTCGCAGCGCCACGTCGGCTCGATCGCCGACAAGGTGATCCAGGAGTTCAAGAGCCGCGGCTTCGGCAATCCCCGGGTCGAGGGCATGCCGGCCTGCGACTGGGTGCTGATCGATGGTGGGGACATCCTGGTCCACATCTTCCGGCCCGAGGTGCGCCACTTCTACAACCTCGAGAAGATCTGGGGCGCCGACCGGCCGAAAGATCAGACGGCCCACCGCCTCGCTGGCTAGTCGCTCGAAAACCCTGGCAACGGACACGCCGCCATGCGGCTCGCCCTCGTCGCGGTCGGCCGCCTCAAGCGCGGTCCCGAACGCGACCTCGCCGAGGAATATCGGGGACGAGCCGACGCGCTCGGCCGTGGCCTCGGCTTTTCTGCCGTGCAGCTCACCGAGATCCCGGAGAGCCGGGCCCGGCGCGCGCCGGACCGCTGCGCCGAGGAGGCGGGCGCGATCCTGGCGGCGGTTCCGCCCGGCGCCGCCCTGGTGGTCCTCGACGAGGGCGGCAAGGCGGTGACGAGCCTCGGTTTCGCCGAGCAGGTCGGCGCCTGGCGCGACGGCGGCCGGCCCGGTCTCGCCATCGTGATTGGCGGCGCCGACGGCCTCGATCCTAGTGTCAGGGCCAGGGCGGACCTGGTCTTCGCCTTCGGCGCCGCCACCCTGCCGCACGGCCTCGTCCGGGTCCTGGCCCTCGAGCAGCTCTACCGGGCCATGACGATCCTCTCCGGCCACCCCTATCACCGCGGCGCCCCGTGACCCGAGCGCTCCTCCCCGCGACCGCCCTCTTGCTGACCGCCGCGAGCCTCGCCTGCGCCCAGACGGCGCCGGGTCCAGCATCCGATACCGTGGCGCAAGATCCCGTGGCGAAGGCCCAGGCCGAGAAGGAGCGGAAGGCCGAGAGCCTGCGGGCGATCGAGACCGCACTCCAGGCGAGCGCCGAGACCAAGGCCAAGCTCGAGCGCGAGGTCGCCGAGATCAAGGGCGACGGCGCCCGCCTCAACCAGGCCCTGATCGACGCCGCCCGCAAGGCGCAGGAGGCCGAGAGCCGCATCTCCGAGCTGGAAGGGCGGCTCCAGTCCATGGCGGCCGGCGAGACGGCCTTGCGCCGCTCGCTGGAGGCCCGCCGCGGCGTCATTGCGGAAGTCTTGGCCGCGCTCCAGCGCATGGGCCGGCGCCCGCCGCCGGCGGTGCTGGTGCGGCCGGAGGACGTGCTGGCGGCGATCCGCACCTCGATGCTGCTCGGCGCGGTGGTGCCCGAATTGCAGGGCGAGGCCGAGACCCTGGCCGGCGACCTCGCCGAGCTGGTGCGCCTGCGCGGCCTCATCGCCGCCGACCAGGAGACCCTGCGCGGCGACATCAAGGGCTGGGCCGCCGAGCGCCAACGCCTCAGCGCCCTCATCAGTGCCCGACAGGCCCGCCTCGGCGAGGCGGAGAGCGGGCTCAATGCCGAGCGGGAGCGGGCGACGGGACTTGCCGGCCAGGCCCGCAGCCTCAAGGACCTGGTCGACCGCCTCGACGGCGACCTCGCCAATGCCCGCCGGGCCGCCGGCGCGGCGAAGGAGGCGGCGGAGGCCGAGAGCCGGGAGACCCGCGAGCGCTTCGCGGCGGCGGCCCTGCGCGATCCGGCGCGGCTCGCCCCCAAGGTTCCCTTCCCCCAGGTGCGCGGCCTGGTGCCGCGCCCGGTGAGCGGCGAGGTGGTGCGGACCTTCGGCAGCCCCGACGGGGCCGGGGGCACGAGCCGCGGCATATCGCTCATGACCCGCCCGCGCGGCGTCGTTTCCTCTCCGGCCGACGGCTGGGTGGCTTACGCGGGGGCGTTCCGCTCCTACGGACGTCTCTTGATCATCAACGCGGGCGACGGCTACTATCTCCTCCTGGCGGGCATGGACCAGATCAACGTCGAGGTCGGTCAGTTCGTGCTAGCGGGGGAGCCGGTCGCCGTCATGGGAGACACGGGCTCCGCACCTTCGGCGGGAGCCGGTGGGCGGAACGATCCCGTCCTGTACGTCGAGTTCAAAAAAGACGGTGGCTCCATCGACCCGGATCCTTGGTGGGCCAAAGGGTCAAGCGAGAAGGTTCGCGGATAATGCGCAAAGTTTCCCTCGTCCTGTTCGGAGCCATGTTGGGCGCCGGGACGGCCACGGTGGCGACCCAGACCCACCTGCTCTCGAGCACGAGCGCCGTTGCCGCCTCGGCCGAGACCTACCGCCAGCTCAGCCTGTTCGGCGACGTCTTCGAGAAGATCCGCACCGACTACGTCGAGAAGCCCGACGAGGGGAAGCTGATCGAGGCGGCCGTCAACGGCATGCTGACCTCGCTCGATCCGCATTCGAGCTACATGGACGCCAAGAGCTTCCGTGACATGCAGGTGCAGACCAAGGGCGAGTTCGGGGGCCTCGGCATCGAGGTCACGATGGAGGACGGCCTGATCAAGGTCGTCACCCCGATCGACGACACGCCCGCCGCCCGCGCCGGCCTGCTGGCCAACGACATCATCACCCAGATCGACGGCGACCAGGTCCAGGGCCTGACCCTCAACCAGGCCGTCGACAAGATGCGGGGGCCCGTCAACTCGCCGGTGAAGCTCAAGATCACCCGCAAGGAGGCGAAGGACCCGCTCGAGGTCACGCTCAACCGCGACCTGATCCGGATCAAGCCGGTCCGCTCGCGCACCGAGGGCGGCGATATCGGCTATATCCGCCTGACCCAGTTCAACGAGCAGACCTATGACGGCCTGAAGGCCGCCGTCGACAAGCTCTCGAGCGAGATGCCGGGCGACAAGCTCAAGGGCTTCATCATCGACCTGCGCAACAACCCGGGCGGCCTGCTCGACCAGGCGGTGATGGTCTCCGACGCCTTCCTCGACCGCGGCGAGATCGTCTCGACCCGCGGCCGCAACCCGGACGAGACCCAGCGCTTCTCGGCCAAGTCCGGCGACCTGACCAAGGGCAAGCCGATCGTGGTGCTGGTCAATGGCGGCTCGGCCTCGGCCTCCGAGATCGTCGCCGGCGCGCTCCAGGACCACAAGCGGGCGACCGTGCTCGGCACCCGCTCCTTCGGCAAGGGCTCGGTGCAGTCGATCATCCCGCTCGGCGGCAACGGCGCCCTGCGGCTGACCACCGCGCGCTACTACACCCCGTCGGGCCGCTCGATCCAGGCCAAGGGCATCGAGCCGGACCAGGAGGTGCTGCAGGACGTGCCCGACGACCTGAAGGGCAAGGACGAGACCAAGGGCGAGGCCGGCCTGAAGGGCCACCTCAAGCAGAAGGACACCGAGGAGCGCGGCGGCTCGTCGGCCTACGTCCCGCCGGACCCGGCCAAGGACAAGCAGCTCATCGCCGCGGTCGACTTCCTGCACGGCGTGCAGAAGGGCGCGGCCAACACCGCCAAGAGCACCGACAAGCCCACGGACCCGAAGCCGAACTGATCGGCTGACGTCCTGCGGCGCTCTTAACGCCGCGTTTACCGCGAAGGCCCGCAATGCCGGTAACGACCGGCGCTGCGGGCCTTCCGCTTTTTTGGCAGCGACACGGTCGCGGGACCTCACGACCGTGCCGCTCGCGTCCGACACCATCCTGACCCGTCCCCTCGGGCTGAGGGACGAAGCGACCGCGCGCCTCCAGCACTGGCGCGCCGCCCTGCGACCCCGCGTGGTCGCTGCCGCCTGCTTGGGCGCGAGCGTCCTGGCGCTCGCCGCCTTCCTGGGTTTCGGCGACGATCCCCTCGCGGGCGAGCCCTACGCCGTTGCGACGGTGGAGTTGCGGGCGCCCAGCACCCCGGTGCCGGAACCGGCAGTCCCGCTCCGTCCCGATCCGGCCAGCCGCAGCGCCGGCGAGGTCGAGCGGGCTTCGGGTGTCTCGGTGACCCGCCCGGACGGCACCGCCGCGCCGGATTCGGTGGTGATCCGGGTGCCGGGCAACGGACCGATCCAGCTTTCACCCGCCCCCGATCCGCGTCTGTCCGAGCGCGGCCGCTACGGCACCCTGCCGAAGATCGGCCCGGACGGCGCCCGGCCCCTCGACGTCTATGCCCGCCCCGAGGCCTCGGGACTCGAGCGGGGCGGGGCGGTGGCGGGCCGCATCGCGCTCGTGGTGTCGGGCCTCGGCATCGGCCAGGCGGCGACCCAGGACGCCGTGCAGCGCCTGGCCCCGGCGATCTCCCTGGCCTTCGCCCCCTACGGCGCCGACGTGATCCGCAGCGCCGCCCGCGCCCGCGAGGCCGGGCACGAGGTGCTGGTCCAGGCGCCGATGGAGCCGTTCGACTACCCCGACAACGATCCCGGGCCGCAGACCCTGCTGGCAGGCTCGAAGCCCGCCGAGAATCTCGACCGCCTCGCCTTCGTGCTCGCCCGGGTGCCGGGGGCGGTGGGGGTGATGAACTTCATGGGCGCGCGCCTGACCAGCGAGAGCGCTGCCCTGGAGCCCGTGCTGCGCGAGATCGGCGGGCGCGGCCTCGGCTTCCTCGACGACGGCACCTCGCCGCGCTCGCTCGCCCGCGAGATCGGCCGCAAGGCCAAGGTGCCGGTGGCCCGGGCCGAGATCGTCGTCGACGCGGTGCCGCGCCCGGATGCCATAGACCGCGAGCTTGCCCGCCTGGAGGAGGCGGCGCGCAAGTCCGGCTTCGCGCTGGGCTCGGCCACCGCCCTGCCGCTCTCCATCGACCGGATTGCCCGCTGGTCGCGCGACCTCGAATCCCGCGGCATCCTGCTGGTCCCGGCGAGCCGGGCCCTGCGCGCCGGCTCCTGATCCATCTCGAATTTTCGATGCCGGGTCGCAGGCTTGACGACACTTCGAGAACGGCACCAAAGGTCGTTTTCCACGACCGTTGGTCTGACCCGTCGGTTTCGCTCCCGCAGCATTTTCCCGAAGTGTGAGGTCCCCTTCACGGGAAATTGCTCTAAGGTCGCCCCATGGCATCGATCCACCGTTCCGAGGCCGCGCTGGCCAGCCTTCCCTACCGGCCTTGCGTCGGCATCGCCCTGTTCAACCGCGACGGGCTGGTCTTCGCCGGCCACCGGCGCCACGATTCCGGCGATCTCGGCGCCCATGCCTGGCAGATGCCGCAGGGCGGCATCGACGAGGGCGAGGCACCCCGGGACGCCGCCCTGCGCGAACTCTACGAGGAGACCAGCGTCGCGCCCGCCTCGGTGCGCTTCCTCGCCGAGGCGCCGGGCTGGTACTCCTACGACCTGCCGACCTTCGCCGCGGGCAAGCCCTGGAAGGGGCGCTTCCGGGGCCAGACCCAGAAGTGGTTCGCCTTCGCCTTCGAGGGCGACGAGCGCGAGATCGACATCCTCCGGCCGGGCGGCGGCGCCCACAAGGCGGAGTTCGACGGCTGGCGCTGGGAGCCGCTGGCCAACCTCGCCGCGCTGGTGATCCCGTTCAAGCGCCCGGTCTACGAGCAGGTGATCGCCGCCTTCGCCCATCTCGCGCGACCGGCGTGACCGGCCTCGTGCGTCCGTCCACCGGCAACGACGCATGACGCGCTGGTGGCTCGCGGGCCTGGCGATCCTGCTTCTGTGGATCGGCTATGGGGCCTCGCCCTATCTGGCGCTCTACCGCATCTCGCAGGCGGTGCAGGCGCATGATGCGGCGGCCCTGGAGCAGCGGGTGAACTTCCGCACCCTGCGGCTGTCCCTGACCAAGCAGGCGCTGGCCGCGGCGGTCGACGCCATCGCGGCCCGCCGCGACCTGTCGTCCCGGGAGCGCACCATCCTGACCGAGGCGAGCGGCGCGCTGGCCGGGCCGCTGGTCGAATCCCTCGTCACGCCCGAGACCCTGATCGACCTCCTCGACGACGGCTGGCCGGTGCGCGCCGGCCTCGCCCGCGACGGCGGCCCCCGCGAGACGGCCCCCGGCGACACGACGGCGACCTTCCCCGAGGCACCCAAGGGCAAGGACGGTCTCGGACTTGGCCTTCATGCCTCGACCCTCGGCCAACTCTTCGCCCTGTTCCGCTCTGCCGAGCCGCGGGGCTTTCGCGGCATGGTGGTGAGCTACCCGCCGGACCGGCCGATCGAGAACCGGTTCCGCCTTCGCCTGCGCCTGCGCGGCTGGACCTGGCGCCTCGTCGACCTCGAACTGCCCGGGGCGTTGCGCGAGCGCATCAGCCAGCGGCTCACCGGGGCGATGCAGCGCTGAGGCGCGCGATGCGGAACCCCGCCCTTGTGAGGGACCCCACCCTTGATGAGGGACCTCACCCTTGATGAGGGACCTCTTGCCCCTCATATCCCGAGATGGGCCGGCGGAGTTGCGGTCGGCCCCGACGGGCGCTGCGGATGCGGGCCCGGACAGCCTACGAAGTGCCTCCGCAACAGGGCTTCGCCGACATCATGACGCGTCCTTCGCCGTTCGGGCACCCGTTCTTGCTGGGCTTCGACGAGATCGAGCAGGCGCTCGACCGCGTCGCCAAGGCCGCCAACGACGGCTACCCGCCCTACAACATCGAGCGCCTGCCCCGCACCGAGCGCGAGCCGGAGCGGCTGCGCATCACGCTCGCGGTGGCCGGCTTCACCCGCGACCAGCTCGACGTGACCCTGGAGGAGAGCCAGCTCATCGTCCGCGGCCGGCAGGCCGACGACAAGAGCCGGACCTTCCTGCACCGGGGCATCGCCGCCCGGCAGTTCCAGCGCGCCTTCCTGCTCGCCGACGGCATGGAGGTGCTGGGGGCCGACCTGTCGAACGGTCTCCTGTCGATCGACCTCGCCCGGCCCGAGCCGGAGCGCATCGTGCGACGGATCGACATCGGGGCGCGCGACGGCGACTGATCGTCCCCATCTATCCTTAACCCACCGGTCGGCGGGCCGCTTCGGGGCCTCAAGCCGATCACCGTCCTGCTGCCTTTCAGAGGAGGGCGCATCATGTCCGACACCACCCGGAACCTCGACGTCACGCTCGATCCCAGCGCGCTGGCGGCCCTCGGCGAGGGCCACGTGGCCTATATCCGCGCCATGCGCTCGGAGGAGGTGAAGCGCCTCTTCCCCGAGGCCCCCGACCTGACCCCCGGTCTCGACCTGTTCGCCGTGCTCTCGGCGAGCGGCGCCCCGATCCTGCTCACCGACAGCCGGGATGCGGCTTTCGCCAATGCCTGGGCGCACGACCTCCAGGCGGTCAGCGTCCATTGAGCATCCATCGGGGTGCTCGACGCTGAGCACCCCGTGGCAAGGCTCAGCCTTCCCTCGCCGCGATCCCCTCGACCGCCGCCACGAGGCGGTCGAGGTCGGCGGGGCCGGAGAGGCGATGGTCACCCTCCTTGACGAGGGTGAGGACCACGCCCGCCTCCGGCAGCCGCTCGACGAGCTTCATCGCGTGCGGCCACGGCACGTCCGGATCGGCCATCCCTTGCAGGATGTGGACCGGGCAGCCCGGATCGATCGGGCCGCCGAGCATCAGGTGGCGGCGCCCGTCCTCGATGAGCGCCCGGGTCACCGGCGTCGGCTCGGGCGAGTATTGCGACCCGCGCTGCCACACCCCGTCGCGGATCACCTGCCGGCGGATCTCCTCCGGGAATTGCTGCCACATCAGCACCTCGGTGAAGTCCGTCGCCGGGGCGATCAGCACCAGGCCGGCGGGCCCGACCTTCGCGGCGGCGAGCAGTGCGATCCAGCCGCCCATCGACGACCCGACCAGGATCGGGCGCCGCGGTGCCAGGGCGGCGATGACGGTTTCCGCATCGGCGAGCCAGTCCGAGATCGTGCAATCGGCGAAGGTGCCTTCCGATTCACCGTGGCCGGTATAGTCGAAGCGCACGAAGGCCCGGCCGTTCCGCGCTGCCCAGTCGTCCAGGGCCTCGGCCTTGGTGGCGCGCATGTCCGACCGGAAGCCGCCGAGCCAGACCACCGGCGGTCCCGAACCGGGCCGCACCAGGGTGGCGAGGCGCCGGCCCCGCACGGCCAGCATGGTGGCGGGCTGGCGCGGCGGCGTCTCCGTTTGCGCTTGCATGACGTTATCCCCGTTATTCCGTGTGCAGCCCTGGTCGCGGGCGGCCGGTGCCCAAGGTTTACCGATCCGCAACACGACCGGGCGACCTTGACGCATCGTCCGTGAGCGGACCGCAACGGCGGGCTTCTACACTGGAGGCGGCCGTCGGTCCTACGAGATCCGGCCGGCATGCCGCCGGTCTTCGTCGAATCCTGCGCAGAGCGGGTACCGTCATGCCGCGAGTGCTGCGATCAGAACCCTGACCCGGAGTCCCATGCCGTCGAGCCAGGCCACGCCGTTCCCGGCCGCGAGCCATCCGCTGGCGGGCCGTACCGTGCTCCAGATCATCCCGGAGCTCGACGCCGGCGGCGCCGAGCGCACCGCCGTCGACGTGGCGGCGGCGCTCGCCGCCGCGGGCGCCCGGGCGCTCGTCGCCACCGAGGGCGGGCGCCTCGTCGGCGAGTTGCAGGCCAAGGGCGGCGCCTGGGTGCCGTTCCCGGCGCGGTCCAAGAACCCCTTCGCCATGGCGCTCCACGTCGGGCGGCTGATGCGGATCTGCCGGGCGGAGCGGGTCGACCTGATCCATGCCCGCTCGCGGGCCCCGGCCTGGGTGGCGCTCGGGGCGGCGCGGCGGCTGCGCGTTCCCTTCGTCACCACCTATCACGGCAGCTATGCCGGCCGCTCGCCGACGAAGCTCCTCTACAATTCGGTGATGGCCCGCGGCGACGTGGTGATCGCCAACTCGCACTTCACCGCCGACGCGATCCGGCGCCTCTTTCCGCAGGTCGCAGGCGACCGGGTGCGGGTGATCCACCGCGGCACCGATCTAGCGGCCTTCGCCCCCGCCCAGGTCGCGCCGCAGCGGGTCGAGGCCCTGCGCCGGGCCTGGGGCGTCGCCCCGCACGAGCGGGTGGTGCTGCTCGCCGCCCGCCTCACCCCCTGGAAGGGGCACCGCGTGCTGATCGAAGCGGCGGCCGCCTTGCGCGCGCAGGGTGTGGCCGAGTTCACCGTGGTGCTGGCGGGCGATCCGCAGGGGCGCACCGCCTATTTGCGCGAACTCGACGCGATGATCGCCGCCCACGGCCTCGCCGGCTCGGTGAAGCGCGTCGGGCATTGCAGCGACATGCCGGCGGCCTACCGGGCGGCCTCGGTGGTGGCGGTGCCCTCGACCGAGCCCGAGGCCTTCGGCCGCTCCGCGGTCGAGGCCCAGGCGCTCGGCACGCCGGTCGTGGTCTCGGATCTCGGCGCCGTGCCCGAGACGGTGCTGGCCCCGCCGGAGGTGCCGGCGCACGAGCGCACCGGCTGGCGGGTGCCGGCGAACGACGCCCAGGCGCTGGCCGCTGCCGTCGCGGAGGCGCTGCAGCTCGGCGCCAGCGCCCGCGACGCCCTGGTGCGCCGCGCCCGCCGCCACGTCGAGACGCATTTCTCCCTCGAGCTGATGCTGGCCGACACCCTGGCGGTCTATGCCGAGCTGCTCGGCGCGGGTCCCGCGGGGGAGGGGGCCTGAATGGGCGCGCGATGGCCTCGCGCGGGTCTAAGACTTCACGGATATTTGGTTGCCTGGAATTTAGGCAATCGGCAACCAAGACCCGCATCCGTGAGTTGACAAACCGGGCGATCTCGCCAAGGTGCTAGCGTACACGAGAGTCTACCCGCGCGGTGGTTCGGGATCGGTCCGGAAGGGGCACGGTCGGCGGGCCGCCGCTGGACGACATGACTGAGGAGAATGAAGCCATTCGCAGACCTATGAGAGCCATGCCGGCCCCGCAGAAAGACGGGCCGCGCGCGAACCGGGACATCCGCGGCGTCCGCGAGGTGCAGCTCATCGACGATACCGGCCAGAACCGCGGTGTCATGGGCTTCTTCGAGGCGTTGCAGGTCGCCGAAGAGGCGGGCCTCGACCTCGTCGAGATCGCGCCGAACTCCGTGCCTCCGGTCTGCAAGCTTCTCGACTACGGCCGCTTCCGCTTCAACGAGCAGAAGAAGCAGGCCGAGGCGCGCAAGCGGCAGAAGACCGTCGAGGTCAAGGAGATCAAGCTCCGTCCCGGCATCGACAAGCACGACTACGAAGTCAAGATGAAGGCCGTGCAGCGGTTCTTCGAGGAAGGCGACAAGGTCAAGGTGACCCTGCGCTTCCGCGGTCGCGAGATGGCGCACCAGGATCTGGGCCTGCGCCTGCTCGAGCGCGTCAAGTCCGAGACGCAAGAGATCGCCAAGGTGGAGAGCGAGCCGCAGCTCGAAGGCCGCCAGATGATCATGATCCTGGCGCCGCGCTAAGGCACGGCACCCTCCGCGCTTCTCGAAGGCGTGGCACGGATCACGGAGCGCTCCGGGCGCGGGCTTCTCTCAGAAAACCCGCGCGGGGAGCATCGAAGGGCCGGGCATGTCCCGGCCCATCGCTTTTCTGCTTCAGCAGAAGCGCCTTACTTCAGAAGAAGTACCTGCGCATCGCCGGTCCGGCGCACCACGTTGACGGTGACGTCGCTGCCGTGGCGGTGGATCAGCAGGTCGACGCGGCTGTCGCCGAGCTTCAGGTTGCGGATCAGCACGTCGTCGAGGAAGGACGGCAGGATCGGATCGCGAAAACGGATCCGGTTGCGGTCGTGGCGCAGTTCGAGCCCGAGGCAGGCGGCCAGGAACGCGAAGGGCGCCGCCGCCGCCCAGGCCTGCGGGCTGCACGCCACCGGATAGTTGGTCGGTCCGCGCTGCTTGCGCTGGATGAAGCCGCAGAACAGCTCCGGCAGCCGCCGCCCCTCCTGGTAGAGCGAGGCGCCGTGCTGCCCCTCGAACACCCGCGCCGCTTCCGCCTTCAGGCCGTAGCGGGCGAGGCCGAGCGCGATCAGCGCGTTGTCGTGCGGCCAGATCGAGCCGTTATGGTACGACATCGGATTATAGCGCGCCTCGCCGACCGCGATGGTGCGCACGCCCCAGCCGTTGAACCCGTCCTTCGACATCAGCACCGCCGCGACGCTCTCGGCCCGCTCCGGATAGGCGATGCCGGTGAAGAGCGCGTGGCCGGCATTCGAGGAGCGTACGGCGCAAGCGCGCTTGTCGCCGTCGAGCGCGATGGCGTAGGTGCCGATCTCGGGCAGCCAGAACTTCTCGTCGAAGGCCTGGCGCAGCCGCTCGGCCTCGCCCTTCAGCCGCTCGGAGAGCGTTGCGTCGCCCATCAGCGCGGCGAGTTTCGCGGCGCCCTTCTTGGCGGCGTAGACGTAGCCCTGGACCTCGCAGAGCGCGATCGGCCCCTGCGCCATCCGGCCGTCGGCGTGGAAGATCGAATCGTGGCTGTCCTTCCAGCCCTGGTTGGCCAGGCCCTTCTCGGTCTCGCGGGCGTATTCGACGAAGCCGTCCTTGTCCCGGTCGCCGTACTCGTCGATCCAGTTCAGCGCCGCCAGGAGGTTGGGCCAGATCGCCTTGATGGTCGCGAGGTCGCCGGTCTGCTCGTAATACTGGCCGGCCAGCATCACGAAGAGCGGGGTGGCGTCGATGGTGCCGTAATAGAGCTTGAACGGCACCTCGCCGAGGATCGCCATCTCGCCGTTGCGGGTCTCGTGCAGGACCTTGCCGGGCTGGGCGTCGGCGGCGGGATCGATCGTGGTCGCCTGCGTCGCCGCGAGGTGGCGCAGCACGCCCTTGGCGATCTCGGGGTCGATCCACAGCGTCATCATGGCGGTGATGATGCCGTCGCGGCCGAAGACCGTGCTGTACCAGGGGATGCCCGCATAGGGGTAGACCCCGTTCGGGGTGCGGCTGAGCAGCATGTAGAGGTCGGCCGTCGCGCGGCAGGCGGCCTCGTTGAACTGGTCGTTCGAGCTCTCGATCGTGGTGATGTTGGCGGTCGCCTTGCGCAGGTCGCGGCGTGCGTCGCGATAGGCGAGCGCGAAGGTCATGCCCTCGCCCTTCGGGTGGCCGTCCTCCCGGCGCGGGCTCGGATAGGCCGCGTGGGTGAAGGGCAGGGCGCTGCCGACCACCGCCTCGCCGTCGCGGCTGTGATCGACCGTGTCGCAGATCGCCCGCACGAAGATCGAGGCGCGCCCGCCCGGGGCGAGCTTGACCTCGAACTCGGCCTTGTGCGCGTCGAGCCGCGCCGGCTTCGGCCCGAAGCGCAGCCGGGTGGTGCGCAGGCGCTTGTCGAGGCCGTCGTAGCGGTAGGTCACCTCGTTGGCCCCGGTCACCTCGACGCTGCGGGTGCCGCGATGGGCGCGGTCGCTGCCGCGAACCTCGAACAGGTCGCGGAAATCGGCATCGAAGGTCAGGGCCACCCGCAGGTGGCGCGGCTTTGTGTCGTAGTTGCGCAGGCCGATCCGGTCGTAGCAGGTGCCGCGAAACAGGAATTTCGTCCGCTCGAGCGCGATGATCTCGCGGGGGATGCTGGTCTCGTCGTTGGCGTCGAGCCGGATGTCCGGCGTCGTCAGGTCGACCGAGAGGGCGCCGTTGTCGTCCTGCACCACCGAGCCGAGCAGCATCGGCCGCTGGCCCTCGACGGTCAGCTCCAGGCGCGACAGGAAGCGGGTGTCCTGGAAATACAGGCCCTCCGGGCCGGGAAAGACGCCGATATCGCCGTAGCTGTCGAGCACCGCGAAGGCATCGCCATGCTTGAGCGAGCGCAGCTGACGCTCGACCAGCGAGGTCTGGGCCTCGATGTGGTATTGCGGCAGCGTCTCGTCGTCGGGGGCGGTCGCGACCATCGGCACGGCTTCACTCCTTGGGGCTTCGCGCCGCGGGGCGTCGCGGGGCGAGGTGTCACGGGGATCGGGGCGAGATCTCGGGGCTCCGGACGGGTGCCCGGTGGCAGCGGGGCGGCGGAGCCCGCGGCGATTCGCGGGTACGGCCCACGCTAGAGCCAAAGTGGGCCATCGTGCGGCGGGCGCCAGAGGGGAGCCACGATCGGGCAGGCTCGGATTTTGGGCAGGCGCGGCGCAAAAGAGAAGGCCCGGCCCCCTTACGGGAACCGGGCCTCGTCGTCAGTCCGTTGCGAGGCGGATCAGATCGCCCGGAGCGCCGGGTGCGCGATGCCGTTGGTCGCGCCGTTGAGAGCGGCGGGCGCGCCGAGGGTCAGGCCCGGGATCTTGATCGCGTCGAGGTCGCCGGCGATGAGCGACTCGTAGGCGGCGACGTAGGAGCGGGCCATGACGCTCGCGGTGAAGCGGGTCTCGAAGTAGCGGCGCACGCCCTCGCGGCTCATCGCCTTGCAGGTCTCGACCGCCGCGATGGCCTCGTCCATCGACTCGACCACGACGCCCGAGACGCCGTCCTTGATGACCTCCGGCACGGAGCCGTTGCGCCACGCGATCACCGGCGTGCCGGCCGACATCGCCTCGATCATCACCAGGCCGAAGGGCTCCGGCCAGTCGATCGGGAAGGCGAGCGCCAGGGCGTTGCCGAGGAACTCGTGCTTCTGATCCTCGTTGATCTCGCCGATATACTCGACCAGCGGATGGTGGGTCATCGGCTCGATGACCTCGTCCCAGTATTCCTGGTCGGCCTTGTCGACCTTGGCGGCGATCTTCAGCTTCACACCCGAGGCCTTGGCGATCTCGATTGCGCGGTCGGGGCGCTTCTCGGGCGAGATGCGGCCGAGGAAGGCGAGGTAGCCGCCATCCTTCGGCTTCGCCGAGAAGCGGCAATTCTCCGCCGGCAGGCCGTGATGGATGGTCTGCAGCCAGTTGGCGTTCTCGGGCATCGGCCCGCGCTGGTGGTCGGAGATCGACACGAGCGGCATGCCCGTGAAGGTGCGGTAGACCGGCATGAAGTCCGGCACGTCGAGCCGCCCGTGCAGGGTGGTGACGCACTTGTGGTTGAATTCCTCGAACAGCGGATACTGCAGGAGGTCGATGTGGAAGTGGATGACGTCGAACTCGTCCGCCCGCCGGCGCAGGTGATAGAGCATGGCGAGGTGGCTGGCGACGTGATCGCGGATGCCGGCGAGCCGCAAGCCCTCCGGGCAGCAGGCGACCAGCTTGGCGCTCGTCTCCGAGTCGCCGCTCGCGAACAGCGTGACGTCGTGGCCCTGCCGGACCAGCTCTTCGGTGAGCCAGGAGACGACACGCTCGGTGCCGCCGTAGAACTTCGGCGGAACGGCCTCCGCGAGAGGGGCTACCTGGGCAATGCGCACGAGCAAATCTCCTGGGACGCCGAACGATGGCGGTTCACGTTGGCGGGACTTAAACAGGATGGGGCCTGAGCGGGACATGAACGAAACCGCGTACGCACGTTTATGGTTCCGTTGCGGCGCACAACGCCAGGGTGGGCCCACGATCGTTCCCGCCTCACACAGGGGCGAGGCGCACGACGATGCGACGATTGCGTGAAGCCCCGGTCCCTGCTAAAGCGCGCGTCTCGCTGAACCGCCCGGCCGTGAGGGCTGCCGTGGCGGTTCGTGTCGCTCCACCATCGGTCGTGACGATCGTCGGGATCCGCCCCGTGGCGGGCCTCGGGAGGTGGAGTTCGCGTCAGGAGAGCAAAATGCCCAAGCTGAAGACCAAGTCGGGCGCCAAGAAGCGCTTCAAGATCACCGGGACCGGCAAGGTCATGTACGCCCAGGCCGGCAAGCGCCACGGCATGATCAAGCGGACCACGAAGCAGATCCGCAACCTGCGCGGCACGACCACCCTGTTCGAGGGCGATGCCGCCAACGTGAAGAAGTACTTCCTGCCGAACGCCCGCTGAGAACCGGCTTCGTTCGAGAAGACGCTTCCTCCGTCAATCTGTTTCGTAGAAATCCCAGGAGATCACCATGGCCCGCGTCAAACGCGGCGTGACCAGCCACGCCAAGCACAAGAAGGTTTTCAAGGCCGCCAAGGGCTATTACGGCCGGCGCAAGAATACGATCCGGATCGCCAAGCAGGCGGTCGAGAAGGGCATGCAATATGCCTACCGCGATCGTAAGAACAAGAAGCGCAACTTCCGCGCCCTGTGGATCCAGCGCATCAACGCCGCGGTCCGTCCGCACGGCCTGACCTATTCGCGCTTCATCAACGGCCTGGCCAAGGCCGGCGTGCAGGTCGACCGCAAGGCGCTCTCGGAGCTCGCCATCCACGAGCCGGCGGCCTTCCTCGCCGTGGTCGAGAAGGCCAAGTCCGTCCTGCCGGCCGAGCTGGTGAAGGCGGCGGCGTAAGCCTCCCTCGGGTCCGCTCCCGCGGACCTTCCGGTTTCCCTCGACGACCGGACATCACGGCCCGCCCGCGCGGGCCGTTTTGCGTTGCACGGGTCGTCCCGTCCGTCCGGGTTGACGGAGCGGGGCGGCGCGTTGCAGGGCATCGCCTCAAGCCCCGATTGAGCAGACCATGACCGATCTCACCAGCCTCGAAACCGATCTCCTCGCCCAGGTCGCCGGCGCCGCCGACGAGGTGGCGCTCGAGGGCGTGCGCGTCGCCGCCCTCGGCAAGAAGGGCGCCGTCTCCGAGCTGCTGAAGAGCTTGGGCGCCATGAGCCCCGAGGCCCGCAAGGAGCAGGGCCCGCTGATCAACGGCCTGCGCGACAAGGTCCAGGGCGCGATCCAGTCCCGGCGCGACACCCTGGCCGAGGCGGCGCTGACGGCGCGCCTTTCCGCCGAGCGGATCGACGTGACCCTGCCGGTGCGGGAAGGCCCCGAGACCCGCGGTCGCATCCATCCGATCACCCAGGTGATGGACGAGATCACGGCGATCTTCGGCGATATGGGCTTCTCGATCGCGGAAGGGCCCGACGTCGAGACCGACGACCTCAACTTCACGGCGCTCAACTTCCCCGAGGGCCATCCGGCCCGGGAGATGCACGACACCTTCTTCCTGCGGCCCGACCGAGACGGGAAGCGCAAGCTCCTGCGCACCCACACCTCGCCGGTCCAGGTCCGCACCATGCGCTCCGTGCAGCCGCCGATCCGGGTGATCTGCCCGGGTCGCACCTACCGGCACGATTCCGACCAGACCCACACCCCGATGTTCCACCAGGTCGAGGGCCTGGTGATCGACAAACAGGCGAACATCGCTCACCTGAAGTGGATCCTGGAGGAGTTCTGCAAGGCGTTCTTCGAGGTCGACAGCGTCAAGATGCGCTTCCGGCCCTCCTTCTTCCCCTTCACCGAGCCCTCGGCCGAGGTCGACATCCAGTGCTCGCGCAAGGGCGGCGAGATCCGCTTCGGCGAGGGCGACGACTGGCTCGAGATCCTCGGCTGCGGCATGGTCCACCCGAACGTGCTGCGCAATTGCGGCCTCGACCCGGACTCGGTCCAGGGCTTCGCCTGGGGCATGGGCATCGACCGGATCGCGATGCTCAAATACGGCATGCCGGACCTGCGCCCGTTCTTCGAGGCGGATGTCCGCTGGCTCGAGCATTACGGCTTCCGGCCCCTCGACATCCCGAGCCTGGTCGGCGGCCTGACCGGCTGAGAGACACACCCTGAGAGGCACTTGCGCGAGGCGCACCATGACCGTGGACGAGATCACGACGATCGCCGACGAGATCCTGACCCGGTATCTCACCGCGTCCGGCTACGAGCGGGTCGAGGTGCGCCCGGGCTACAACCAGTCCGACGAGCCGTCGCTGTTCGTCGTCGCGCACATGAAGCCGGGCTCGGGCGTGACCGGGGGCAAGGAATCCAACGCCGCGAATGCGGCGCTTTGGCTCGCCCTGCGCGAGAAGGGCGAAGAGCGCTTCCCCTATCTCGATTTCGATTATCCGGACGACGAGATCTTCGGGGATGAGGACGACGATCGGGGACTGGATGATCGGGATTCGGAAGTGAATGCGTGATGGCGCGGCTCGGCAATCCCCTCGTCTACGATCTCCTCGTCGTCGCCGACCTGCTTGCCGAGCAGCGTGGGCGCCGCAACTTGCAGAAGGCCGCGATGCGTCGTGCCGTCAGCTCTGCCTATTACGCCGTATTTCACGGTCTCTGCTTCGCGAGCACGCGCGCGCTCGGCCTCTGGCGGCGGGACCCGGCGCTGACCGAGCCGGTCTACCGGCTCCTCGACCACGGCCAGATCCGAAGGCGCCTGGCAACTCGGGAGGCGGCTGAAATCGGACCGATCGTCGTCGAGATCAGCGCAGCCTTCGCCTACCTCCAGGATCGCCGGCATCAGGCGGATTACAGCCCGCCCAGCCTGAACATCCATCGCGACGTGACCCGCAACGTCGTGGCCCGCGCCAAGCAGGCCGTCTCCGACCTCGAATCCCTCGACGACGACCAGTGCCGCCGCCTGGCCGTCCTTCTCATCACCAAGGCCCGGCTCGCCTGAGCCGAGAGGTTTAGCCCCATGAAATTCACCCTCTCCTGGCTCAAGGACCACCTCGACACCGATGCCTCCCTCGACGTGATCGTCGAGACGCTGACCCGCATCGGGCTGGAGGTCGAGCGCGTCGAGGACAAGGCCGCGGATCTCGCGGCCTACCGCATCGCGGCCGTCGTCACGGCCGAGCAGCACCCGAATGCCGACCGGCTCAGGGTCTGCACCGTGGATACCGGCGAGGGCGCCCCCGTGCAGGTGGTCTGCGGCGCGCCGAACGCGCGGGCCGGCATGAAGACCGTGTTCGCCCCTCCCGGCACCTACGTGCCGGGCAAGAACATCACCCTGTCGGTGGGCGTGATCCGCGGCGTCGAGAGCCGGGGCATGCTGTGCTCGGGCTCCGAGCTCGGCCTGTCGGACGACCATGACGGCATCCTCGATCTGCCCGCCGATGCGCCGGTCGGCCAGCCCTACGCGGCCTTTGCCGGCCTCGACGATCCGGTGATCGAGATCAACCTGACGCCGAACCGGCCCGACTGCACGGGCATTTCCGGCATCGCCCGCGATCTGGCGGCGGCCGGCATCGGCACGCTCAAGCGCGAGCAACTGGCGCCGGTCAAGGGGGAGGGGGCCTGCCCGGTCTCCGTCACCCGCGACTTCGCCCCGGAGGACGCGCATCTCTGCCCGCTCTTCGGATTGCGGCTGGTGCGCGGCGTCAGGAACGGGCCGTCTCCCGAGTGGATGCGCCGGCGCCTGACCGCGATCGGCCTGCGGCCGATCAATGCGCTCGTCGACATCACCAACTACGTCACCTTCGACCGCGGCCGGCCGCTGCACGTCTTCGACGCCGCCAAGGTGAAGGGCGACCTCACGGTCCGCCGCGCCCGCGACGGCGAGGAGATCGTCGCCCTCGACGGGCGGACCTATCGGCTCGACGACGGCGCGATCGTCATCGCCGACGAGGCCGGCGTCGAATCGATCGCCGGCATCATGGGCGGTGAGCATTCGGGTTGCGACGAGGGCACGACCGACGTGCTGATCGAATCGGCCCTGTGGGACCCGCTCACCATCGCCCGCACCGGGCGGCGTCTCGGCATCGTGACCGATGCCCGCTACCGGTTCGAGCGCGGGGTCGATCCGGCCTTCGCCCTGCCGGGCCTGGATCTCGCGACGAAGCTCGTGCTCGACCTCTGCGGCGGCACCCCGAGCCAGGCCACGGTGTCGGGCGAGGTGCCGGACACCGATCGCATCATCGACTTCCCGTGGACCGAGGTGCGCCGGCTGTCGGGCCTCGACCTGCCGCGGCCGGAGATGAAGGTGACGCTGGAATCGCTCGGCTTCCACGTCGCCGGCTCGGGCGACCGGGTGAAGGTGCTGTCGCCGTCCTGGCGCCCCGACGTCGAGGGCAAGGCCGACCTCGTCGAGGAGATCGTCCGCATCGCCGGCCTCGACCGGATCGAGCCCAAACCGCTCCCGCGGATCGACGCGACGGTGATCCGCCCGGTCCTGACGGTGATGCAGAAGCGCACCCGGCAGGCCAAGCGCGAATTCGCCGCCCGCGGCCTCGTCGAGGCGGTGACCTGGTCGTTCATCGCGCATGACGACGCCACCCTGTTCGGCGGCGGCAAGCCGGAACTGGCGCTGGCCAACCCCATCGCCGCCGATCTCTCGGACATGCGCCCGAGCCTGGTGCCGGGTCTCGCCCGCGCCGCGCAGCGCAACGCCGACCGCGGCTACGGCGACGTCGCCCTGTTCGAGGTCGGGCAGTGCTTCGCCTCCGACCAGCCGGAGGGCCAGACCACCAAGGCCACCGCGCTCCGCCGCGGCTCCGCCCGCCACGGCGGCGCCGGCCGGCACTGGGACGGCGCGATGAAGCCCGTCGACGCCTTCGAGGCCAAGGCCGATGCGCTGGCGCTGCTGACCTCCCTCGGCGTGCCGACCGGCGGCCTCCAGGTCGTGGCCGGCGGGCCGGACTGGCTGCATCCCGGCCGCTCCGGCACGCTGCAATTCGGGCCGCGCAACCAAGTCGGGTTCTTCGGCGAACTGCATCCGCGGGTGCTCAAGGCCCTCGACATCAAGGGCCCGGTGGTGGTCTGCGAGATCACCCTCGACGCCCTGCCGCTGCCGAAGTACCGCCCGACCAAGATGAAGCCGGCCGCACAGCTGCCCGACTTCCAGCCGCTCACCCGCGACTTCGCCTTCGTGGTCTCGCGCACGGTCGCGGCGGGCGACATCCTGAAGGCGGCTCAAAGTGCCGAGCGCAACCTCGTGACGGCAATCGAGGTGTTCGACGTCTACGAGGGGCCTGGGATCGGCGAGGACCAGAAGTCCGTCGCCGTGGCGGTGCGTCTCCAGCCGACCGACCGCACCCTCACCGACGCCGAGATCGAGGCGGTGAGCCAGAAGATCATCGCCGAGGTGACGCGCAAGACCGGCGCGACCCTGCGGGGCTGATCCCGAGCAAGCCGGCGGCGCGGCGCGCGCCGCCGGAACGAAGGAACGAGGAGGCGGGCATGGCGGATACCGATCTGATCCGGGAACTCTCGGCGGCGACCTACCTGCCCGAGGGGGCCCTGGAACGGGCATTGGCGACGCCGGACTCGATCGCCGAGCCGGTCCTGGCGATCCTCGGCCGGGCCGCCGACGGTGATGCCGAGGCGCTGACCGAGCCCGAGCGGACCCTGCTGTTCTGGGGCATCCACGTCCTGGCCTCGGCCCGCGACACCCGGATCCAGGCTCCGCTGATGCGCCTCCTGCGCCGCGACGACGACGCGATCGCGGCGGCGCTCGGGGAGGATTACCCGAACACCCTCGCTTCCCTCGTCGCCGGCAGCTTCGACGGCGAGGCCGACCGTCTGCTCGCGGCCATCGCCGGCGAGGCTCCCGTCGGCATCGCGCGGATGCAGCTCTTCCACGCCCTCGCGCTGCTCACCGCCGATGGACGCATCGACCGCGAGACGGTGAAGGCGTTCCTGGTGCGCTTCGACGACGAGCGCCTGGCTCCCCCCGATGCCGAGGCGGTCTGGCAGGGTTGGGAGGATGCGGTCTCGCTGCTGGGCTTCGACGACCTCGTCCCCCGCCTCAAGGCGGCGCGCAAGGACGGCCGCAACGCCGGCAGCGTCGTCGATTGGGAGACGGTGCAGGAGACCCTGAAGGAGGCCCGCCTGCGGCCGAAGAGCCGCGGCCGGTTCGAGGACCTGCTGATCGACTACCTCGACGACCCGATCGGGGCGCTGGAGCATACCCGGGAGGGCGCCTACGACCACCTGCCCGACCTCGACGAGGACGGTTTCCCGATCCCCGAGCGCAACCCCTACCGCGACGTCGGCCGCAACGATCCCTGCCCCTGCGGCAGCGGCAGGAAGTTCAAGAAGTGCTGCCTCGACAAGGTCGAGCAGGGCTTGCCCGCCCTGCCTCCGCTGCCGCCGAAGCGCTGATCAGGCTTCCTCCATCCGGGCCCAGCCATTCGGCATCAGCCGTTCCTGGGGGGTGAACTTCGCCTTGTACTGCATCTTGCGCGAGCCCTCGACCCAGTAGCCCAGATACAGGTACGGCAGGCCGAGGCTGCGGGCGCGCTCGATGTGGTCGAGGATCATGAAGGTGCCGAGCGAGCGCTCGGCCTCCGCCGGATCGTAGAACGAGTAGACCATCGACAACCCGTCGGAGAGCACGTCGGTGAGGCAGACGGCGATCGGGGCGCCGGTGCCGCGGCCGTTGATCGCGGTGTCGGGCCCGCGCTTGCGGTAGACCACCAGATGGGTCTCGACATGGCTGTCCTCGACCATCATGGCGTAGTCGAGCACCGTCATGTCGACCATGCCGCCGTCGCCGTGGCGGGCATCGAGGTAGCGGCGAAACAGCGCGTACTGCTCCGAGGCCGGGCGGTTGGCCTGGGCCTGGCCGACGAGGTCGCGGTTGCGCTTCAGCACACGGCGCTGGCTGTCGCTGGGCGCGAAGTCGCCCACCACCACCCGCACCGAGATGCAGGCCCGGCAGGTCTCGCAGGCCGGCCTGTAGGCGATGGTCTGCGAGCGGCGAAAACCCCCCTGCGTCAGGATCTCGTTGAGGTCGCGGGCGCGCCGGCCGACGAGGTGCGTGAAGACCTTCCGCTCCTGCTGCCCGGGCAGGTAGGGGCACGGCGAGGGAGCCGTGAGATAGAATTGCGGTGCGTCCCGCGGATGGCTGGTCACGCGTCGTCGGTCTCGCAGGGGGCCGGCCAGGGGGGATGGCACAGGCGCCAGGAAGGACAGGATAGCACCGGCGCGGCCCGCCTCAACAGGGGCGGGCCGCGCCGGTGCGAATTCCTTGGATGTAAGCGCGACCGGCGCCGAAGGTTGCAGCCTTGGCCGCTCACGCGTCGCGAACGACCGCCAGGTCGAGGATGAGGTCGTGGCCCATGCGCCGGTCGGCCCGCAGCACGCCGATGCCGATATCGAGGAGCCAGAGCAGGAAGGTCGACAACGCGACGTAGAACAGCAGCGCATGCACGCCCGCGGTGATCCAGTCGATCGGCCCGCCGGTCGTCGCCCGCACCGCCCGCAGGCCCATCATCCGCATCCCGATGGTGCTCTGGCGCGGCCCGCCGACCGTGATCGCGCTGTAGATGACGCCGCTCGCCGGCAGGATCGCGTAGAGCGCCCAAGCCACGCCGAAGGTGATGACCCCGAGGAGCGAGATCGCCAGCCACAACAGGCAGCTGAAGCCGAAGATGAACGCAATGTCGAGCAGGTAGGCGACGAAGCGCCGCGACAGCGAGCCGTGCGCCACCAGCACCGGCGGGCCGGCCCAGCCCGGCGGGGGTGCGTAGCCCTGCTGATAGGGGCCGCCAAAGGACCCGCCCTGGGGCCCGCCTTGCCAGGAATTCGCCATTCGCTCGTCTCCGCTCGTCCGCCCGGTGCATTAGGTGGGCGCGGCCCTCGTTCGTCTCAAGGGTAGCTTGCTCGCACGCGGCTCGCGCCGGTGGTGACGGTTTCGGGCGATCTCGCACCTGCGTCATCCCGCAGGCGCGGCGGCCTCCGGCCTGCCATGTGCCTCTACGCACATTGCCGTAGATGATATGGGATTAGCATCCCGATAGACTTGGTGTGTGCTCACGCACATCGATGATCCCCGTCGCCATTCAAGGTCATCCCATCGCAATCGGCGTCTTCCTCGACGACAGGGACGCTGGCAGACCGGAGATGGCTTGCATGAAGACGATCGCTCTCTCGACGCTCGCCGCTGCCACGATGGCCCTACCCCTCATCGCCGCGGCGGGTGTCGCCCGGGCCGATGGTGGCGGCGACGGCCGCATGGCGGCGGGCGGGGCGCATATGAGCACCTACGTCCATCATCCCTACCACGACCCGCGCTCCGCCCACTCGCAGATGCGTGGAACCGGGCAGCTTCTCGGTGCGCCGATGGTGGCCGACCGGGCCGCGACGCGCCTCGACCGGCGGGATTCCGGGATGCGGGTCTGGGCGGCGCAGCCGGGTCGCCGCTGACGCGGCTTCGACGGCAGGGGCTCGTGCGAGGCCCTTGCCGGGAAGGTGAGAGCGCGATCGACCGACGATCGCGCCACGACGCAAGGCCGGTCTCGACGCGAAGAATGAACAAAACCGCGTCCCGCCTCGCGCCGATCCGTCATGAATGAGGGAGGACGCTTCGTGGCAGCAGACCATATCGGGACGACGCGCCTGGACCGGGTCGGACGCGGGAGCGCCGCGGCGCTCGGGGCGGTTCTCGCCGCGGCCTGCCTCGTCGCGGCGGCAGGGCCCGCCCGGGCCGGCTCCGCGGCGCAGCCCGGCCAGTCGCTCGGGCTGCCGGTCGGCGCACAGATCCCGCACGGCCTGTACTGGGTCACGACGACGAATTTCGGCGTCCGCGCCACGGCGCCCGGGGTGACGCCGCTCAACGTCAACGCCACGACCCTGGCCTGGGCGACGCCCTGGGACATCGCCGGCGGCCGGCTGCAGCTCTTCCTCGCCGGCTCGTACTCGGCCGTGGGACTGCAGGACAGGGACTGGCAGAGCGGCCTCGGCCAGCCGCTGGTCGCCGCGCAGCTCGCCTGGGATCTCGGCGGCGATGTCGGCTTCAGTTACCTGCTCGGCGGCTACTTCCCGGGCCGGACCGGCATCGTCACCCAGGCGCCGTCCCTGACGCACCGCTTCGCGCTCAGCTACGTCGGCAACGACTGGAACCTGACCGGCCACCTGTTCTACGGCCACTTCCTCGGCGACCGGCCGCCCCCCGGGGTGGCGACCTATCCCGACTACATGAACCTCGACCTGACGGCGACGCGCAACTTCGGCAAGTGGCAGATCGGTGCGGTCGCCTTCGGCTCCACCGACCTGCCGACGGGCGTCGCGGGGTACCGCGCGCAGGGGCAGGTCGCGGTGGGCGGGCTCGT
This sequence comes from Methylobacterium sp. SyP6R, assembly GCF_019216885.1. NCBI lineage: Bacteria > Pseudomonadati > Pseudomonadota > Alphaproteobacteria > Hyphomicrobiales > Methylobacteriaceae > Methylobacterium > Methylobacterium synurae. The sequence goes on along the minus strand of NZ_JAAQRC020000001.1, from coordinate 6,390,168 downwards.
CGGATACAATTTCGGCCCGGTGAACCTCCAGGCCTACGTGACCCGCGACGTGATCGACCGCAATTACGGCGGCCGCGACACCCGGGCGTGGCTGCGGGCGATCGTGCCGCTGTACCAGGACAAGCGGGAGGCCGCGCCGGACCGCACGCTGCTGACGCGGGAGCAGACGCGCTGATCGTTACCCGCGCGCGCCGGGTGGGGCACGGCGGGGCGCCGCGGGGACGATCAGCCTCCCGCCGCGGTGTTCCCGTGCGGCCCGATCCGCCGCGGCTCCAGCCCCTCCCGGCTCAGCGTGTCCAGGATCTCGGCGGTGTGGCCTGGGCCCCGGGTCTCGATCGTCACGTCGATCGAGACGCTTTTGGCCGGTACGTCGAGGTGCAGGCGGCCATGCGAGACCTCCAGGATGTTGGCGCCCAACGCGCCGAGCCGTCCTGCGACTTGGCCGAGCACGCCGGGCCGGTCGCTCGCGGTCATCCGGAACGAGATGATCCGGTCCGCGCGCTCCAGTTCGCGCACCATCACGGAGGCCAGCAGGCGGGCATCGATGTTGCCGCCGCACAGGACCAGGCCGACGGTGCGGCCCGAGAAGAGGTCGGGCCGGGCGAGGAGCGCGGCGAGGCCGGCGGCGCCGGCGCCCTCGGCGAGGCTGCGCTGGAGCGTGGCGTAGTCGTGCACCGCCCGCTCGATCTGCGGCTCGTCGACGAGGACGATCTCGCGCACCAGATCCCGGACGATCGGCAGGGTCAGGCGGCCGACGGTCTTGACGGCGATGCCCTCGGCCAGCGTCGGCCCGCCGACCGGCCGGTCCACGCCGTCGATGGCGTTGAGGAAAGAGGGATAGAGTGCGGCCTCGACCCCGTAGAGCGCCACCCGCGGCCGCAGGCTCGCACCGATCGCGATGCCGCTCATGAGGCCCCCGCCGCCGATTGGCACCACCAGGCAGTCGAGGTCGGGGGCGTCCTCCAGCATCTCGAGCGCGATGGTGCCCTGGCCGGCCATCACCAGGGAATCGTCGTAGGGGTGGACCAGCACGAAGCCGTGCGCCTCGACCAGCCGGTCGACCGCGGCGGCGGACTCGACCAGGGTCTCGCCCTCCAGCACCACGGTGGCGCCGTGGGCGCGGGTGTTCTCGACCTTCACCAGCGGGGTCGTCGCCGGCATCACGATGGTGGCCGGGATGCCCAGCCGACGGGCATGGTAGGCGACGGCCTGGGCGTGGTTGCCGGCCGACATCGCCACCACGCCGCGGCGGCGCTCGGAGTCCGTGAGTGCGCTGAGGCGGTTGACCGCGCCGCGCTCCTTGAAGGCGCCGGTCGCCTGCATGTTCTCGTGCTTGACCAGCACCCGCGCCCCGGTCAGCTCCGACAGGCGCGGCGCCGGCACCAGCGGCGTGCGCAGCACGTGGCCGCGGATGGTGTGGGCGGCCCGGACCACGTCGTCCGGGGTGATGGCGTAGGGCTGGCTCAAGCGCGAATCTCCGGGCCGTCTCACTCTACGGCCTGCACCGCCCGGCGTCAGCCCGCCCCCGGCTCGGCCACGGCCGCATCCGGCGTGTCGAGGTAATAGTGCTTGAGCAGGTAGAGCGCCGCGCCGCCGACCGGGCCGCGGTCGCTCGTCAGGCCCGAGAGGTCGGTGCGGCTCAAGCCCGAGAACTGGCAGACCGCGTAGCGCGGCAACGGGCTGCGGCCCTCGCGCTCCTGCGAGAAATCGATGCGGATGCTGCGCTCCTGCGGTCCGGAGGCCTCGCGCAGGACCGTGACGCGGGCACCCGCCGGCACCAGCGTCGGCAGGGCGCGCCGGCAGATCCGGGCCTGCTCGGGATCCGGGCTGCCGGCGCAGGCCGCGAGGCTCACGAGCGCCGCGAGCGCCCCGAGCCTGCCCCTGAAGCCCGGTCTCACCCTCGATTCCGGGTTCAACCTTGGCGCAGCCGCTCGGCGACCCGCGGGGCGAAATAGGTGAAGATGCCGTCGGCGCCCGCGCGCTTGAAGGCGGAGAGGCTCTCCAGCATGGCGCGCTCGCCGTCGAGCCAGCCGTTCTGGGCGGCGGCGGCGATCATCGCGTACTCGCCCGAGACCTGGTAGGCGAAGGTGGGGACCGAGAAGGTCTCCTTCACCCGGCGGATCACGTCGAGATAGGGCATGCCGGGCTTGACCATCACCGAGTCGGCGCCCTCGTCGAGGTCGAGGGCGACCTCGCGCAGGGCCTCGTCGGTGTTGCCGGCATCCATCTGGTAGGTGCGCTTGTCGCCGACCAGCGTGGCGTTGGTGCCGATCGCGTCGCGGAACGGGCCGTAGAAGGCGCTGGCATACTTCGCCGCGTAGGTCATGATCTGCACGTCGCGGTGCCCGGCCCGGTCGAGCCCGGCCCGGATCGCGCCCACGCGGCCGTCCATCATGTCGGAGGGGGCGATCACGTCGGTGCCGGCCTCGGCCTGGATCAGGCTCTGCTCGACGAGGAGCGCCACCGTCTCGTCGTTGACGATGACCCCGTCCTCCAGGAGGCCGTCATGGCCGTGGCTGGTATAGGGATCGAGGGCGACGTCGGTGATGACCCCGATCTCCGGCACCGCCTTCTTCACCGCCCGCACGGCGCGGCAGACCAGGTTGTTGCGGTTCAGGGCCTCGGAGCCGGTCGCGTCGCGTAAAGAAGGCTCGACGAAGGGGAAGAACGAGAGCGCCGGGATGCGCAAGGACGCCGCTTTCTCGGCCGCCCGCACCGCCTCGTCGATCGACAGGCGCTCGACGCCCGGCATCGAGGCGACCGGCTCGCGCCGCCCCTCGCCCTCGATCAGGAAGATCGGCCAGATCAGGTCGTCGACGGTCAGCGTGGTCTCGCGCACCAGGCGGCGCGACCACTCGGCCTTGCGGTTGCGCCGCGGGCGCTGGGTGAGCCCGAGGGAGGCCGGCTCGGTCCGGGCGGCTTCCCGGGCGAGCGGCCGGGGCATCGGCTGGATCTGCGACATCCGGGATCGGGCCTCCTCGTGGCCCGCCTGTGCCGGGCCTGATTCTTCGTCGAATTCGTCCAATCCGCAGGTAGCACGTTCCGGGCGGCGCCAGAACCCGGGTGGAGGTGCAGGGATGGGCCGCGGGCGCATCATGGCTGTGCCGCGGGCGCTTGGCAGGACCGCGGCTGGCGTGAGTCGCCTCTCGCCGTTGACGCGGCAGGCCGCACCCGGTTAACCGCCCTTAACCGGGAGGGTGCATCATGAGCGACGCGGACGTGACGGCGGACGACACGGTTCTGTGCGAGCGGCGGGGTGCGGCCGGTCTCATCACCCTCAACCGGCCCAAGGCCCTCAACGCCCTCACCCTCGAGATGGTGCGCGCGATGCGCCGCGCCCTCGATGCCTGGGCAACCGATCCGGCGGTGACCCGGGTGGTGGTGCAGGGTGCCGGCGAGCGCGCCTTCTGCGCCGGCGGCGACATCCGCCGCATCCACGAGGAGGGCAGCGCCGGGCGCTACGCGGAGGCCGAGACCTTCTTTCGCGAGGAATACGAGCTCAACGCGCTGATCCAGCGCTACCCGAAACCCTATGTCGCGCTCATCGACGGCATCGTGATGGGCGGCGGCGTCGGCGTCTCGCTGCACGGCTCGCACCGGGTCGCGGCCGAGCGCACCACCTTCGCGATGCCCGAGACCGGCATCGGCTTCTTCCCCGATGTCGGCGCCACCCACGCCCTGCCGCGGCTGCCGGGCTTCGTCGGCACCTACCTGGCGCTCACCGGCGAGCGGATCGGCCAGGGCGACGTCCTCGCCTTCGGGCTCGCCACCCACGCGGCTCCCGCTTCGCGCTTCCCCGAGATCCGCGACGCGCTGAGCCAGGGCGGGCCGGTCGAGACGGCGATCGGGGCGAGCGAGGCTCCGGCCCCCGGCCCGCTCCATGCCGAGCGGGCGCTCATCGAATCCTGCTTCGCGGCCGACAGCGTGTCCGAGGTGCTGGCGCGGCTCGACGCCGCCGGGTCGGAATTTTCGAAGAAGACCGCCGCGACGATCCGCACCCGCTCGCCCACCAGCCTCGTCCTGGCGCTCGCCCAGATGCGCCGGGGCGCCGGCCTGTCCTTCCCGGAGGCGATGCGGCTCGAATACCGCATCCTGTGCCGGATCCTGCGCGGGCACGACTTCTACGAGGGCGTGCGCTCGGTGCTGATCGACCGCGACGGCAAGCCGGACTGGCAGCCCGCCACCCTGGAGGCGGTGCGGCCCGACGACATCGAGGCCCATTTCGCGCCGATGCCCGGCGAGCCGAGCTTCACTTAGGCCATGCGCTCTCTCAGCAAGGTCCGGGGCGGTCCCCGGCGCGTCGGGTCCGAGGAGGTCGCCGACCGCATCGAGCGCCGGGCCCCGCGGCCCGAGACGCGCTGGGACGTGGTGCTGGTCTGGCTGATGCGGGTCGTGGCGGTGGTCTGGATGGTCAAGGGCCTGAGCGCCTGGGCCGAGATCCTGGGCGCCCGCCCCAACGCCGCGCCGTTCGAGACCGCGCCGATCGGCCGGCAGGCGGTGATCGTCTATTTCGGCGTCATCAACCTGCTGGCGGCGGTGGGCCTGTGGCTCGCCACCGCCTGGGGCGGGGTGGTCTGGCTGCTCGCCGCCACCTCGGCGATGGTGCTGGCGCTGCTCACCCCGCAGCTCCTGCCGATGTCGCTGCCGAGCCTCGCCTTCGACAGCATGATCATCGTGGTCTACTTCGCGGTCTCTTGGCTCGCCTCGCGCGAACTACGCTGATCCTCAACCTTTCTCGAAAGTGAACGATCGGGTTCATCTTCGGTTTACCGACAGAGGTAAATCGAGAATTTATCCTGTCGTTTAAACTCACATTCACGGGGCCCGCCTAATTTGAACCCATAAGCGGAGCGGGAGACACCGCCGAGCACCCCCGTACAGAGTGAGGCGTTCCGATGAAGACCCAGGCGACGAAGGTGGCGCAGACGATCTCCGCTCCCGAGACCGAGACCGCTGTCCGCCCCCACTACCTCGAGGCCCTCCACCTGGTCGAGCGCCTGCACCGCCGGCTCCTCGACGTGATCAAGGACGAGTTCGACCGCCGCGGCCGCGAGGACGTCAACAGCGTCCAGGCCCTGCTGCTCTACAACATCGGCGACAAGGAGCTGACCGCGAGCGAGCTGCGCACCCGCGGCTACTACCTCGGCTCGAACGTCTCGTACAACGTCAAGAAGCTGGTCGAGGCCGGCTACCTGCACCACGCCCGCTCCAAGACCGACCGCCGCTCGGTCCGCATCAGCCTCACCGACAAGGGCCGCGAGGTGCACGAGATCGTCCGCGGGCTCTACGACAAGCACGCCAAGACGATCCAGCCGATCGGCGGCATCTCGGAGGACGATTTCGGCCGCCTCAACACGGCGCTCGCTCGCCTCGAGCGCTTCTGGACCGATCAGATCCGCTACCGGCTCTGACCTGCCGCCGGTGGTCCGCCCTGGTCTCCGCGCCCCGTCGCCGGGCGCGGAGCGGCAGAGTGCCGCCCACGTATAGAATACCGAGGCGAGACAATTCAGGGATTGAAGGCCGCATCTCTTGGCGCCGTCCAATGCGTCAAGATGTCGTGCGCATCCACTCGGGAAGTGCCGTGTTGCTTCTGAAGTCGTGCGTCCATTATAATTATGGAAATACGTAAGCAGTTCAGCGGGCGGCCCATGACAGTCGATCGAGCGAAGAAAGTGGCCCTGATCACCGGCGTGACGGGGCAAGACGGCGCCTACCTGTCGGAAATCCTGTTGCAGAAGGGCTACGTCGTCCACGGGATCAAGCGCCGCTCGTCCTCCTTCAACACCGGGCGGATCGAGCACCTGTACCAGGACCCGCACGTCCCCGATCAGCGCTTCGTGCTGCATTACGGCGACATGACCGATTCGACCAACCTGATCCGGGTCATCCAGCAGGTCCAGCCGGACGAGATCTACAATCTCGCGGCGCAGAGCCACGTCCAGGTCAGCTTCGAGACACCGGAATACACCGCCAATGCCGACGGGATCGGCACGTTGCGGATCCTGGAGGCGATCCGCATCCTCGGCCTGGAGAAGAAGACGCGCTTCTACCAGGCCTCGACTTCCGAGCTTTACGGCCTCGTCCAGGAGGTGCCGCAGCGCGAGACGACGCCGTTCTATCCCCGCAGCCCCTACGCGGCCGCGAAGCTCTACGCTTACTGGATCGTGGTGAACTACCGCGAGGCCTACGGCATGCACGCCTCCAACGGCATCCTGTTCAACCACGAGAGCCCCTTGCGCGGCGAGACCTTCGTCACCCGCAAGATCACCCGTGCGGTCGCGAGCATCCGGCATGGGCTCCAGGACACGCTCTATCTTGGCAACCTCGATGCCCGCCGCGACTGGGGTCATGCCCGCGAATACGCCCGCGGCATGTGGCTGATGATGCAGCAGGACCAACCCGACGACTACGTTCTGGCGACCGGGGAGACGACGCTGGTGCGCGACTTCGTGACCGCCGCCTTCGCGGAGGCCGACATGACCCTCGACTGGTCGGGCCGGGGCGTCGACGAGAAGGCGCGTTGCGCCCGCACCGGCCGCGTCCTGGTCGAGGTCGATCCGCGCTATTTCCGGCCCACCGAGGTCGACCTGCTGATCGGCGATCCGAGCAAGGCGCGGGAGAAACTCGGCTGGGTCCACGAGACCAAGTGGCAGGATCTCTGCGCTGAGATGGTCCGCCACGACCTCGCGGCGGTCGCGCAGGAGCAGCGCCGCCATGTCGGATAAGGTCGCTTCGACTGAGATCGTCTACCCGCTCGCCGGCAAGCGCGTCTGGGTCGCCGGGCATCGGGGCATGGTCGGGAGCGCGGTGGTCCGCCGGCTCGCCGGCGAGGGCTGCGAGGTCCTCACCATCGATCGCCGCACCGTCGACCTGACGCGCCAGGCCGAGACGGAGGCGTGGCTGGCGGAAGCGCGGCCCGACGCGATCGTGCTCGCCGCCGCCAAGGTCGGCGGGATCCTGGCCAACGACACCTCTCCGGCCGATTTCCTGTACGCCAACCTCATGATCGAGGCGAACGTCGTCGAGGCGGCCCGGCGCATCGGCGTGGGCAGGCTGCTGCTGCTCGGGTCGAGCTGCATCTACCCGAAATTCGCGCCCCAGCCGATCGTCGAGGACGCCCTCATGACCGGGCCGCTCGAACCGACCAACGAGTGGTATGCGGTCGCCAAGATCGCCGGGATCAAGCTCGTCCAGGCCTATCGCCGCCAGCACGGCTGCGACTTCATCGCGGCGATGCCGACCAACCTCTACGGGCCGGGGGACAATTTCGATCTGACGAGCAGCCACGTCCTGCCGGCGCTGATCCGCAAGGCGCACGAGGCGGCGTTGCGGGGTGACGACGAACTGGTCATCTGGGGCACCGGCACGCCGCGGCGGGAATTCCTGCATGTCGACGATTGCGCCGACGCGCTGGTCTTCCTGCTCAAGACTTATGCCGGGGAGCGCCACGTCAATGTCGGGTCGGGCACCGACATCGCGATCGCCGATCTCGCCGGGATCGTCGCCGAGGTCGTCGGCTTTCGCGGCCGGATCGCCCACGACCTGAGCAAGCCGGACGGGACGCCGCGCAAGCTGATGAGCGCGGACACGCTGCGGGCGATGGGGTGGGCGCCGCGCATCCCGCTCGAGGAGGGCATCCGGGCGGTCTATGCGTGGTTCAAGGAGAACGGGGCGGGGAGGGGGTGAGGGCTCGCCGCCATCCTAGGACCATTCTCCCATCCACGACCTCATCCTGAGGTGTCATACGGCTTCCGATTGATCGCTTCGCGATGCGGAAACCGGATCGGTCGATCGAAGACCGACTGATCTCGAAGGAGGGCTCCAGACGTCTCCGAGCGTATTGGAGCCCTCCTTCGAGGCTCCTTCCAGCCGCATCTCAGGATGAGGTTCAGGATGGGACTGCCCGTGATGCGGCGCTATCGATCGAACCGGCTACCCTAATTCACGAAAGCCCGACTCCGGTTGTCCCGATTCCGCACGGCCGTCATCGGCAGGCGGAAGACGCGGCGCTGGTGCTGGTCCTCGACCCGGAAGGCGCTGCGGGTCCAGTCGCAGGACATCTCGCGGTCGTCGAGCAGGCCGGTCGCCAGCTTGGCCGCCACTTCCAGCGCGTCGGCCGTGCTCTGCAGCTCGACGCCCTCGGGGTCGATGATCAGGCGGCGACCGGACTGGAAGTGGAAGTAGTAGACGGTCATCACGGGCTCGGCGGCGATTCGTCCGAATCTATGCCACAGAAAACGGCGGACGGCGATCCTTTCCCGGTTAAGCCTGTAATCCCCGCGACTCTTCAGGGTCTCCGCCTCGCGACAGCGGTGTTATATCTTGAAATAATTCCTCTGATCGAAACCGCAGACTTTGCGTCACGAAACAGATGGGCTTTCGTCTTGGCCCAATAAAGAAAGCCGCCCGAAGGCGGCTCTCGAAAGTCGGGATCGGACTCCTGCGAGGGATCAGGCCCGCAGGCGTGTCCGCACCTCGCCGAGGCTGCGGCGAACCAGGTCCTGGGCGGCGTCGCCGCTGACCTTCTCGCGCAGGATGGTCTCTGAGACCCGCACGGCGGCCTCCGCCGCGGCGGCCCGCACCTCGGCGGCGGCCTGGGCCTCGGCCTGGGCGATCTTGGTCTCCGCCGCCTTGGTGCGGCGGGCGACGAACTCGTTCAGGCGGGCATGGCCCTCGGCCGCGGCGGCCTCGGCCTCGGCGCGGGCATTGGCGACGATCTCGGCGGCCTCGCGCTCGGCATCCGAGCGGCGGCGCTTGTAATCCGCCAGGACGGCCTCGGCCTCCTCGCGCAAGCGCCGGGCCTCCTCGAGTTCCTTGCGCACGCGCTCGCCTCGCTTGTCGAGCCCGCCGATGATCTGGTCGAACAGACCCATCTTCCAGGCGATGCCGCAGAACACCACGAAGGCGACCGCGACCCAGAATTCCGCATCGAACAGCATGTCGGTGATCTCCTGCGGCTCAGTGCACGGTCTGGGCGGTGCGGTCGTAGGCCGCCTCGACGGCGCTCCGGTCCGGCGCCTGGCCGGTCAGGCGCTCGACGATCGCGGTCGCGGCGTCGGCGGCCACCTCGCGCACGCTGCTCATCGCGGTGGCGGTGCGGGTGCGGATCTGGCCTTCGGCCTCGGCGAGCTTGGTCGCCAGGTCGGCCTCGAGGGACTTGCGGCGGGTCTCGGCCTCGGAGGCGAGCTGCTCGCGGGTGGTCTGGGCGATGCCCTTGGCCTTGTCCTGGGCCTCCTTCAGGGCGCGCTCGTAGGTGTCGCGGGCGCTGTCGGCCTCGGCCTTGGCGCGGGCGGCCTGGTCGAGGTCGCCGGACAGGCGGGACTGCCGGTCGTGCAGGATGCCGGCGATCTGCGGCAGCGCGATCTTCGACATCAGGTAGTAGAGCAGGCCGAAGGCGAGCGCGAGCCAGAGCGTCTGCGCGACGAAGGTGCTGCTCTCGAACGGCGGGAAGCCGCCGCCATGCTCGGAGGCCGGCTCGTGGATGATCCCCTCCTTGAGGGGAGCGGGTGCGTGTGGCTGCGCCATGGTGTCGTCCGGGTGTGGGGGAGACGAAGCGCTCCCGCCGAGCGCTCGGCCGGGCCGGCCGTCGCGCCGCCACGCCTTGAGCAGGGCGGCGGCTGCACGAAGTGGTGTCGAGGGCTCTTAACGCACGCGCACCGGAGCCTCGTGTGAAGGCCCGGTGCGCGGGTGGACCACCTCGTCTCGGTAATCCTCGCCGGGATTAGACGGCGAACAGCAGCAGCAGCGCGACGAGCAGCGAGAAGATGCCCAGCGCCTCGGTCAGCGCGAAGCCGAGGAGCAGGTTGGCGCGCTGGCTGTCGGCCGCGGAGGGGTTGCGCAGGGCGCCGGCGAAGAACTGGCCGAACAGGTTGCCGAGGCCCATGGCGGCGCCCGCCATGCCGAGGCAGGCGAGGCCGGCGCCGATGTACTTCGCAGCAACGGGATCCATCTGATGCTCCTAAGGTCGTCTAGTCGTCTGGCGGGTGGTATCCGGCCGCGACACGGCGAACCGGGGTGGGAAGCTCGGGGGTGCGATCGCGGGCGCGGGGAGGGGCCTCGCACGAGGCCCCGGTCCCTTAGTGGCCCGGATGCAGGGCGTCGCTGAGGTAGATCGAGGTCAGCGTCGCGAAGACGTAGGCCTGCAGCACCGCGACCAGCATCTCCAGCGCCGTCACGGCGACCGAGAGGGCGAGGGGCAGGGGCGAGAGGATGCCCCAGACGCCGGCGGCGAGCAGGGCCGGGACGAAGCCCGCGAAGATCTTCAGCGCGATGTGGCCCGCCAGCATGTTGGCGAAGAGACGGACCGAGAGGCTGATCGGCCGCGAGATGAACGACACGACCTCGATCACCACGATCAGCGGCTTGAGCCAGCCGGGCACGCCGGGGGGCACGAACAGGCCGAGGAAGTGGGTGCCGTGGGCCATGAAGCCGTAGATCACCACGGTGAGGATCACCACCAGCGCCAGCATGAAGGTGACGATGATGTGGCTGGTCACCGCGAAGGCGTAGGGGATCATCCCGAACAGGTTCAGCAGCAGCACGAACATGAACAGGGAGAAGACCAGCGGCACGAAGCGCTCGCTGCCGTGGCCGGCCGACTGGTGCACGGTCTGGCCGATGAACTCGTAGAATACCTCGGCCAGGGACTGCGCCCGGCCCGGCACCACCGCGCGGCTCTTCGTCGCCCAGATCGTCAGGAGCGCGATGAGCCCCACGGCCAGGAACATGTACAGCGCCGACTGGGTGAAGGCGATGTGCTGGTGGCCGATATGCCCGAACGAAACCAGCGGCTTCAGCTCGAACTGGTGGATCGGATCCATCTTGACGGCCATGCCGGTCCCGCCCCCTCGTGTATCGCTGCCGCGGGTCTCTCCCGCCGCGCTGCCAATCCGTGCAGGCGGATGCACGGCATCCACCGGATGATCAAGGCCCTGGCGGGCCTTTCTTCGTGTCCGCGGCCGGAAAAAATCCGGAAACGCGCATCACGTTGTAGATTCCGGCTCCGAAGCCCAGGACGAGCAGGACGATCAGACCCCAGGGCTTGGTGCCCAGCAGTCGATCGCAGCCCCAGCCGAGAAGGCCGCCCGCCAGGACGCCCGCCACGAATTCCGTGGACAGCCGCATGGCGATGCCGAGGGACGAAGGCTGGCCGCTGTCTCGACGCGACGAAGGATCGGGAGCCGCCGCGGGGCGCTTCCGGTCGATCTGCATCTCGAGACGCTTGAGCCTCGCGGAGAGGTCGTCGTCGGGGGAGGGGCCCTCACCGGTGCCGTCCTTCCCCCGCGGGTCGTTGCCGTTCATGGCGAAACCTCGCGCGTGAAGGATGAGGTGTTCCGGTCCGGCTACCCCCGTCGAGCGGGCGCACCATAGTTTCGCCTACCTTGGGTGTCAAGGCACCCCGAAGCAAGGGTAAGTCATTGGACTTTCGGCGGATTTCGCGCCTCGCGCGGGGCCGCCGTCAAACCGCTTCGACCAGTTGCTCGGCGGTCGCGAGGTCGACCGAGACGAGCTGCGACACCCCCCGCTCGGCCATGGTCACGCCGAACAAACGGTCCATCCGCGCCATGGTGATCGGGTTGTGGGTGATGACGATGAAGCGGGTGTCGGTGTCGCGTGCCATCGCCGTCAGAAGATCGCAGTAGCGCTCCACGTTGGCGTCGTCGAGGGGGGCGTCGACCTCGTCGAGGACGCAGACCGGCGACGGGTTGGTGAGGAACACCGCGAAGATGAGCGCGGTCGCCGTCAGGGCCTGCTCGCCGCCCGACAGCAGCGTCATGGTCTGGGGCTTCTTGCCCGGTGGGCGAGCCAGGATGTCGAGGCCGGCTTCCAGCGGATCGTCGGAATCGACCAGCGTCAGCTCGGCGGTGCCGCCGCCGAACAGCGTCGTGAACAGCCGCTCGAAATGCCCGTTCACCGCCGTGAAGGCGGCGAGCAGCCGCTCGCGTCCCTCGCGGTTGAGGCTCTGGATCGCGCCGCGCAGGCGCCGGATCGCCTCGATCAGCTCGTCGCGCTCACGCCCCAGCTCGTCGCGCCGGCCTTCCGTCTCGCGCAGTTCCTCCTCGGCGCGCAGGTTCACGGCGCCGAGCCGGTCGCGGTCGGCCTTGAGCGACGCGGCCTTCGCCTCGACCGCGCCCATCTCGGGCAGGGGATCGCCCGGCGTCGCGGCGGCAAGGGCATGGAGGCCCTCCGGCGTGGTCTCCAAGCTGTCGGCGATGGCGCGGACGACCTCGGCGAGGCGCCGTTCCAAGGCCTCGTGGGCGGCGAGTGCCGCGCCCCGGGTCTCCCGGGCGGCCGCGAAGGCGTCGAGGGCGGCGCGCGCCCGCGCCTCGGCCTCGGCCAGCGCCGTCTCTCCCGCCGCCAGGCGCTCGCCGGCCTGCGCCCGGGCGGCGCCCGCCCGCTCCGTCGCGGCATCGAGGCGGCGGCGCTCCTCGGCGAAGGTCTCGGGCGCCTCGGCGAGCTCCGCCTGCTCCTCTTCCGCCGCCGCCAGCCGATCCGCGAGTTCGTCGAGGATCGCGTCCGCCCGCTCGGCCCGGTCCTGCCAGCGCGCCCGGTCGGCGGCGAGCGCGGCCCGGCGGGCGGCGGCCTCCTCGGCGGCGCGGGCGAGCGACAGGCACGCGGCCCGGGCCTCGGCGGCGGCGAGCCTCCCGGCCTCGGCCTGCTCGCGGGCGGCATCGAGGCGGGCGCTCAGGTCCCCGGGCGCGTCGAGGGCGGCGAGCGCCTCCTCCGCCGCCTCGGCCCGGGCCGCGGCCTCCTCGGCATCGGCGGCGATGCGGCCTTGCGCCTCGGCGAGCGCCGTCCGGCGGGCGGCGGCCTCGGCCTCCCGGCGCTCGGCATGGGTCAGGGTCTCGCGGGCATTGTCGAGATTGCGCCGGGCGAGGCGGGCGCCGTCGAGGGCGCGCAGCTCCACGGCGGCGGCTTCCTGGGCCCGGGTCTGGAGGGCGTCGTGGGCCTCCCGCGCGACCTCCGCCTGCTCCCGGGCGAGGGCCGCGGCCTCGTGCAGCGTGTCGAGCCGGTTGCGCTCCGACAGCCGCCGCGCCGCCGGTCGTGGCGCCTCCGCCGCGGCGGTGAACCCGTCCCAGCGATGGAGGTCGCCGCGTGTCGTGACGAGGCGCTGGCCCGGATGCAGGCGCGCGCGCAAGGAGGCGGCGTCCTCCCGCTCCACCACTCCGACCTGCCGCAGGCGCCGGGCGAGGACCGGCGGGCCGGTGACGAGGTCGGCGAGCGGCCGGGCGCCGGCCGGCAGGGCCGGATCGGTGCCGGGGTCGCGGGTGAGCGCCCAGCGGGTCGGGGCGTCCGGGTCGGTCGCGGCGTCGAGGTCGTCGCCGAGGGCCGCCGCCAGGGCTGCCTCGTAACCCGGCTCCACCGCGAGAACGTCGAGGATCGGGGGAAAGCGCGACCCGGTGGCCGGCGCCACCAGGCGGGCGAGGGTGCGGGCCTCGGTGTCGAGCCGTGCCGCCTCGCGCTCCGCCGCCGCCAGGACCGGCCGGCCCCGCGCCTCGGCTTCGCGCGCGTCCGCCACGGCGTCGCGGGCCGCCGCCGCGGCCTCCTCGGCGCTCTCGGCGGCCTCCTTCGCCTCGTGGGTAGTCTCGCGCAGGGCGGCGAGCCGTCCGGTCTCGGCCTCGCCGGCGGCGGAGGCCTCGCGGGCGAGGCGGGCCTGCTCGGCGGCGAGGCGCGCGGCCCGGGTGCGCTCGTCGGCGACGCTGCGGATCAGGGCGCTGCGCCGTGCCGCGTGCTCGGCCTGGGCGCCTTGCGCGGCGGACAAGGCCGCCTCGGCGAGGGCGAGCCGGGCCTCGGCATCGGCGGCCCGCAGATCGGCGTCGGCCCGCGCCGCCGCTCCGTCATCGGCCTCCGTCAGTGCCGCCGCCTCGCCGTCGAGGCGCTCCAGGGTGGTGCGGGCATCGTCCCGGGAGGCGGCCTCGCGGGCGAGGTCGCGGCGCAGGTCGGCGATCCGCCGGCCGAGGTCGCGCAGGCGCTCGGCGCTGCGGCGCTCCTGCGCCTCCAGTTGCGCCGCCGCCAGGGTCAGGCGCTGCAGCTCGGCCGAGGCGGCGGCTTCCGCCTCGCGCAGGCGCGGCAGGGCGGCGGCGGCGAGGCCTTGGGCGGTCGCGGACGCGACCTGCTCGGCTTGCGTCACCGCCAGCCGGTCGAGGGCCTGGGCGAGCGCCGCCTGTGCCGCCAGAACCTCGCGGCGGGCGTTGGTGTGCCCGATCAGCAGCAGCAGCGCCTCGTGCCGGCGGATCTCGGCGGCGATGGCCCGGTAGCGCTGGGCCGATCTCGCCTGGCGGCGCAGGGAATCGACGCCCGCCGTGATCGCCGTCAGCACGTCCTCGACGCGCGACAGGTTGTCCTCGGCCGCCCGCAGGCGCAATTCGGCCTCGTGCCGGCGGGCATGCAGGCCGCCGATGCCGGCGGCATCCTCCAGGATGCGGCGGCGCGCCTGGGGCTTGGCCGCGATCAGCTCCGCCACCTGGCCCTGCCGCACCATGGCGGGGGAGCGGGCGCCGGTCGCCGCATCGGCGAACATCAGCTGCACGTCGCGGGCCCGGACCTCGCGGCCGTTGACCCGATACGTCGAGCCGGCGCCCCGGTCGATGCGGCGCGAGACCTCCAGCAGGTCGGCGGCGTTGAAGGCGGCGGGCGCGGTGCGCGCGCCGTTGTCGAGGGTGAGCGTCACCTCGGCATGGCTGCGCCCGGCGCGTCCGCCCGAGCCGGAAAAGATCACGTCGTCCATGCCCGAGGCCCGCATGCTCTTGTGCGAGCTCTCCCCCATCACCCAGCGCAGGGCCTCGACGAGGTTCGACTTGCCGCAGCCGTTCGGGCCGATCACCCCGGTCAGCCCGGGCTCGATCAGGAATTCGCTCGGCTCGACGAAGGTCTTGAAGCCGACGATGCGCAGGCGCGTGAATTTCATGGGGCGGCGCGGTGCGCGGGGTCGGTGCTCGGTTTCCCCTCCCCCGTGTGGGGAGGGGCTAGGGGTGGGGGTGGTGCCGGATAAAGCTCAACGGTGCCTTCTGCACCACCCCCACGCGGGATCTTCGATCCCCCTCACCCCTCCCCACAGGGGGGAGGGGAGGCGCCTTGCCTTCGAAGCCGCCGCATTTTCAAGCAGTGCACGCAGGAGCGCGACTGCCTCACGCCCCCACGATCGGCTTGATCACCTTCTCCATGCCCTCGATCGTCATCTCGCCCTGGTACTTCTGGCCATTGATGAAGAAGGTCGGGGTGGCGTTGACCTTGAAGGTGGTCATCGCCTTCTCCTTCACGGCGTTGACCGCGTCGTAGAGCTTCTGGTCCTTGAGGGTCGCCTCGAACTTCTCCTTCGAGAAGCCGGCCTGGCGCATCATCTGCTCCAGGGCGTCGAGGGGCTTCGGGACGAAGGCCCAGTTCGCCTGCTGGTCGAACAGCATGTCGGTGATCGGGTAGTAGCGCGCCGCGTCGTCGGCCCGGGCCAGCATGAAGGCCGCGGTGGCGAGCGGGTCGAGGGGGAATTCGCGTAAGGTGAAGCGGACCTTGCCGGTGTCGATCCAGCGCTCCTTGAGCGCCGGCCAGGTCGTCTTGTGGAAGGCGGCGCAGTGCGAGCAGGTCATCGAGGCGTACTCGATGATGGTGCAGCGGGCGTTGTCGGGCCCGAGCCAGACGTCGCCGAGGGGGCCGGGCTGCATCAATCCGTCCACCACCGGCCCCTGGGCGAGGGCGCGGAACGGCAGGGCCGGCGCGAGCAGGGCCGCGCCGAGGGCCGAGCCGGTGAGTGTCAGGGCCTCGCGACGGGTGAGCATGGCAGGCGTCCTCGTGAGCGGGTGCGGGAGGGTCCGCGATCGGACTGCGGTAGAATCCCGGCCGCCTCGTGGCAAGCAGCCGGCGCATCAACTCTCTTTGTGCCGCCGCGTGCCGCGTCGGCGTCCGGCACATGCGTGCCGGCGCCCGGTTGGGCTTGCCGCGGGCTGCATGCCCGCGGATTTTGGAGGTGCCGCCGCGTGCCGCGACGGCGTCCGGCGCACGGGCGCCGACGCCCGGCCGGGCTTGCCTCGGGCCCTGCGGGCCCGACGACGATGCGGCTCAGCGCGAGCGCTGCGCGCCCAGAACCGCGAGGCCGAGGCGGTCGAGGGCGTCGCGGAGCGCCGCCTCGCTCACGGCGGAGACGGCCAGCGCCACCTCGCCGCGGCGCACCGGGTCGAGGGGCGGGGGCGCGGGCGCGCGGCGGCGGGCCTGGGCGACCCGGTCCTGGCGCAGGCGGATCTTGCCGACGCAGGCCCAGCCGTAATGGCGGTTGATGCGCTCGATCACCAGCGGCCCGAGATGCTGGAGCTCGAGGGCGAAGGCGCCCTCGACCCGCACCGTCAGGGTGCCGGGCTCCGGCCTCTGGTCGCGCGGAGCCCCGCGCCGGCGCGGCCATTCGAGCTTTTCCGGCTGGCAGGCCCGGGCCAGGCGCTCGCCGACGATCTCGGCCCAGGAGGCCAGGATGTCGGTCGAGGCGAAGCCCTGCGCCGCGAAGACGGGGCCGAGGGACCGCTCGATCAGCTCGCTCAAGGGTTTGGGCCGCGCCATCGCCCGTCCGTCCGTCCTGCAAGGTCGCCGTATCCGGCGTGAAGTCCCGACTCTTAGAGCCTTCGTGTAAGGGAATGCTTAACCCTCGAATCCCCGGTAGCTAGGCGGCGGGCGCCTGCGCTGCCGGCAGTCGCGCCATCCAGCGCGCGGATCCGGTGATGCCCGCCAGAAGACCCGGCACGTAGACGTCGGCGTCGAGCCGCGGGAAGTGGAGACCCGTTCCCGCCGGACTCACCTCGATCTCGTGCAGGTCCTCCGCTGCCGCCTGTGCAAGTCCCTCGATTCTGGCGACAGGCACGTGCAGTTCCATGCCGGTCGAGAGGGTGACGACGAGAGTGTCGGGGACGGACAGGTACCGGGCTCCCACGGCGCGCGGTTCATTGGCTCGCGCCTGTCCTCGCGCCGTCGCCAGCGCATAGTCCTCTTCATCCATGGATGTGCCTCCAACTTTCGCAGAGGTGTGCCCGGTGTCCGGCGAGGTCCCGCGCGATCGCCCTGACGGTTGCAAAGGCGAACCCTCTGTTCTCTCGCAACACGATGGGTCCGTCGGGACAGCCGAGGATGAACACTGCTTCGTTGCCGTCCCCGATCATGTGGACATGGGCGGGGCGATGGTCCGCCGGATAGATCACCACGCGCAGCGACCCGAGACGCAGGACGGTAGGCAAGCGAGCATACCCCATTTCGCGGTGGGCGAGAACGCCGGCGCGTCGGTACCGCGCCGAAATCCCGCTCCCGCAATGCCCGAAAACCCGCTAAGGCGGGCCGCATGGTAGCGCCCGCCGCGTCGCACTCAAGGCCGGAAGCCGCCGACCTCCTGGTCTGGTACGACCGCCATCGCCGTGCGCTGCCCTGGCGCGCGCTGCCCGGCGTCGCGCCCGATCCGTACCGGGTCTGGCTGTCCGAGATCATGCTGCAGCAGACCACCGTCGCTGCGGTCAAACCGTATTTCGCCCGATTCCTGGAGCGCTTTCCCACCGTCGAGGCCCTGGCGGCGGCGCCCGAGGAGGCGGTGATGGGCGCCTGGGCGGGCCTCGGCTACTATTCCCGCGCCCGCAACCTGCATGCCTGCGCGAAGGCGGTGGCGCAGGCCGGGAGCTTTCCCGACACGGTCGAGGGTTTGCGCACGCTTCCCGGCATCGGCGCCTACACGGCGGGCGCCATCGCGGCGATCGCCTTCGACCGGCCGGCGGCGGCGGTGGACGGCAATGTCGAGCGGGTGGTGTCGCGGCTCTACGCCATCGAGACCCCGATCCCCGCCGCGCGCCCCGAGATCCGCCGCCTCGCGGAAGGCCTGGTGCCGCAACGGCGCCCCGGCGACTTCGCGCAAGCGGTGATGGATCTCGGCGCCACGCTCTGCACGCCGAAGCGGCCGGCCTGCGCGCTCTGCCCCTGGATGCAGCCCTGCCGCGCCCGGGCCGAGGGCTTGCAGGAGACGTTTCCGCGCAAGGTGAAGAAGGTGGCGGGCGCCTTGCGCCGCGGCGCCGCTTTCGTGGTGTTGCGGGCCGGCGACGACGCGGTGCTGCTGCGCACCCGGCCGCCGGAAGGCCTGCTCGGCTCGATGGCCGAGCCGCCGACGAGCGAGTGGCGGGCCGATTACGACCCGGCTCAGGCGCTTCTCGACGCGCCCCTCGATGCGCGCTGGAAGCGGCTGCCCGGCATCGTGCGCCACGTCTTCACGCATTTCCCGCTCGAACTGACGGTCTTCCTCGCCCGGGTCGCCGCCGGTACCCCGGCCCCCGAGGGGATGCGCTTCACCCCCCGCGCCGGCCTCGAATCCGAGCCGCTGCCGGGCGCGATGAAGAAGGTGCTGGCCCACGCCCTGGAGCAGAAGCTGGCGGCCCCGCCGCCCGCGCCCAAGCCCCCGCCGGAGCCCGACCTCGCGACGCTGCCCGAGCCCGAGCCGCCGGTGCGGCGCGCGCCGCTGCCCAAGGTGCTGTCGCGGCGGCCTGCCTCGGCCGCCCCGGTGGTCAAGGGACGGGGGCGGCCCAAGGGGAGTTGAGGAGGAACTGAGGAGGCTCAGGCCCCGGCGGCGAGCCAGGCCTTGAAGCGCCGCGCGACGTCGTTGGCGGCGCGGTCGAACTGGTCGTCCATGCCGCCGGCCGTGAGAGCACCGTCCACCACCACGCCGAGCACGCCCTGGCCGGCCACCTGCATGCCCTGATCGCCGCTATAGCTCGTCAGGACCGCGCCGGTGCGGGCGTCGACGACCGCGATGTTGGCGCGGATCGTCGGATGGCCGCCCGCGATGATGCGCTGGGCGGCCGAGGGCATGTCGGCCCTCACCAGGGTGACCACGAGCCGGGCCGGGCGAGCGCCCTCGGGCCGGGAGGCCAGCGCCCGCTCCAGGGCGGCCTTGAGGCGCCGCGCCGCCAGATCGCGGATGTAGCCTCGAGCCTCGGGCGTCTGCACCAGGGCCGGGTCAGTCAGCGACAGGTTGCGGCTGCGCAGGTACTCGTCTTCGGCGCTGGTCCAGTTGATGGCGGCGCCGCTGGTCTGGACGTCGATCCCGGTGAAGCGCAGCTGCGCCGTGTCGGCCAGCGACAGGCGATTGGGCGCCACGGTGTTGCACGCCGCCACGCACAGGCTCGCCAGCACGACGAGCACCCACGACCATCGACCCATCGTCAGACACTTTCCCGCTCTTCACGCCGTCCGATACGGTCGCGCTGTACGGGCAGTGTCTGACCCAGGGTCAACCGGCAAGCGAAGTGTTTCGCATTCGTTAAACAGCGAGTGACCCGTGGCCGGCTGGCCACAGGTCCCGCCCGGTGACGGGCGTCGGCGGTCAGGCCGCCGAGCCCATCCCGGCCCGCATCGTGCCGCGGAAATCGTCGATGCAGACGAGGCGTCCGCCGCGCTCGGCGTGCCAGAAGGTCCAGCCGTTGCAGGCCGGCAGGCCCTGGACCAGGGCGCCGATCTTGTGGATCGAGCCCGAGGCCGGGCCGACCCCGAGCGTGCCGTCGGGGCGCACCAGGGCCTTGTGGCGGCGGCGCTCGTCGGTGAGCGTCTCGCCGGCCCGGATGTGGCCGGCCTCGAGCAGGCTCAGGAACGGCACCCGCGGCTCGGCGCGCTTCGTCGGCGCGGTGAGGAGGGCGGCGCGCGACAGGGGCTCGATGCCGGCGATGCGCTCGCGTGCCGCGGCCGCGTAGGCCGGCTCCTGCTCGATGCCGATGAAGTGCCGGCCGAGCCGCTTGGCCACCGCCCCGGTGGTGCCGGTGCCGAAGAACGGATCGAGCACCACGTCGCCGGGATTGGACGCCGACAGGATGGTGCGGGCCAGCAGCGCCTCGGGCTTCTGGGTCGGGTGCAGTTTCCGCCCGTCCTCGCCCTTCAGGCGCTCGTCGCCGGTGCAGAGCGGGATGAACCAGTCCGAGCGCATCTGAAGGTCGTCGTTGCCGCCCTTCAGCGCCTCGTAATGGAAGGTGTAGCCCTTCTGGTCGCTGCGCGAGGCCCAGATCAGGGTCTCGTGGGCGTTGGTGAAGCGCTTGCCGCGGAAGTTCGGCATCGGGTTGGCCTTGCGCCACACGATGTCGTTCAGGATCCAGAAACCAAGATCCTGCAACGCGCTGCCGACGCGGAAGATGTTGTGGTACGACCCGATCACCCAGAGGGTGGCGGTCGGCTTCATCACCCGGCGGCAGGCGGCGAGCCAGGCGCGGGTGAAGGTGTCGTAGGCCTCGAAGCTGGCGAACTGGTCCCAGTCGTCGTCGACGGCGTCGACGGTGCTCTGGTTCGGACGCAGCAGGGTGCCGGCGCCGAGCTGGAGGTTGTAGGGCGGATCCGCGAAGACCATGTCGACGCTGGCCGGCGGGAGCCGCTCGAGGGCGGAGAGGCAATCCCCGAGGATGACCTCGTCCAGGGGAAGGCGCTGTGCGGGGGTAACGAGACCCATCCGCGGCGCCGACACCACTCGCCCGGTACGCGAGACTTGATTCCGGGCGGCGGCGCCGGCGACCGCGGTACGCGGGGAAGCCATGGCAAACACCGGTTACGCGACTGACCACCAGACATTGCCGCCGCTACGGTAAAGGTCACGTTTCCCGCAGATACGAATTGCGTCTCGAAATGGGGCTGCACTTCTTGCCTAGTCGTTTCGTGCGCGGGCTCATTCGTTAATGAAGCGATACTGATGCGACGATGGCCCGGCCTCGTCGTTGCGGGCCGGCGTCGGCCCTTCAGGTGAACCTGTCCGCCTATGATGGAGCATGGGCTTTCCCCTGTCTGTGCCCCCGGCAGGGCTGTCCGGGAAAGGAATGGCGCGGGAACCCTCCTCTCCCCGCCCGCGGGGAGAGGAGAGAACCCGCGGCACAACTGTCCCCGGACAGCGCGGCCTGAAGGGGCACCCCGACACCGCCGCAGCCGCCCCCACCGCCCCAGCCCCGCTTCTTTCGAATGCTGAAAACCCGAGTGAAGCCGCGCGAGCCCGTAAGTCGGCAATAAGGTTTCGCGGCCGGCCATGACTTGAAAAATTAAATCTTAACGAACGGCAAGATATCGGCCGAGAATGCGGCGTGATTGGCCGCAAATCGGGCGGTCATATTTTCGTCCTGTTTGGTCTCGATTGACGCGGTCATCAGCAACCACCAAGGACAGTGGAATGAACAGCGCCCAGCCTGCGCGTCGGTCGAACGCGGCCCGCATCGTGGCTCTCGCGGGGGGTGTCGCCCTCGCCGGATTTTCGAGCCTCGCGGGGGTGTCGACGGCCCAGGCCCAGAGCGGCAAGGCCTCCTGGTACGCGTCCGGCCATCGCACCGCGAGCGGCGAGCGCTTCAACCCCAACGGCCTCACCGCGGCGCATCGCAGCCTGCCCTTCGGCACCCGGGTGCGGGTGACCAACCAGTCCAACGGCCGCTCGGTGGTGGTGCGGATCAACGACCGCGGGCCGTTCGCCCATGGCCGCATCATCGATCTCGCCCGCGGCGCAGGGAGGGCGATCGGCATGAACGGCGTCGCCCGCGTCGCCGTGGCGGTGGTGGACTGATCCACCCCTTTGGCGTTGCCGTCGGGCGAGGCGTCCCCACATCAGGCTCGATCGTGCGAGCGGAGCGTGATGTGATGGCAAAGCCCCTGGTTGTCGTGATTCCCCATCAGCTCGGCCGGGCCGAGGCCCGCCGCCGGCTGGAGAACGGGATCGGCCAGGCCAAGGAGATGCTGCAGAAGGCGGGTCTCAGCATGGCCGATGCGACCTGGACCGGCGACCGGCTCTCCTTCCTCGTCGCCGCCATGAACCAGCGCGTCGACGGCGACATCGACGTCGAGGACGACGCGGTGCGGGTCGAGGTGCGGATGCCGCTCCTGCTCTCGATCTTCGCCCACAAGATCCAGCAGATCGTCAGCCAGAACGGCACCAAGCTGCTGACCAAGCAGTAGGGGACGGAAGCGGAACCGGGGCCGCGCGCCCCGGTTTGGGTTCGATAGAGATGAGGAGCGCTCGATGTCGAATCCCGGCCCGATCCCGGACCAGCCCTACGATCCCGTGCCCCCGACACCCGGTCCCGATACGCCGAATCCCGGCGGGCCGGAATTGCCGAGCGAGGCGCCCGGCGACCGGCCGGTCGAGATCCCGGTGAACGATCCCGGCAACTCGCCGGCCATCACCCCCGACCCGTCCCCGACCGGCCCCGCCAACCCGACGATGTGAGGGGTGGGACGACACCCGATCGCACCGCGATCGAGTGCTGTCCCGATCCTCCTTGCCGCATGGTCCGCCGAACCGGAGACCTGATCGGCGGACCCT
This sequence comes from Methylobacterium sp. SyP6R, assembly GCF_019216885.1. Classification (NCBI taxonomy): domain Bacteria; kingdom Pseudomonadati; phylum Pseudomonadota; class Alphaproteobacteria; order Hyphomicrobiales; family Methylobacteriaceae; genus Methylobacterium; species Methylobacterium synurae. The sequence goes on along the minus strand of NZ_JAAQRC020000001.1, from coordinate 6,367,886 downwards.
GTGTCACCGTCCCGCGGCGTAGCCCTGCATGCCGCGGGGATTGGCGGCGGCCCTGAGGCGCCGCCCGTCGCGGCTTGCTGCCGTCAGCCGCCCCTCCGACCAGTCCGACCCGACCTCGACGAGGTGGCCGCGCCGGCGCAGCTCCGCGATGGTGGCGGGGCTGATGCGGTTTTCCACCACCACCACGCCCGGCCGGGCGGTGCGCGGCCAGAACGAGGACGGGAAGTGCTCGGTGTGCCAGGCCGGCGCGTCGATCGCCGCCTGCAGGTTCATGCCGGCATGGACGTGGCGCAGGAAGAATTGCGGGATCCACTGGTCCTGCTGGTCGCCGCCCGGCGAGCCCCAGGCGAGGTAGGGTTTGCCGTCACGCAAAGCCATGGTGGGCGAGAGCGTCGAGCGCGGTCGCTTGCCGGGGGCGAGCGCTGCCGGATGGCTCTCGTCGAGCACGAACATCTGCGCGCGGGTGCCGAGGCAGAAGCCGAGGGCCGGGATCACCGGCGAGGATTGCAGCCAGCCGCCCGACGGCGTGGCGGCGATCATGTTGCCGTGCCGGTCGATGATGTCGAAATGCACCGTGTCGCCCCGCACCACCCCTGCGCGGGCATCGTCCGGCGGGACGCTCGCCTCGATCCTGCCGACCGTGGGCTCCCCCGCGCCGGACGAGCCGACGGCCGTGCGCGCGCCCTCGCTCACCCTGGCATCGAGGGCCTTGCCGAAGCCGGGGATCGTGCCCGGCCGCTGCTCCAGCGAGGCGGTGGCGCCGACGAGACGGCGGCGCTCGGCATTGTAGGCATCCGACAGGAGGGTCTCGACCGGCACGTCGACGAAGGCGGGGTCGCCGTAGAACGTGTCGCGGTCGGCAAAGGCCAGCTTGGCGCACTCGACCTGGAGATGGATGAAGTCGGGTCCCGCCGGATCGAGGCGGTCGAGGTCGAAGCCCTTGAGGAGGGCGAACTGCTGCAGGGTCGCGAGGCCTTGCGTCCAGGGACCAGCCTTCAGCACGGTGTAGCGGCCGTATTCGTACCCGATCGGCGCCTCGACGCTCGCCTGCCAGGACGCCATGTCGGCCCCGGTGAGGAGGCCGCGATGGGGCTTGCCCGTCACGTCCATCACCGGCTCACCGCGGCAGAACGCGTCGATCGCCTCGGCGACGAAGCCCTGCGACCAGATCCGGCGGGCGCGTTCGATCTCCTGCTCGCGCGAGCCGCCGGCCGCCTCGCGCACGATGCGGGCATAGGTCTCGGCGAGCACCGGATTGGTGAACAGGCTGCCGGGGGCAGGCACGCCGCCCTCCTTCAGGTAGGTCGCCGCCGAGCTCGGCCAGTGCTCGCGAAACAGCCCCTCGACGGTGGCGATGGTGGCCGAGACCCGCTCGACCAGCGGGAAGCCGTCGCGGGCATACCCGATCGCCGCCTCCAGCACGTCGGCCAGCCGCCAGGTGCCGTGGTCGCGCAGGATCAGCATGTAAGCGTCGAAGGTGCCGGGCACGCAGGGCGCGAGCAGCCCGGTGCCCGGCACGAGATCGAGGCCGAGATCGTCGCGCAGGTGTGCGATGGTGGCGGCCTGCGGCGCCGGGCCCTGGCCGCACACCACCTGCGGGTGCCCGACCCGGACGTCGTGCAGGATCACCGGCACGTCGCCGCCCGGTCCGTTGAGATGCGGCTCGACCACCTGCAGCACGAAGGCGGTGGCCACCCCGGCATCGAAGGCGTTGCCGCCCCGCTCCAGCACGCCCATCCCGACCGCGGTGGCGATCCAGTGCGTCGAGGCCACGACCCCGAAGGTGCCGTCGATCTCGGGGCGGGTGGTGAAGGGATCGGGTTTGGCGACGCTCATCGGGAATCCTCTTCGGGGCGGCCCAGGGGCATGGGCGCGAACCGCAGCCACTATGGTCTTACACCGGCTCGGGCGGGGATGAGCACGGCACGATCCGTCGGGGCCGGCCTGCACCCGACGCTACCCATCGAGGGAGAGGAAGCCTTCGGGCGTCGTCGGTGTGCCGCGCAGTTCCGAAGGTCTATTGCGCGGCGGCGCGGCGTCGGCGCGGTTTCGGCGGGCTCGCGGCCCTGTGCCCGCCGGTCTCGCGATCGAATGCGGATCGTGCCGGCGCGGTCCCGGAACCGGCCGCATCGGCCGAACCGTCGCCGGCCTCGTCGGTCACCGGAGCAGCCCGGTGCCGGGCGAGGACCGTCTCACCGAAGACATGAGCCGGAGCGATGCCGAACCCCGCCACCTGACGCTCGATCGCCTTCAGGAGCGCACCGGACACATGAGGCCGGCTGTGGGGAAGCGAGACGCTCGCGCCGGCCGGATGATCGTAGAGCGCATGGCTGTCATTGGCCATTCTCCGCTCGAAGCCGAGTTCCGTCAGAGCGTCAATGACCGTCTGGGTCCGGACGTCCGTCATGCCCGCGCCTTCCTGTGCCCGGTCTTCAGGTCCCGCCACGACCCGACCACACTATCGCTCACGATCGCCTCCGGGTCGATGTGGACGGTCACCGTGGCACGCCGTCGTTGGGCCGCCGTGAGCGGATGCGCCTTGAAGTAATCTTGCACGATCAGATAGTATCCTATCTCCACGCAAGCATCAAAAATCACAACGATCACCGGAAAGAAATCTGCCAGCCAGAAATCGATGTCGCGCAGATCGATCCGGACAGCGATGCATCCATCCCTTCGGACCGTGAGGTGGTCCGTCGCCTTGAGTTGCAGCGAGATATAACCGCTCTCGATGCTGCCATCGACGTCGAAGGTCGTGATCAGGCCATCGATGCCGTAATCAGCCGCCGGAACATCGAGAACATAGCCGGCCTTCGCAACGATGTAGCCGACATGGTGCAGGCTCATGGCCGCGATGACGTGCTCGCGGGTCCTGACCTTGCGATCCGCCATGCATCCCCGCGACATCGGAGCCGTGCAGTCCCCTCCTGCTAGGTCAAGGCCGCACGGCGCACAAGACGCCGCCGCCCGGGCTCGCCTTTCCCGTACGGCTGCCGTATCCCCCGGCCATGGCCGCTCCTCCGCTCCTCACCCTCCAGGGCATCGCGCTCACCTTCGGCGGCACGCCGCTGCTCAATGGCGCCGACCTCTCGCTGGCTCCCGGCGACCGCACCTGCCTCGTCGGCCGCAACGGCTCGGGCAAGTCGACCCTGCTCAAGGTCGCCGCCGGGCTGGTCGAGCCCGACAAGGGCGTGCGCTTCCTCCAGCCCGGCACGACGGTCCGCTACCTCGCCCAGGAGCCGGACTTTTCCGGCCACGACACCACCCTGTCCTTCGTCGAGGCCGGGATGGGGCCGGGCGACGAGATCTACCGGGCGCGCTACCTGCTGGAGAGCTTGGGGCTCACCGGCGAGGAGGATCCGAGCCGGCTGTCGGGGGGCGAATCGCGCCGCGCGGCGCTCGCCCAGGCGCTCGCGCCCGAGCCCGACATCCTGCTCCTCGACGAGCCGACCAACCATCTCGACCTGCCGGCGATCGAGTGGCTGGAGGCCGAGCTGAAGGGCAGCCGCTCGGCGCTCGTCCTCATCAGCCACGACCGGCGCTTCCTCGAAGCCCTGTCGCGCTCGATCGTCTGGCTCGACCGCGGCACGACGCGGCGCCTCGACCAGGGGTTTGCCGCCTTCGAGGGCTGGCGCGACCAGGTGTTCGAGGAGGAGGAGCGCGAGCGCCACAAGCTCGACCGCAAGATCGCGGCGGAAGAGGACTGGCTGCGCTACGGCGTGACCGCGCGGCGCAAGCGCAACGTCAAGCGGCTCGCCGGCCTGCACGACCTGCGCCGCCAGGCCCGCGAGCATCGCGGGCCGGTCGGCGCCGCGACGATGACGGTGAGCGAGACCGAGGCCTCCGGCACCCTGGTGGTCGAGGCGCGCGACGTCGCGAAAGCTTACGGCGACCGCCCGATCGTCCGCGACCTGAGCTTGCGCATCGCGAAGGGCGACCGGCTCGGCATCGTCGGCGCCAACGGTACCGGCAAGACGACGCTGGTCAACCTCCTCACCGGCCGCCTCCCGCCGGACGAGGGCATCGTGAAGGTGGGGGCCAACGTCACCCTCAACCTCCTCGACCAGCGCCGCAGCGCCCTCGATCCCGAGCGCACCGTCGCCGACGTGCTGACCGGCGGGGGCAGCGACAGCGTCCAGGTCGGCAACCAGAGCCGGCACGTCATCGGCTACATGAAGGACTTCCTGTTCTCGCCCGAGCAGGCGCGCACGCCGGTGAGCGTGCTCTCGGGCGGCGAGCGCAACCGGCTGCTGCTGGCCCGCGCGCTCGCCGAAGCCGGCAACCTGCTGGTGCTCGACGAACCGACCAACGACCTCGACCTCGAGACCCTCGACCTGCTCCAGGAGATGCTCGGCGAGTACGCCGGCACCCTGATCCTGGTCAGCCACGACCGCGACTTCCTCGACCGGGTCGTGGACACCGTGCTGGTCTCGGAAGGGGAGGGGCGCTGGGTCGCCTATGCGGGCGGCTACAGCGACATGGTCGCCCAGCGAGGCGTCGGCGTGCAGGCCCGCGGGGTCGTCTCGCCAAGCGCAAAGGATGGTGCAAGGGACGGCGTCAAGGCGGTGCCGAAGCCGGCTGCCGCCCGCCCGGCCGCCAGGAAGCGCCTCGGCTTCAACGAGCAGCACGAGCTCAAGACCTTGCCGGCCCGGATCGCAGCACTGGAAGGCAACCGGGCCAAGCTCCGGGCCGCCCTCGACGACCCGACCCTCTATGCCCGCGATCCCGCCCGCTTCGAGGCGATCTCCCGTACCCTGGCGACGACCGAGACCGATCTCGCGAGCGCCGAGGAACGCTGGCTCGAGCTCGAGGTGATGCGCGAGGAAATGGAAGGTTGAGGACCAGTCACGACCCCAGCGCGATCCGGGTCGTGGCCCCGGGACCGGGTTCCGCTCCAGAGGACGACAGGACGATGCGCGGCAAACTCAGTTGTCGCGCGTCAGAGCCCGGATTTAGCTGACCTGCGTAAGGTTTCGTGGCGTCCGTGCAACATTAAGGCCGAAAGCCGGTGGCTTGGCCGTCCCGGACGCAGATGCCGGTTGATCGCAGTTAGCGCCTCGCACATGGTGCCTCTGCACCGGGGACAACCCGGCGCGGCCCGGATGACATCCCCTGAGGGGAGCGCCGGGCACAGGGGATAAGAGTGGCGTGGTTCGGCATTCGTCGAGACACAGTCGTTCACCCCCAGGGTCTCGAAACTTTGGAGGTCTCGATGAAGCTCGTGAAGAGCCTTCTGCTCGGTTCGGCTGCTGGCCTGACCGTCGTTGCCGGTGCGCACGCTGCCGATCTGCCGATCAAGAAGGCTGCGCCCGTTGAGTACGTTCGTGTCTGCTCGGCCTACGGGGCCGGCTTCTTCTTCGTTCCCGGTACCGATACCTGCCTGCGCGTCTCCGGCCGCGCCCGCTTTGAAGCCGGCTACTCGCAGGGCTACTCGCGCTCGGGCAACAACGGCGACCTGATGGGTTACCGCGGCCTCGGCCGTCTCAACCTCGACGCCCGCACCCAGACCGCCTACGGCACGCTCCGCGCCTTCGTGCGCTTCGAGCTCGCCTCGCGGACCGGCGCCTACCTGAACTCGGGCACGCAGCAGCGCATCGCCAACGCCTTCCCGGCGCTCGGCGTCGACACGTTCGGCCGCGCCCAGCAATACGTGAACGTCGACAAGGCCTTCATCCAGTTCGCCGGCCTCACCGCCGGTCGCGCGGCCTCGTTCTACGACTTCTACGCCCACGACTTCGAGATCATCGGCACCTCGCTGGGCTCGGACACGTCCTCCACCAACCTGCTCGCCTACACCGCGACCTTCGGGAACGGCTTCTCGGCGACGCTGTCGGTCGAAGACCCGACCTTCCGCAAGAACCCGCTGTTCGGCACCGCCACCGCCGGCAACGCGGCGAGCCAGTTCGCGGTCTTCACCGCCGCGGCCACCAACCTGAGCCCGATCATCGCCACCAACGCGGCCGGCGTGCCGATCGGCGAGGCGTTCTACGACCTGCGCCAGACCAACCGCATGCCCGACTTCGTCGGTGCCCTGCGCTACGACGCCGCCTGGGGTTCGGCCCAGCTCTCGGCCGCCGTGCACGAGCTGAACGCCCAGAACGCCACCACGGTGCTCGGCTTCAACGGCGCCACCCTGGCGGCCGGCACGATCGTCACCCCCCGCGTCAACAGCGAGTACGGCTGGGCGGTGCAGGGCGGCCTGAAGTTCAACCTGCCGTTCATCGCTCCGGGCGACTCCCTGTACCTGCAGGGTTCGTACGGCGAGGGCGCCCAGATCTACACCGGCTACTCCCAGTACATCGGCACCTACACCGCCAGCGCCGGCAACACCCAGGGCTCGCCCTTCGCCGCCTACTTCACCGACGCCGCCGTCAACCCGGTGACGGGCAAGATGGAGCTGTCGACCAGCTGGACGGTGGTCGGTTCGTACCTGCACTACTGGACCCCCGAGCTGCGCTCGGCGATCATCGGCAGCTACGGCGAGATGAGCTTCGGCAAGACCAGCCGCAACCTGCTCGGCGCGCTGAACTTCAACGGCCTCGGCAACCCGGTCAACAGCCCCGGCGCCTTCGCCTACAGCGCCGCCCTGCGCGACACCAGCCAGATCGTCGCCGGCGCGAGCCTGATCTGGTCGCCGGTCAAGGACCTCGATATCGGCGTCGAGGGTCTCTACAACCGCGTCGACCTCAAGGGCGGCCGCGTGGTCGACCAGAACAAGGCTCCGGGCCAGGTTCCCGTCGGCCTGAACGCCGCCGGCCTGCCGACCAACGCCGCCGGTGCGGTCCTGCCGACCACCAACTTCGCGGACACGTTCCAGGTCCGCATGCGCGTCCAGCGCGACTTCTAAGTCGCGAGAAGCGGCCCCCTCGGGGGCCGCGCCACGGACGAGTTTTCAGGGTCCCGGCTTCGTGCCGGGGCCCTTTTCCGATTCTCGCGACCTGCTCGCCTGCCGCGCCTTGCTGATGCCGGAAACCGCCGCCAGGGTGGCGCCTGCGCGTCGGAAGATCCCCCGCCGCGCGCGTTCCGCGTCGAGGTCCAGTATGGCGATTCGCTCGATCGGCTGGCTCGCCGGCCTTCCCCTCCTCGCCGGCGCCTGGGTTGCCGCCACGCCCTTCGCCGAGACGCGGCTCGAAGCCGCCCTGGAGGCGCCGGCCGCCACGATCGCGGCGGGCACCGGCCGCGACGGCGCCGAGCCGTGGCTGCGGGTCGAGGCGCGGGGCCGCGACCTTCTGGCGAGCGGCGAGGCGCCGATGCAATCCGCCCTCGACGAGGCCCGCGCGGCACTCGCCGATCTGCCGGGCCATCGCCGCATCCTCGACCGCCTCGGACTCGTCGCCGAGGTCGCGCCCTTCACCTGGGCGGCGATCCACCGCGCGCCGGACCGCCTCGACCTCATCGGCCATCGCCCGGCGGAGATCGGCCGCACGGCCCTGACCGAGGCCTTGAGCGCCGGCCTGCCCGCCGGGCTCTCCTTGCGCGACGCCGCGCGGGCCGCCCGCGGCGCGCCGGAGCATTTTTCCGACGCCGCCCGCTTCCTCCTCGCGCAGGTGCAGCACCTGAAGCCCGGCGCCACCGCGGCGATGCGTGATCGCGTTCTGTCGCTGCGGGGCGAGGCGGCGAGCGTCGAGGCCTATGCCGGCCTCAAGGCCGACCTCGCGCAAGCACCCGCCGGCTTCACGATCGGCGAGGTCGCGGTCGAGCCGGCCCTGGTCACGCCCTTCACCTGGTCGGCGAGCCGCGGCCCCGAGGGCCTCCGCCTCGACGGCTACACCGTATCGGAGGCCGACCGGGCGGCGATCCTGGCGGCGGCGCGCCTCCTCGCCGACGGCGCCCCGGTGACCGACGCCATGCGCACCGCCCGCGGTCTGCCGGCCGGGATCGACGCGCGGGCGCTGACCGACCGCGCCTTCGCGGCCCTGGCGCTGGTGCGGGAGGGCCGCGTCTCCCTCGACGGTGCGGCGCTGTCGATCCAGGGCTCGGCCATCGACATCCAGGCCGTGCGCGAGGCCGAGGCCCTGGCGGACAACCTGCCGGCGGGCGTCTCCCGCGGCCCGGTCGCGCTCACGGCGAGCCCGGTCTCGCCCTATCTCGTGACGATCCGGCGCGGGCCCGACGCCTTCACCCTCACCGGCCACCTGCCGGATGCCGAGGCGCGCCAGGCGCTCCGTACGGCGCTCCGGCCCTACCTCTACGGCGAGCGCATCGTCGACCGCACGCGGCTGGCCGAGGGCGCGCCGCCCGCCCTCCTCGACGGGCTGAATGCGGGAATCGGGGTGCTCGGCCAGCTCGCCGAGGGCGAGGTGAGCGTGCGCGACCAGTCCTTGCGCATCGCCGGGGAGGGGCTCTACCCCGAGAGCGCGCGCCGCATCGCCACCGAGGCCGCCAGGATCGCGCCGGCCGGCTGGCGGATCGACGTGGCCGTCGATGCCCGCGGCGCCGCGCCGCTCCGGGATCCGGCGGCTTGCGCCAAGACCTTCGCGGCGCTCGCCACCGAGCCGACCTTACGCTTCGATCCCGGCAGCGCCGACCTGAAAGCCGCCTTCTACACCGTCCTCGATGGGGTCGCGGACCTCGCCCGCGCCTGCCCGCAGGCCCGGATCGAGGTGGCCGGTCACGACGACCCGCCCGGCACCGCGCCGCCGCCCGCCCCCAAGGAGGCGGCCACCCCCGCACCGCCCAAGGGCAAGCCCGCGGCGAAACCGGGCAAGCAGGCCAGCAAGAACACCGAGAAGCCCACCGAGACATCCGCGGACACCCCCGCGATGCCCGATCCCGGCCTGCCGCAGCGGCGCGCCGCGGCGATCGTCGATTACCTGCTCAAGGCCGGCATCCCGGCCGGCCGCATCGCCGCCGCGCCGGCCGAGGCCGCCACCGACCGCCGGACGGTCGCCTTCGCCCTGCGTTCGTGAGTTCCCTCGTGCTCCTCATCGTCTCCGTCGCCTGGCCGGGTCTCCTCGCCGCCCTCCTGATCGGCGCCGGCACCGGCCTCTGGGCCGGCCTGCCCGCCGGCCGGGGTCCGGGCCTCGCCGCCGGTCTCGTGGCGCTCCTCGCCCTGGCGACCGCTGCCACGGCTGTCGCCGGCCTCGTGCCGGGGCGGGAGGGTTTCTGGGTCGAGAGCGCCGCCCTGATGCTGGCCGCCTATCTCTTCGGCTGCGGCCTCGGCGGCCTCGGCAAGGGACGCCGGACGAGCCCCTGACCGAAGCGGCGCCGCTCTCGTCCGGAGGCGACGCCGACGATTCTCTGCGAGACCCGGCTCAGCGGGCGAGGTGCCGGTCGAAGAACCGGGCGATCCCCTCGAACACCGCCCGGGTTTCCGGTGCGGTCTCGTCGCGGATGTACTGGGAGTGCGACTGGCCCTCGCAGACCTGGAGATAGGCCTCGACCCCGGCATCCCGCAGCTTGCGGTGGAACCCGCACGGTGTTCGACAGCAGCAGGTCCCGGGTGCCCGTCGTCAGGATCGTCGGCGGGAAGCCGTGCATTCTGCCGGTGCCGCCCGCAAGACCGGACCTCTGGGAACTTCCCGGTATGCGGGCCGCCCCGGCGCGGGGCGGCCCGGTCTCTCGCGACGCTACTGCCGCTGCTGCGGCGGCTGCGCCTGCGATTGCTGCTGCTGGATCAACGGGGTGATGCGGCGCACCGTGACCCGGCGGTTCTCCCGCGAGGGACCTTGCGTGTTCACCTTCAGGTACTGCTCGCCGTAGCCCTGGGTGGTCAGGTTCTCCGGCGGCACGCCGAAGTCGCGGGTCAGCACCTCGGCCACCGACTGGGCGCGCCGGTCGGAGAGCGACAGGTTGTCGACGTCGCTGCCGACCGCGTCAGTGTAGCCCTCGATCAGAAAAACCTCCTGCGGGTTGCTCTTCACCGCCTGGTTGATCGCCGCCGCGATGGTGGCGAGGCGGCGGGCCTGGTCAGGCGTCACCTGCCACGAGCCGGTGTCGAAGGTGATCGTGTCGATGTCGACGCTGCGCATCCGGGCGCGCAGGCTCGGGCTGTAGCGCACCTGGTCGAGGGTGTAGCGCCGCTCGACCGGGGCGATCGGCGGGGCGGTCAACGCCTCGTAGATCGCGCCCTCGTCGGCCCGGTCCGCCTCGACCACGTAGCGGTCGCGGGGGATGCGGATATCGGGCGGCGGCAGCACCACCACGTCCTGCTCGATCGACCGCGGCGGGCCCGCGTAGGAATTGTCGATCAGCATCACCTCGCGCCCGTCCGGCCCGCGGCGGTAGCGCCGCAGCAGGCGGCCGTCGTCGTCCACCACCGTGAAGACCTGGTAGCCGCCGGGGCGGTCGATGATCGTCACGGTGTCGCGCCCGCGGCGCTCGATGCGGGCGTCGCGGTCGAGCAGGCGGAAGCGCTCGGTCTCGTCGTGGCGCAGGAAGTAGCGGTCGTCGTCGCGCACGATCACGCGGCCGGGCTCGCGGATGATCAGACGGCCGCCCTCGTTGAACTCGCGCCGGGCCCGGCGGACGTCCTCGTAGCTGCGCACGTCGATGTCGCCGCGGCGGAAGCCGCCCGGGACGTAGTCCGGCGCGTCGCGGCGATAGCCGCCGGGCAGATCGCCCCGGTCGTCGGGGCCGCGCCCGTCCGGACCGCGCCGATCGAAATCGCGCCTGTCCCCGTCGCGGCGGTCCAAGTCGCGGCGGTCCAAGTCGCGCCGGTCCTGGTCGCGCCGGTCCTGGTCGCGCGGGTCGCGACGATCGAAGCCGCGATCGTCGCGGTTGTCGGGCGGTCCTCCGGCGCCGCCGGGCACGAACGGCCGTCCGGGCACGCCGGGCTGCTGATTCGGGGGAAGCGGCGCGCCGTTCGGGCCGGCGCCGGGCGCGTCCGGCCGGCCCGGCCCACGGCCGGGAACGCCGGGCTGCGGCGCACCGGCCGGGGGCGGCGCCGCGCGGCCCGGGGCAGGCGGCTGACCGGGAACCGGCGGCTGCGGCGCGGGACCTTGGCCGGGACCTTGGCCGGGTGCGGGGGGCTGGCCCGGGCCGCGCTGGACCGGCGCATCGGGGCCGCGGCGATCCTCACGGGTGTCCGGGCGGTCGTCGCGGCGGTCCGGCCGCGCGTCGGGTGCGGGACGGTCGCGCGGGTCGGGCCGCCCGGCCGGGCCGCGATCCTGCGGCGGGGCCGGCGGACGCCCGGGCTCCTCGCCGCGCGGGGCGCGCGGCTCCTGCCGGTCGGGACGATCCTGGGGGGCCTGGCGATCCTGGCGATCGGGACGGTCCGGCCGTTCCTGACGCTCGGGACGGCCCTGGGGACCGCGCTCCTGCTGATCGGGACGCTCGCGCTGCTGGGGCTCGGGACGCTCGCGGGGCGGGCCTGTGCGCTCGCGCGGCTCCGGCCGCTCGGGGCGTTCGCGCTGCGGCTCCGGGCGCTCCTGCCGCGGCTCCGGCCGTTCGCGGGGCTCCGGCCGAGGTGCCGGGCGCTCCTGACGGGGTTCGGGCCGTTCCTGCCTGGGTTCCGGGCGTTCCTGACGCGGTTCGGGCCGCTCGGCCGGGCCACGTTCAGGACGCGGTCCGCCACCCGGTCCGCCTGGACCGCCACCAGGCCCTCCGGGACCGCCATGCCCGCGCTCGCCGGGACCTCCCGGCCCACCGGGACCTCCCGGTCCGCCGGGCCCGCCCCGCTCTCCCGGCCCGCCCTGGGCCAGCCGGATCACGTCGTCGCCTCGCGCCGCCGCTTGGCTAGCAAGAGCCTGGCTCACGAGAACGGGCTGGAGCAGCAAAGCCGGCAGGATCGTGCCGGTCAGCAGCAGCGCGCGGGCAGGGCGCATCAAGGGAAAACCTCTCGTCCTTCGTCGGTCCCTTCGAACACCGTGACGGCCGATTGGTTCCCTTCGGTCAGAGGCCCCGCTCGTTCAGGGCGTGGCGACCGGCGTGGCGCCGGGGGCCGGGACGGTCACGGCCGCCGCCTGCGGGCCGTCCGCCTTCGCGACGAGCGGCACCGGGATCAGGTTGGGGGCGATGATCCGGATCGCGGGACGCTCCTCGGGACCGGCCGGCCGCGGCGTCTCGGCGGCGTCGGTGACCTCCTCGACCCGGGTGGCGGCGGTGGCGGCGAGCGTCGCGGCGGACCGGTCGGCGCGGCCGACCAGGGTCAGGCGCACCTTCGGCCGCGACATCGCCTCCGCCTGGGCCGGGGTGACGAAGATGTCGCCCTTGTGGCGCACCAGCATGCTCTCGGCCTTGACCAGGGCCTGCGCCCAGGTCTGCGTGCCCTTGCACGAGCAGTTCGGCACGAAGGTCTTCTGGAACTTGAAGGCGTTCGGCAGGGCCGAGTAGGCGCGCTTGGTCTGGATCGCGGCGGCCTGCGCGAGGCCGCTGTCGGTCGGCGGCATCGAGTAGGCGGCGGCCTCGGCGCCGGGGCAGAGGGCCTGGCACATCTCGTTGGCGCCCTCCCGCCCGTCGGGCAGGTTCGGCATCGGGAAATAGGCGCCGTCGCACATCCGCACGCAGATCACCTGCGAGCCGCCGCGCCCGAATCCCTCGGCCGGCTTCGGCTGGAGCGAGGCGGCACTCGGCAGGCCGGTGCAGGATTCCTTCACGGCGGCGATCAGCTGCTCGCGCCGCGCATTCGAGACCTCGCGGGCGCCTGCGCCGTAGCCGGCATTGAGGGCGCGGATGCGCTGCTCGACCTGGGCGCATTGCGGGGGCCGCATGTCGAAGAACAGGAAGCGCCCGCCCTCGCAGCCGATCGACTGCCGATAGGCGACGAGCTGCTGGATCTCCTCGATCTGGCCGCGGTTCGATTCGCGCTGCAGGCCGGCGAGCTCGGCGCGGAAGCGCTGGCAGGCGGCCGCATTGGGCTCGGCCAGGGCAGCCTGGCACAAGGAAAGAGTCGCAAGGACGCCGGCGAGGAGCCGGACCGTGAAGCGAAGCAGCGGCATGGTGTTCGGGGACCGGCCGTTATGCGGGGACGATCCGCCCGAAAGGGGCGGCGGACGAGAACAAGCCGTCCCCATGGGCGGGGACCCAAGCCTTGCGGGCCGGGACCCAAGCGTGGCGGGACGGGACGGCCTCGTTCTACCCGCCCTCGCCGCCGCGCGACAGCCTCCCTACATACGTTAAGCTTCTTTGCGGAAAGGTTGACGCGATGGTGTGGCGGCGGGGTCTCAGGGCTCTCTGCGGGGTGGTGTGCCTCGGGTTGGCGTCGGGTGCGGCGCTCGCGCAGGAGCCGGACCGGATCTTCGACAAGTCCACGGTCTGGCGGCCGCTGACGCCCAACGACAAGCTCGTGGTCTACGGCATCGACGATCCGGACGTGGCCGGCGTCGCCTGCCATTACACCCAGCCGGAGAAGGGCGGCATCAAGGGCACGCTGGGCCTCGCCGAGGAGGTCTCCGACATCTCGCTCTCCTGCCGACAGGTCGGACCGGTCAAGTTCAAGGGCAAGATCAAGCAGGGCGAAGTCGTGTTCAGCGAACGCCGCTCGCTGATCTTCAAGAGCATGCAGATCGTGCGCGGCTGCGACGCCAAGCGCAACACCCTGATCTACATGGTCTACTCCGACAAGGTGGTGCAGGGCTCGCCGAAGAACTCGACCTCGACGGTGCCGCTGATGCCCTGGGGCACCGAGCCGCCGCCGAAATGCGGCGACTTCCTGGGCTGAAGGCGGTCTTCCGCGCCGGGCGTCAGCCCGCGTCGCGGAGCCGCTGCCCGGCCTCGCCGTAGCCGAGCGCAGCCGCGGCGCGGTTGGCGATGCCGCGGCTCACGACGATCCATTCGAGGTCGTTGATCGCCTTCACCAGGCGCTCCCGCTCTGGCACCTCGGTGTCCTCGTCGGGTCTTGCCTCTGCGAGGTTCACGGCGGCGATCAGCACCCCGTCGCGCGCATCCTCGATCCGCGGATCGCGCTCGACATGGCCGCGCACGTCGTCGTCGAAGCGACGGATGACCGTCCAGGGCAGCGCATCGGCGCTGCAGCCCGACGGGTAGCCCCGGGCGACGAGCCGGGCCTGCGATGCGGCCTCCCGGACGAGTTCGACGAGCTTGGCGACCATGGCGTATCCGTCTCGGCTCCTTGTGAACGGGAACCCGCGAATCGGCCGGCGGGTCCCGGGGGCGGGAGGCTTACCGCGCCAGCCGCCCTTCCTCCGCCGCCGCCGTCATCTCCTCGGCATCCGCCGGCAGCAGGGTGCGCTCGGCCACCATGCGTTCGGCCGCCGCCTTCACCGCCGCCGCGTAGGCGCCCTCGTCCGGGTAGCGCTCCTCCAGTGAGAGCCGCGGGTCGCCGGCGGCCTGCGCGGCTGCCTTCGTCTCGGCGAAGGGGAGCACGCCGCCCTTCTGGTTGCACAGCGTGTCGGCGGCGACGCCGCGCGTCGGGTTCCAGGCGGTGTAGGTCGCTCGCGGCGCCTCGATCAGCGGCAGGCGGATCCCCGCCAGGGTGTTGCCGTCCGGATCGACCTTCGGCAGCAGCAGGGGATAGGTGCCGCGCACCGCCGGCGGGTCGCCCGGCTCCACCCACTGCGCGGGGTTGTAGAGGCCGGTATAGGGCAGGCCGGGGATCGGCGGGTAGAGATGGGCAGGCTCTCCCAGCGTGCCGTCGGCCCGGGAGGGATAGCGGCTCGCCGGTGGCACCACGCCATCGGCGATCCAGGATTCGAGGGCGACGAGGAGCGCCCGCGACGCCGCTCCGGCATGGACCGGGCTCGCCGGCAGGGCGCAACCCGGCACGCTTGCCGTCCTTGCGTCGGGATCGGCGAAGTGCGGCGCGCCGGTGACCATGTAGGCCCGTACCTCCGGCGGCTGGGCGAGATCGGCGCCCCGCGTGTCGGTGGTCACGAGCGCCCCGCGCGAGCCCCACAGCTCGTACTCGCTGTCGACATGCATCAGGCGCGGGCATGTGTTGGACAGCCGGCAGCGCAGGAGCAGGCCGTCGCGCCGGCCCGTCAGCGCGTCGGTCGTCGTCTCGTAGGCGAAGGGGAACTGGTCGGCCGGATAATAGCGGTCGAGATGGGGGCCGGGATTGCGGCCGGGCTGGGCGAAGCGGGCATTGGTGAAGCTGCGCCGGCTGCCGGCGATGTGCGGCATCATCCCGTCGAACACCATCCGGCCGCGCTCGTCCTCGTTGAGGCCGAGATAGAGGAGGTCGCGCAGCACCCGGCCCGATTGCGAGATGCCGAAGCCGACCGCCCGGTCGATGGTGCTGCGGCCGTTCGCTGCAAGCGGGTTCCGGTCGCTGGTGTCGTGACGCAGGAAGGTCGTCACGTCGCGGATCGCCGCGAGGCCCATTCCCATCACCGCCGGGTCGCGGGCGGTGTAGCTCAGCTCGTAGAGGGCGCTGCCGTCGAAGCCCTCGGGCCGGGTGATCGCGATGCGCTTGGCGTCGAGGAAGCGGAAGGACAGGCCGGGCGGCGTCGTGCGCGGGTCCTCGGGTCTCGCCCGCACGGTGAGGCGGGCCTTCTCCGGGTCGAGATCGGCGGCGGGCCAGGTCAGCGGCGCCTCGATCGGGGACTTGGTGTTCTCGAAGCTCCATTCCTCGCGCGACGGCCCGGTGATTCCGGCGAGCACCGGCAGGCGAATGCCCATCCCTGCGCCGGGGGCGATGTCGCCCTGCCAGCCGATCCAGGCGAGCGTGTAGCCGCGCGACAGCAGGAAACCGCGCCCCGCATCCCCCGCCTGCTCGAGGCGGCTGGAATTCGCCGTCGTCGAACCCTCGACCAGCGGGCCGATCAGCTTGCGGCCGCGGTTGGGGATCTCGACCAGCAGGAGGCCGTTGGGGCGCTCCGGGCGCAGGAGCACCACGTCGGCCGTGGCCTCGACCCGGCCCTCGGCGTTGCGGGGTGCCAGCACCAGGTCGGCGATGATCGCGTCGTGGGGATCCGTGGGATCGAGGGCGATGGTCGCCCGGCCGGTGATCTTCTCCGCCGGCCCGCGCTCGCCGAAGCTGCGGCCTTGCAGGGCGGGCCTCTCGGTCGTGACGGTCTCGAACCGCGTCACCTCCGCCCCGGCCGGCCCGGCGGCGAGGCCGCACCCGAGCATCGCCAGGGCCACGGCCCTCGGCATCCTGGTCATCGCTGGTCCCCCCTGGCGGCGCCGCTGGCGGGCGCCCTCGTGGAAACCGTAACGGTGCGGCGACCGGCTTGTGAACCGACTCCATCGCCGGGCTGCCCTGCGCGGCTCTCGGCAGACTTGCGTCGGCAGGCCAACGCTTCGTCCGCTCAGGTTCTTGTTTCGCCGCAGATTCTTGCCGCAAAACCGGCAGCCGCTTCCGCGGACTCTGCTGAGCGACCGGCCAGCACGCTCGCGAGGTAGTGCCGGACGAAGCCGGGCATCCGGGCGGGATCGAGATCCGAGGACGTGCGCACCCCGACGATGGCCGAGAGTTCCGGCTCGTCCTCGGCGGCGAGATGGGCGGCGATCCGCTCCCGCACCACCGCTTCGTCCTCGGCGAGCTGGACCGGGCGCAGCAGGGCCATCAGGCCGCCGTCGCGCACGACGATCCAGCCGGGATCCGGCTCCTGATTCGACCCCTGCGGGGCGACGAGGCCGGTCTCCTCCCGCAACTCGCGCAGCGCGCTCGCCGCGAGGTCGACGCGGCCCTCCGCGCCGATATCGGTCGGGTCCGGCGTGCCGCAGGGAAAGTAGACCCGCCCGGCGGCGGCCGTATGCGGGCCCATCTCGCCGAGCAGGAAGGTGCCGTCGCGGGTGCGCGGCACCGCCGCCGCGAAGACGTTGAGAACGCTCCCGTCCGGGAAGCCCCAATCCTTCAGGGCGGTGAGGGCGGCGTACTCGGCCTCGAACAGCTCGGCCTCGAGCACGCCCTCGGTGAGGCTCCAGCGGCGCAGCATCAGCACCGTGCCGTTGAACATCGCCGGCCGCTCCGCCCGCCGCGCCTCCCAATGGGCCTGGATCGCCGCACGGTTGTCGCGGGCCCAGGACCAGTCATGGGCGACCATCCGGGCGTCGATCCGGCGGGCCGGGGTGAGGGTGATCCCCATCAAAGATGCAGCACGCCCTCGGAGACCAGCACGGCGCCGCCGCCGATCTCGGCGGCGCGCAAGGCCCCGTCCTCGATGGTGAGCTGGAGCGCGATCTCGCTCGGCCGGCCCATCTCGATTCCTTGCGCGACGACGAGGTCGTGGGTGCCGCTCCCCAAGGGCTCGAACTGCATGAGCGCGCCGGCGAAGGCCGCGACCGCGCCCCCGGTCGCCGGATCCTCGGCGATGCCGGCGGCGGGGGCGAACATCCGCGCCCGGAAGCTGTGCGCGGGGTCGCCGGTCTCTCCGGTATAGAGGAAGACCTTGGAGTTGGGCCCGAGGGCCTGCACCATCGCCTCGGCGCTGGTGCGCGCCCGGGCCAGGGCCTCGAGCCCTTGGACCGGCACGAGGTGGAACGGCGTGCCGGCGCTGTAGCGACTCGGCCGGTGGCGGGCAAAGCCGATCTCGGACGGCGACAGGTTCAGGGCGGCGGCGAGAATCGTGGCGTCCGGCTCCTCGCCCCAGCTCTCCGGCAGCCGCGGCAGGCGGAAGCGCGCGCGGCCGCTTCCCTCGCCGGTCTCGACCACGCAGGGCACCACCCCGACTTTCTCCTCCAGCCCGAACGCCACCGCGTCGGCGATTTCCGCCCGCGCGTCGCCGAGGGCGAGCAGCACCGCGGTGCCGACCGTCGGGTGCCCGGCGAAGGCGAGTTCCTGGGTCGGCGTGAAGATCCGCAGCCGTGCCCGGTGCCTGTCCTCGGCGGGGGGCAGCACGAACACCGTCTCCGACAGGTTGAACTCGGCGGCGATGGCCTGCATCGCGGCATCGTCCAGCCCCTCGGCATCGAGCACCACCGCCAGCGGATTGCCGGCGAGCGGGGTCTCGGTGAAGACGTCCAGGGTGGCGTAGCGGCGTGCGGGCATCTCTGTCTCGTCCTTGGGAGCTTGTCCTTGGGAACTTGTCCTTGGGCACTTGTCCTGGCCGGGGCTCGGGGGCGAGGCAGCATGGATCGGGTGGTGTGCGCAAGTCCCGGCAGCGGAGAGGGCCGTCTCGCGAGGCCGTTATGGCCGTTTCGCGAAACGGCCATAACGGCGATCACCCGCGGCTGCTCAGCCGCCTTGTCCGAGTCGTTTCGCTGCACGCTTGACCGTTTCGTTGATCCGGGTTTGCCAGCCCGGGCCCGTCGCCCTGAAGGCTGCTAGCGCCTCCGGATCGAGCCGTAGCGTGACCTGCACGAGTCGGCTCGGGGACTTCGGCCGCCCACGCTTCGTCAGAGCGGCAAACACATCCGGCGGCAGAACATCGCGGGCGGGCCGCAACCGGCCGAGTTCCTCTTCGGTCATCTCTCGGGCATCCGGATCCGCGGCCATGCGTGCCTGTAGTTCGGCCTCTTCCGCATCGCTCAGCATCGGCACCGTTCGCTTACTCGGATTGTGCGACATAGGCTCTCCTCTCGCGGTTGCTGGCAGTCCGCAGGCTGATGGCTGAAATGGCCTCCGTGCCAAGGAGCGAGAAGGTGAGAGTGACAAGCTTGCCGTCGAGGTAACCCGTCGCGATGTATCGCGCGCTGCCGGACTTGCTACTGTAGCTCTCACTGATTGCCGCGGTGTCCCACTCGAAGCGATCGCGGGCATCGGCGAAATCGAGCCCATGGCCAGAAGGAGGAGGCTGGCGATTCTTCTCGCGCTTGGGCTCGTCCCAGACCATCCTCATGTATTTTTGTAACTCCAGGAAATACCGGCGGCAAGCTGCAACGGCATCGGCAGATGGTGTAGGCGGGCGCCATGACTCGACGG
Source organism: Methylobacterium sp. SyP6R (assembly GCF_019216885.1). Taxonomy (NCBI): domain Bacteria; kingdom Pseudomonadati; phylum Pseudomonadota; class Alphaproteobacteria; order Hyphomicrobiales; family Methylobacteriaceae; genus Methylobacterium; species Methylobacterium synurae. The sequence continues at coordinate 6,349,180 of NZ_JAAQRC020000001.1, read as the reverse complement.
AGCGCCCGACCGATGCCCCACACCCTGACCCCCGAGACCGCCGCGCGCTTTGCCGCCCTCACCCTCGGCCACGTCACCCGGGAATACCCGAACAAGCCGGACCACACCCTCGCCGGCCCGGAGGATGCCCGCACGCCGGCGGCCCTCCACCCGGTGTTCTACGGCAGCTTCGACTGGCATTCCTGCGTCCACGGCTACTGGCTGCTCGCCCGGGTGCTGCGCCGCTTCCCCGATGGACCGCAGGCCGAGGCGATCCGGGCCTTGTTCGACCGGCAACTGACCCCGGAGAAGGTCGCGGGCGAGTGCGCCTATCTCGCGGCGCCGACGGCGCGGGGCTTCAAGCGGCCCTATGGCTGGGCCTGGGCGCTCAAGCTCGCCGACGAGCTCGGACAGCTGCCCGACCCGCGCTGGGCGCGGGCGCTGACGCCGATGATGGAAATCTTCGCGCAGCGCTTCCGCGAGTTCCTGCCGCTCTCGCCCTATCCGGTGCGGGTCGGCACGCATTTCAACACCGCCTTCGGCCTGCGCATGGCGGCGGATTACGCCGAGGGCACCGGGGATGCCGGCCTGACCGCGCTGCTGCGCGAGACCGCCCTGCGCTGGTACGGCGCGGATGCCGATTGCCCGGCCTGGGGCGAGCCGAGCGGGGACGACTTCCTGTCCTCCGCGCTGATCGAGGCCGAAGCCTTGCGTCGCCTGATGCCGGCGGATGACTTCCGGCCCTGGTTCGACCGCTTCCTGCCGCACCTCGCCGAGCGCCGGCCCGAAACCCTGTTCCGCCCGGCGACCGTGACCGACCGCAGCGACGGCAAGATCGCCCATCTCGACGGGCTCAACCTCAGCCGCGCCTGGTGCCTGCGGGCGCTCTCCGGCGCGCTGCCGGCGGACGATGCCCGGGTGCCGGTGTTGCGGGAGGCGGCGCAAGCCCATCTCGACGCAGCGCTCCCGCATCTCGCCGACGACTACATGGGCGAGCACTGGCTGGCGAGCTTCGCGCTTCTCGCGCTGGAAGCGTGAGACCTACACCGCCTCGACCGGGAAGGTGCGGCTCGGCGCCACGAATTCCTCCTGCGCCGCCACGGTCAGGATCTCCCGCGACCCGGCTTCCGCGGTGCGGCGCAGGAGGCCGAAGATCGAGGCGGCGGCGGCCCCCAGCGCCTCGCCGGCCGAGCGGCTGCGGGCGTAATGCACCAGGAACAGGGCCGCGGTGGCGTCGCCCGCGCCGTTGATGGAAAGCGACAGGCGCGGGGTACGCAGGCGCCAGAACAGCCCATCGGCGCCGGCCAGCATGTCGATGCTGTCGTCGGGCGTCTCCTCGGTGTGGAGCGAGGTGACCAGCACCACCTTCGGGCCGCTCGCCTGCACGGCGGCGACCGCGGCCTTGGCGTCGGCGAGCGTGCGGGTCTCGATCCCGCTCAGGTAATCGAGCTCGAACTGGTTCGGGGTGATGATGTCGGCCGCCGGCACTGCGTGGTCGCGCATGAATTCCGGGATGCCGGGCCGCACGAACACCCCGCGGCCGATATCGCCGATCACCGGATCGCAGCAATAGAGCGCCGCGGGATTCGCCGCCCGCACCCGCGCCACCGCCCGCAGGATCGCGGTGCCGATATCGGCCGAGCCCATATAGCCGGACAGCACGCCGTCGCAGGTCGGGAGCACGCCGCGATCGGCGATGCCCTCGACCAGCTCCTCGATCGCCGGCCCGTCGAACACCCGGCCGCGCCAGGCGCCGTAGCCGGTATGGTTCGAGAACTGCACGGTGTGCACCGCCCAGACCTCGACCCCGAGCCGCTGCATCGGGAAGACCGCCGAGGCGTTGCCGACATGGCCGTAGGCGACGTGGGACTGGATCGACAGGACGTTCATCGCGACACGAGACCCCGCGAGAGGATGCGAAGGCCCCCCGGCGGGGGCGCTCAAGGCCCGCACGATTCCCGGAACCGGGCGCTCCTGGCAACCGTCCAGGCCCCGCAAAAAGCATGAGACGCCCGGACCGGAGGCGGGTTCACGCGGCGCTCACACAGCACCGATAGACCGATCGGTGAGGCGGAACGCCGGCCCGGTTCCCCGACTTGTCCCGCCATCCCGCTCACCCACGGTCAGGGCTCCATGGATTTCGAGAGCTTACGCAACACGGTCCTCGATGTCGTGCGCGACCACCAGGCCTGGGCACCGGTCATCACCGGGATCATCGCCTTCTGCGAATCGCTCGCGGTGCTCTCGCTGCTGGTGCCGGCCACCGTGATCCTGATCGGGATCGGCGCGCTGATCGGCTCGGGCGCGATTCCCTTCCTGCCGGTGATGCTCGGGGCGGCGATCGGGGCGATCCTGGGCGACTGGGTCTCCTACGAGATCGGCCGCTACTACAAGGACGGCGCCAAGCGGATCTGGCCGCTCAGCCGCTACCCCGAGATGGTCGCCAAGGGCGAGACCTTCTGCCAGCGCTGGGGCGCCTGGGCGATCTTCGTCGGCCGCTTCATCGGCCCGGCCCGGGCGGTGGTGCCGCTGGTGGCCGGGGTGGCGCTGCTGCCGCGCCTGGCCTTCTGGCTCGCCAATTTCTCCTCGGCCTTCGTCTGGGCCTTCGTCTGGCTCGCGCCGGGGGCGGGCCTGATCGACTGGCTGCGGCGGGCTTGACGCAAATGTCACCATGAATGCGACGGATCATCCCATCGGGAAGATGATCCTGTCTGGAGTGGCCGATCCGGACCCGCAGCTTCCGCCCCGGAACACTCATCGAATCTTAAGTTATGGAACGGAATGATCGTGTGCGGCTCGATTGGTCGTACCCGGTACGTGTTCGATGGTCCTTGAGACGCCGCCCTACCTGCTGCCGCGCGTCCCCGCCCTGCGCTGGCTCGTGGATCCCAGCCTCGACCTGCCGGGGGATCTGCGGATCCGCCTGCTCGCGACGCTGTTTTCCTCGGCGCCTACGCTGGTGCTCGGCGCGATGGGGATGCTGATCATCGAGGTGATGGCGGCGATCCGGCATCCGGGCCCGCTCTTTCTCGGCCTGCTGGCGGCGGATCTGGCCCTGCTCGGTGTCCGCGTGGTCCTGATCCGGCGCATCCACCGCGCTGCCGCGACCGGCCGGCCGGCATCGACCGACCTGATGCTCGCCTCGAGTCTCGCCTGGGCCGGATTGGTCGGCCTCGCGACGGTCCTGTGCGTGTCCAGCGGCGATCCGGTGCTGCAGATTCTCGGGCCCCTGACCATGATGGGGATCCTGAGCGGCATCGTCACCCGCAACTACGCCGCGCCGCGCCTTGCCGTCGCGATGATCTTCCTGTGCGACGTGCCGATGAAGACGATGCTCCTCGTCCATTACGGCGACCTCTGGTTCCTGGTCGGGGTGGCTCTGGGCTTGGTCTTCGTGGTGGCGATGAGCCTGACGACGGTTCAGCTCAACCGCACCTATGTCGAGGTGCTGCTCGCCAAGCGCGAGAACCAGCGCCGGGCCACCCACGATTCCCTGACCGGCCTGCGCAACCGCACCGGAATGATGGAGGATCTCGCCGCCCATATGGCGCGCGGCACCGACGACCTCGCCCTGCTCTACCTCGATCTCGACGGCTTCAAGGCGGTCAACGACTGCCTCGGCCACGCCGCCGGCGACGCCCTGCTGGTGCAGGTCGCCGGCCGGATCGGCGCGGTGATCCCGGAGGAGTGGTGCGCGGCCCGGCTCGGCGGCGACGAATTCGTGGTCCTCGCCGGCGGCGCCCGCGCCCACGAGGCCGCCGCCGTGGCGGCGCGCCTGATCGAGGCCGTGAAGGCCCCCTACGACATCGGGATCGGCGTCGGCTTGAGCGTCGGCATCGGCTGGGCGGTCCCGGGGATGACCCGGGAGGCGCTCCTCGCCGAGGCCGACGCGGCGCTCTACCGCGCCAAGGCCGCCGGCAAGGGCCGCCTGGCGGCACCGCCCGAGCCGCGCTCGCGCGCGTCGCGGGTCGGGTGGGCGTGAGACGGCTTCAGCCCATCGGTCTTCAGCCCATCGCCCGCTTGACGAACCGGTCCTCGAAGGTCGTCGCGAGGTCGATCTTGGCGCCCTGCAATTCGGGATCGAGGGTGCGGACCAGTTCCAGCACGCTCGCCATGCCCTCCTGCGTCGGGATGCCGGTGCGGGAATAGCTCTCGAGCGAGTTCTTCACCGCCTGCACGTAGAGAGGCTTGTCGCCGAAATGGTAGGCCGGCGGCACCGTGTCGGCGATCTCTTCCGGCGACGCCGCGACGATCCATTTCAGCGACTTGACGAAGGCGTTGACGACCTTCTGGGTCGCGGCGGCGTGGTGCTCGATCCAGTCCTGCTTGGTGTAGACCACCGCCGCCGGGTTGGGCCCGCCGAACAACGCCCGGGTGCCGGCCTCGGTGCGGGTGTCGATGATGACCTTGATGTCGCCGTCGGCCTCCAGCTTGGCGATCACCGGGTCGAGGTGGGAGATCGCGTCGATCTCGCCCTTCTTCATCGCCGCGATGGCGCCCGCGCCGCCGCCGACGCCGATGAGAGGGGCGTCCGAGGCCTTCAGCCCGGCCTTGATCATCGCGTACTGGGCGGTGAGCGCAGTCGAGGAGCCCGGCGCCGTCACGCCGATCTTGCGGCCCTTGAAGTCGGCGGCCGATTTCACCGTGTCGGCGAGGTCCTTGCGCACCCCGATGACGATGGCGGGGAAGCGGCCGAGCTCGCACACGGCGCGCACGTCCTGGCCCTTGGCCTGCATGCGGATCGTGTGCTCGTAGGCCCCCGTCACCACGTCGACCGAGCCGCCGATCAGCGCCTGGAGCGAGCGCGCGCCGCCGCCGAAATCGTTGATCTCGGCCTCGACGCCCTCCTCCTTGAAGAAGCCCTTCCGCTCGGCGATCGTCAGCGGCAGGTAGTAGAGCAGGGGCTTGCCGCCGACGCCGATGCGGACCTTCACGGTGTCGGCCCGAGCCGGCACGGCGGGGCTGAGCGCCAGGGCGGCGGCGCCGGCGAGGAAGCTGCGGCGTTGCATCGGAAATATCTCCCTTGCTTTCTCAGGCTTCTATTCTGTCAGCTCTGGCCGCCGGCCTGCGGACGCCAGACCAGGAGGCGGTTCTCGATCAGGGTGACGACCGTGTCGATCACGATGACGAACACGGTCAGGATCAGCATCCCGGCAAAGACCCCGGTGACGTCGAACACGCTCTCGGCCTCGTGGATCTTGTAGCCGAGCCCGGCCGAGGAGCCGAGATACTCGCCCACCACCGCCCCGACGAGAGCAAATCCGACCGCCGTGTGGAGCGAGGAGAACATCCAGGTCAGCGCCGAGGGCCAGTAGACGTGGCGCAGAAGCCCGCGCTCGCTCATGCCCAGCATCCGGGCGTTGTTGAGCACGACCGGGCTCACCTCGCGCACGCCCTGGTAGACGTTGAAGAACACGATGAAGAACACCAGGGTGAAGCCGAGCGCCACCTTCGACCAGATTCCGAGCCCGAACCACAGGGCGAAGATCGGCGCCAGCACCACCCGGGGCAGGGCGTTCGCCGCTTTGATGTAGGGGTCGAACACCGCCGCCAAGAGCGCGTTGCGGGCGAACAGGAAGCCGAAGGCGATGCCGCCGAGCGCGCCGGTGACGAAGGCCAGCACCGTCTCCTGCAGTGTGATCCAGAGATGGCCCCAGATCTCCGGGTTGATCATCTCGGTCCAGGTGCGCTTCAGGACCTCGACCGGGGTCGAGAAGAAGAACTGGATCTGCTTTGGCGCGCCCAGGATCGGATAGACGGTGAGCACGTGCCAGATCGCCAGGCCGACGAGGCCGACGAGGATCTGCAGGGCGAGGAGGCCCAGGCGGTTCACGGGACGGTTCACGACGGGACTCTCCGGTTCATCGTCACGCCGGGCCGCCCGCATAGGCGCGCGACACCTCGACCCGCAGGCACGACCAGATCTCCTTGTAGAGGGCGTGGAATTGCGGCTCGAGGCGGATCTCGCTGATGTCGCGCGGGCGGGCGAGATCGACCTTGAACTCGCCGACGATTCTGGCAGCCGGGCCGGCCGAGAGCACCACCACCCGGTCGGCGAGCGCGATCGCCTCCTCGAGGTCGTGGGTGACGAACATCACCGCCTTGCGGTTGGCCGCCCACAGGTCCAGCAGCAGGTTGCCCATGATCTGCCGGGTCTGCGCGTCGAGCGGCCCGAAGGGCTCGTCCATCAGCAGGATCTCGGGGTCGCGGATCAGCATCTGGGCGAGTGCCACGCGCTTGCGCTGGCCGCCCGAGAGCATGTGGGGATAGCGGTCGACGAAGGCCTTGAGCCCGACCCTGGCCAGCCAGTCGCGGGCCCGCGCCACGGCCTCCGCCCGGGGCACCCGCTGCGGCTCCAGCGCCACCGCGACGTTGTCGAGCGCCGTCTTCCACGGCATCAGCGCATCGGCCTGGAAGAGGTAGCCGGCGCGGGCATTGAGCCCCGACAGCGCCGAGGAGAACACCGTGACGCTGCCCGAGGCGGGCTTGAGCAGGCCGGCGGCGGCGTTGAGCAGCGTCGACTTGCCCGAACCGGTCGGGCCGACCACCGCCACGAACTCGCCCGGCATCACCGCAAGATCGATCCCCTCGACGGCGACGTAGCGCTGGCCTCCCTTCAGGGTGAAGGCGATGCTGACCCCTTCGAGGCGCACGGCATCGCCATGGACCGCGTCACCATGGGCGAGCGCCGTGCCGCCGACCAGGCGCATGCCGGCCCGCCCCCCTTTTCGTCCCTCGGCGGCGCGCTGCCCCACCATGCGTCCCGTCTCCCTCCCGGCCCGCTCGCCGTCTCGTGCGGCTTGCCGGCGGGGCCGACCATCGGCGAGCGGGCCCGTGAGATCAACCGCTTCCTCCGTCGGGAAAGCCGGTTTCGGGGGATCGCGAATCCGGCCCGGCGCGGGTGCGACACGCGCTGCAGGTGACAACATCGTGCGAAGCTGGTCCGATGGCGTTCCCGATTCGGTCCCGTTGCTCGCTCCCTTGGCAACCCTTCAGACGCTTCCCTCCACAGCCTTGTCCGCAGCCCTCGCCCTCTCGCTCCCCGTCGACCGCCGCCAATCGCCGACCGCCCTCGGCGTGCAGAGGGGCGTGCGGCGCCTCTTCGCCGAACTCGGCCACGTCACGATCCCGGAATTCACCCTGGCGAATGGCCGGCGCGCCGACCTGATCGCGCTCGGCGGCTGCGGCAAGCTGACGATCATCGAGATCAAGTCGAGCGTCGCGGATTTCCGGGCCGACCGGAAATGGCCGGATTACCGCGACTTCTGCGACCGCTTCTACTTCGCGGTGCCGGAGACCCTGCCGGTGGAGATCCTGCCCGAGGATACCGGCCTCATCGTCGCCGACGCCTTCGGCGCCGCGATCCTGCGCGAGCCGCCCGCCCATCCCCTGGCCGCCGCCCGCCGCAAGGCCGTGACGCTCCGCTTCGCCCATGCGGCGGCGGGATTGCTCCATGCGCTGGCGGATCCGGGGTCGATCCGGGAGGGGGCGTTGTAAGGAGTAGGTCTGCTGGCGCATCCATGCGCCTTCCTATTTCGATCTTATGCGTTTATAGCGATTTTTGGTTATAAACGCATAAGGTCGTTTGAAATGGACCCGGTTCGCAACCCCTACGCTCCCGGTGCGGGGTCACCGCCGCCCGAGCTTGCTGGACGTGCCGAGGTGCTCGCGACTGGGACTACAGCTCTGCAGCGAGTGGCGCTGGGTCGTACAACACAAAGCCTGATCTTGGTGGGCCTTCGTGGTGTCGGCAAGACTGTGCTGCTCAACCGGTTGAACGAGACTGCAGACGATGAGCGCTTCAAGAGCGCCTTCATCGAAGCTCACGAAGGCAAGCGCCTTCCCGAACTCATAGCGCCTTCCCTCCGCACCATCCTCTTCAGCTTGAGCATGATCGAGAGTGGGAAGGAATTGGCTCGGCGGGGCTTGCGCGGCCTCAAAGGATTTCTTTCAGGGCTGAGCGTTTCAAGGGGAGGGGACGATGGGTTGAGCCTCGGCATTGATGCGGAGGCTGGTCTTGCAGACAGCGGTAGCATCGAAGCTGATTTGCCTGAATTGATCTTGGCAATCGCTGAGGCTGCGAAGGCGGCACGTAAACCCGTAGCTATTTTTATCGACGAGCTTCAATATTTAGAGGAGCGCGAGTTTAGCGCTTTAATTATGGCGGTGCATCGCGTTAATCAGCGCAGTCTGCCTCTCATTCTTGTTGGCGCAGGTCTCCCCCAAATACGCGGCCTAGCAGGAAATTCGAAATCATATGCCGAACGGTTATTTCGTTATCCAGAGATCGGAGCTCTGTCACACGACGATGCGGTGGCGGCGATAGTCCGACCTGCTGCTGACGAAGGCGTTACTTTCAGTGATGCGGCGATCGAGCGAATCATCTCAGATACTGAGAAATATCCATACTTCCTGCAGCAATGGGGATATGAGGCCTGGAATACTGCTGACGATGATCATATTGGTGTTGACGTAATTGAGCGAGCAAGTGAAGCGGCCGTGCGCGAACTTGATCAAAGCTTCTTCCGCGTGCGGTTCGATCGGTGCACTCCATCGGAGAAGCGTTATATGCGCGCCTTGGCGGAAATGGGGCGAGGGAAGCATCGCTCCGGCGATGTTGCGGAGAAGCTAGGGCTCAAAGTAACATCCGCTGCGCCAACACGATCTGCTCTGATAAAAAAAGGTATGATTTTTGCCCCTGCTCACGGTGATACGGCATTCACCGTGCCTTTATTTGATGCCTACATGCGACGCGAAATGCCAATTTTGCCTGCAAATTCCGACATCGAATAAAAAAATAGTGACCGTGGCAGGAAAATTGGTTCTGTTTGGGTATTATAGAACCAGGTTCTCATCGAACCGATCCGGCGACAGCGGCAGCCGGAACTCCACCGCGACGCCGCCCTTGAACGGGCGCACCACCCGCGCCGGCGTGCGGCCGACGATCACGCCGGAATCGAGGGGAAGCGCCGCCTCGCAGGCGATGGCCGCGCCCGAAAGCGAGACATCGACGATGCGGGCGGCGATCTCGCGCCCGTCCTCGAGCCGCAGGGTGGTGAGGGTGTGGCGCGGCACCACGCGCTCGTGCCGGCGGTCCTCCGGCAGGCCGAGCGCCGCCCGGTTGGCGAGCCAGGTCAGCTGCGAGGCGATCTTGTCGCGCTTGCGCGGCGTGGCGGTGATCGTCACCGCCAGTCCGTCCGGCAGGACGCGGGCGATGGTGCCCTCGATCCGCCCGACATGGTCGAGGTAGATCACGATGCGCTCGCCGATCTCGCCGCCGGCCGCGCAGATGAGGCGCAGGCCGCCCGGGGACATGTCGACGGTCTGGCACGGATATTCCTGCCGGTCGGCGAGCATGTAGCGCCCGAGCAGGGCCACGGCCACGCGGCTGTACCGGCGCTGCTCCGCCACGACCTGCAAGGGGAGGGGACGCACCCGAAGCGAGGCGGCCCGATCCGTCACCTTCGCCCCCTCGTTGGTCATGATACCCCGCCTCGTCACGCGCGACCGTCCCGATGCGGAACGGGCCGGTCCGGCGAGGGTGCGGCGGAATGGTTAAGGAAACGCTTCTCAGAGCCGGCCGCCGCGATGCACCACGAAGCGCTTGCGACGCTCCGGCCCGGGCTCGTCGTTGGCGGCGGGCGGGGGCGCTGCCAGCGGGGCGGGGGCGGCGTTCGCCTCGGGGGTGAGGATCCGCAGCGACACGGTGCGCAGGGCCACGATCGGGCGCAGGCCCAGCCAGGTCGGGATCACCGCCGGCGAGAGCGAGCCGATCACCCGGGTCTGGGTCTTGCCCCGGTGGCGCAGGGGTAGGAGCAGCAATTCGAGGTCGATCGTCTCGCCGGCTTCCGTCACCCCGACGAGGCCGACCACGACGCCGGTGGTCTCCTGGATCACCACCTCGACGAGCCGCCACGGGTCGGCGGCCGGCGCCTCGCCCCACAGGCCCGCGAAGGAGAAGCCCCGCAGCTCGGCCCCGAACAGGGCGCAGAGCCGGGTGCCGGCGAGCCTCACCGTGGCGGCCTGGCGGGCCGCGTCGATCTCCAGGATCAGGCTGTCGGCCAGCACGTGGCGGATCTCCCCGGGCTCGATCTCGCCCCGCTCCGGGGCGGCGCGGGCGCCGCGCAGGCCGTTCCAGTAGGCGTGGAGCATGCGGCTGGTCGGGTGCTTCATGGCGTCTCGGTCTAGCACGGTCTTGGGGTCGGGCGGTCCAGGGGCGGCCTTCCGTCGTTCCGAAGCGGGACGGCGGCCGGCTCAGCTGATTCGGTGCAGCAGACCGTATGCCGAACAGCGGGGCGGCGAGAGCGTAAGGTTTTATTAGGGTTACCAAGTCATAAATGTTGCGTTTGGCCCACACCTGCGCGATCGTCGTGGGCGACAGCGATTTCGGGCTGGCTGGGGCGGCAGGCGCGCCCTATGCCCGCTCGCGTGAAACAGGAGTGAGGGCCGGAAGGCCCGCGTCGTCATGGTCCTGGCGGCGTCCCGCATGCAATCCGCGCGGCCATCCGCGTGGCGTGGTGCGATTCACTCTCTTCGGGGAGAGCGGCAACGCTCTCCCTTTTTTTCTGGCCTTTTTTCGTGCGCGGCCCCGTTTTTCGCAGTCACGCGTGAGCCCGCGTCACCCCTCGCCCTTGCGGTCGGCCTCGGGCGCCCGCAATGGTGCCCGCATGGATGCCACCCCCGACCTCCCGCGACCGCCGCGCGTGCCGGTGTTCAACATGCCCGCCGTGGTCACCGCCTCGGTCGGGATCCTGGTGCTGATCCACGCCGTGCGGCAGGTGCTGCCCGACGTCTGGGACATCACCCTGCTCCTCGACCTCGCCCTGGTGCCGGCGCGCTGGACCCTCGCCCTCGACCCCGACCGGGCCGCGGACGTGCTGAGGACCGCCGCGGCCTCGAGCGGTAGCGCCCTCGAGGTCGAGGCGCGGAAGGCCTTCGCGGCCTACCTGGTGGCCGATCCGGGCGCCATGCCCTGGACCTTCGTCAGTTACGCGCTGCTGCACGGCTCCTGGGCCCACGTGCTCCTCAACAGCGTCTGGCTCGCGGCTTTCGGCACCCCGGTGGCGCGGCGCTGCGGCGCCTGGCGCTACGGCCTGATCGCCCTCGTCTCGACCGCCGCGGGCGGCTTCCTCCACGTGCTCATCGATCCCCTGAGCACCGTGCCGCTGATCGGCGCTTCGGCGGGCGTGTCGGGGCTGATGGCGGCGGCGGTGCGCTTCGCGTTCCAGCCGGTCGAAACGCCTGGTTCCGCCGCCCTGCCGTGGCAGCGCCCGGTCCCGACGCGGCTGCAGACCATCCCCGAACTCATGCGCAACCGCTCGGCGGCGGTCTTCCTCGTCATCTGGTTCGTCACCAACCTGCTGTTCGGCCTCGCCGCCCTGCCGCTCGGCCTCACCGATTCCGCGGTCGCCTGGGACGCGCATCTCGGCGGCTTCGTCGTCGGGTTCCTGATGCTTCCCCTGGTCGAACGGCTCGGACGACGCTGACGCTGCGGGCGATTGTTTCCTTTCGACTTCCAGGGTGCTTGCCTCGATCGACGTACGGTCACACACTCGGCGTCCAATGAGCGTCCCGCCCGGATCGTCGTCCGGCCGGCGGGGCCCGAGCAGGGAGGTGTTGATGACCGTTGCGCGCATCCTGTCGCAGAAGGGCCGCACCGTGGTGACCGTGCAGCCCCACCGCACGCTGGCCGAGGCGGCGTCCCTCCTGACCGAGAAGGGCATCGGCGCCCTGGTGGTGAGCGATGCCGGCCAGAGCGTCCTCGGCATCCTGTCGGAGCGCGACATCATCCGGGCCGTGGTCCGCGGCGGCGGTGCCGCGCTCGAGGCGCCGGTCTCCCGGCACATGACCGCCAAGGTGGTGTGCTGCACCCGCGGCACCGCCGTCGACGAGGTGATGGAACTGATGACCGACGGCCGCTTCCGCCACGTCCCGGTGGTCGAGGACGGTCGCCTGGTCGGCCTCGTCTCGATCGGCGACGTGGTCAAGCACCGCATCGCCTCGGTCGAGGCCGAGCACCAAGCCCTGCGCGAGTACATCGCCACGGCCTGACGGGTTCGGCGGTCGAGCCGCCGAACCCGCCTTATACCAACGGCCCAAGATGCTGACGCATCGATTCGATCTCGGGCAAGCCCGAGATCGACGGGGCCGTTGGATCATCTCGAATTTTCGACACCAAGCCCAGAAGTCCGGGACCTCGGGCTTGGCGTAAATTCGAGAGCGGAACCAAAGGTCGTTTTCAACGACCGTTGGTATTACACCGGCGTGACGGCGGCCGCGATCATCTCGTGGATCTCCGGCAGCATCCGCCGCGTCGCCTGGCGGCCGAGCTCGATGCATTCCTCGGCGCGGTGGAACTCGAACAGGCCCATCTGGGCGAGCTTCGGGTTGATCATCACGTCGGGCGGGTCGCCGGCGAGCCGCGAGCGCGAGATCCGGTCCTGCGTGATGTTGAAGGCGTCGACCATCACGCTGGCGATGCCGCTCGGCGCGCCGGCCTCGGGCCGGGGTTTCGGCTTCTGGCGCCGGCCGCCGATCAGCGGCCAGCGCCGCGCCTCTTCCGCGGGTGCGCCGGCGGCCTCGGCGGCGGCCTCCATCACCGCGTCGGCGCCCTCCGCCCCGTGCGACTGGATCACCGTGCCGCGCACCCGCATGTCGCCGTTGAGGTTGACGCAGAGCACCACGTCGGCGCCAAGCGCGCGAGCCGCCGTCACCGGGACCGGGTTGACCAGGGCCCCGTCCATCAGCCAGCGCCCGGCGATCTTCACCGGATCGAAGATGCCGGGAAGCGCGTAGGACGCCCGCACCGCCTCGACGAGGCCGCCGCGGGTGAGCCAGATCTCGTGGCCGGTGCCGAGTTCGGTCGCCACCGCCGCGAAGGTCAGCGGCAGGTCCTCGATGCGGGCGCTGCCGAGGTCGCGCTCGAGCAGCCGCCGCAGACGCTCGCCGGCGATCAGCCCCGAGCCGCTGATGTGGAAGTCGAGCAGGCCCATCACCCGGCGCTTGGTCAGGGTGAGGGCGAAGTCGCGCAACTCGCCGAGCTTGCCGGCGGCGTGGCAGGCGCCGACCGCGGCGCCGATCGAGCAGCCGGCCACGACGTCGATGGCGATGCCGGCCTCCTGCAGCACCTCGATCGCCCCGATATGCGACCAGCCCCGGGCGGCGCCGCCACCGAGCGCCAGCCCGACCTTGGCCCGCCGCGGCCGCTCGGGCTCGCGCAGGGGAGGGACACCCGCGGCACCCAGCACGCCGTCCGCTGAGCGCCGAACCGGCGCGCCGGAAAAGAGTGCGATGCCGTCCCACATCATGGCGCCTGACCTCCGCCGGGCTTGTCCCGGGTCGCAGTGTGGCCTGGATCCATCAAGCGTTCGTCAACGGCGGAGGTTGCATCACCGATTCGTCGGAAACACCGCGCGAGCGGCCTCTGCGGCAGGCGCCTTCACCCGGAAGCCGGGCCGCGCGGCAGCGGCAGCGGCGCCGCCTCCTTCAGCGTGTCGAGCACCACCGAGGAATGGACATGCGCCACGCTCTCGTGCGGCAGGAGCACGTCGTTGATGACCGCCGACAGCGCCTTCAGGTCGGGCACGATCACTTTCAGCAGGTAATCGCTGTCGCCGGTCATCACGTGGGCCTCCAGCACGCAGTCGAGGCCGCGGACCAGCTCGGCGAAGCGGCGGGCATTGTCGCGGTTGTGGGTGGCGAGCGCGACCTTGGTGAACACCGTGACGGCGAGCCCGAGCGGGCCCGGCGCCAGCTCCGCCCGGTAGCACCGCACCACCCCGCGCTCCTCCAGCCGCAGGCGCCGGCGCGAGCACTGGCTGGCGGAGAGATGCACCCTGTCGGCGAGCTCCTGGTTGCCGAGCCGGCCATCCTCCTGGAGCGCCGCGAGGATTTTCAGGTCGAACCCGTCGAGGGCGAGAGGATCGGTCATCGAGGGCATCATCCATGCACGATCCGTGCATGCGGGCCCGGTCGGCGCCCGGATTTCGCACAGCCTTCGCGGGCCGTCCATGCTGTGATGCGGGTCACGCTTTCAGGAGGACGTGAACGATGGGCCCCTATCCGCACGACGCCCCGGCCGCCCAGGTCACCGCCGCCAACCCGATGGGGACGGACGGGTTCGAGTTCGTGGAATACGCCCATCCCGAGCCCCAGGCCCTGCACGACCTCTTCCGCGCCATGGGCTTCACGGCGGTCGCGCGCCACCGCACCAAGGCGATCACGGTCTATCGCCAGGGCGACGTGAACTATCTGGTCAACGAGGAGCCCGGCAGCCACGGCCACCGGTTCGTCGCCGCCCACGGCCCCTGCGCCCCCGCGATGGCGTTCCGGGTGGTCGACGCCGAGGCCGCCTACGAGCGGGCGATCGCGCTCGGCGCCGAGCCGGCCGACCCGGCGGAGGGGAGCAAGACCCTCGACGTGCCGGCGATCAAGGGCATCGGCGGCTCGCGGCTCTACTTCGTCGAGACCTACGGGGAGAAGGGCTCGCCCTACGAGGCCGAGTTCGACTGGCTGGATGCGCGCGATCCGAAGCCCGAGGGCCTCGGCCTGTTCTACCTCGACCACCTGACCCACAACGTGCATCGCGGCCGGATGGGCGTCTGGGCCGGGTTCTACGAAACGATCTTCAACTTCCGGCAGATCCGCTACTTCGACATCGCCGGCAAGCAGACCGGCCTGTTCTCGAAGGCGCTGACCTCGCCCGACGGCAAGATCCGCATCCCGATCAACGAATCGGCCGACGAGAAGAGCCAGATCGAGGAATACCTGCACGCCTATAACGGCGAGGGGATCCAGCACATCGCCTGCGGCTGCCGCAACATCTACGCGACGATCGAGGCGTTGCGCGAGCGCGGCGTCGCCTTCATGCCAGCGCCGCCCTCGGTCTATTACCGCCGCGTCGACAGGCGCCTGCCCGGCCACGGCGAGCCGCTGGAGCGGATGGAGCGGAACGGCATCCTGATCGACGGCGAGGGCGTGGTCGAGGGTGGGATGACCAAGATCCTGCTGCAGCTGTTCTCGGCCAACGCGATCGGGCCGATCTTCTTCGAGTTCATCCAGCGCAAGGGCGACGACGGCTTCGGCGAGGGCAATTTCAAGGCCCTGTTCGAGTCGATCGAGGAAGACCAGATCCGCCGCGGCGTGCTCGCCGCCGACGGGGCCCGCGACGCGGCGGCGTGAGGGGAAACCCGCGCCATCTCGTTTCTCGGATCGCCCGGCTCTGCCCGGGAGACGATCCAGCACACGACCGTCGCTTGTCCAAGATCATCGGCAAGTAGAGCATCACCTGCGGCCTTCATCAGGGTGCGGAAGGCCGTGGCACTCTCGATTTGGAATAATATCGAGATAGGTCCCGGAACAGCCGTACAGTCGCTCCCGAACCACCCTGTCCTTCCCGTACCCCGGCGCACTCGCCCGGAGCGGCCCTTTGGCACGCGCCGTGACCTTGTCGCGCCCGCGGTTTCCCGCGTATCAGGGCTCCGCGCGCCGCTCCGGCTGCGCCCCACCCCGCCGGATCGACATGCTGAAGGCCTTCCTCGCCTATTACCGGCCGTACCGGGTCCTGTTCCTCCTCGATTTCGGCTGCGCCATCCTGTCGGGCCTGCTCGAACTCGGCTTCCCGATGGCGGTGAAGGCCTTCGTCGACGTGTTGCTGCCGCGGCAGGACTGGAGCCTGATCCTGCTCGCCGCCGCGGGACTGGCGCTGCTCTACGTCGCCAATGCGGGGCTGATGGTGGTGGTGACCTATTGGGGTCACGTGCTCGGCATCAACATCGAGACCACGATGCGCGCCCGCGCCTTCGACCACCTGCAAACGCTGTCGTTCCGGTTCTTCGACAACCAGAAGACCGGCCACCTCGTCGCCCGGGTGACGAAGGACCTCGAAGAGATCGGCGAGGTCGCCCATCACGGGCCCGAGGACCTGTTCATCGCCGTGATGACGCTGTTCGGCGCCTTCGGGCTGATGCTCACCGTCCACCCGCCGCTGGCGCTGATGACCGCCGCGATCCTGCCGGTCATCGCCTTCGTCACCGTGCGCTACGGCGGGCGGATGACGCGGAACTGGCAGGCGCAGTACGGCAGGGTCGGCGCCTTCAACGCCCGCATCGAGGAGAATGTCGGCGGCATCCGGGTGGTGAAGGCCTTCGCCAACGAGGCCCACGAGCGGCGCCTGTTCGCCGCCGACAACGAGCGCTACCGCGCCACCAAGCTCGACGCCTACAGGATCATGGCGGCGAGCCTGTCGCTCAACTATCTCGGCATGCGCCTCGTCCAGATCGTGGTGCTGCTGGGTGGCGCCGCCTTCGTGGTGCGGGGCGACCTCAGCCCCGGCGGCTTCGTCGGCTTCCTGCTCCTCGTCGGCGTGTTCTACCGGCCGCTGGAGAAGATCAGCGCGGTGGTCGAGACCTACCCGAAGGGCATCGCGGGGTTCCGGCGGTATAGGGAACTGCTCGCCACCGCCCCCGACATCGTCGACCGGCCTGATGCGATCCCGGCTCCGGCCTTGCGCGGCGAGATCCGGTTCGAGGGCGTGCGCTTCGGCTACGGCGATGGCCGCCCGGTGCTCGATGGGGTCGATCTGGCGGTGCGGGCGGGCGAGACGGTCGCCTTCGTCGGCCCGTCGGGGGCCGGCAAGACCACCCTGTGCTCCCTGGTGCCGCGCTTCTACGAGGTCGAGGCCGGGCGCATCACCATCGATGGGCACGACATCCGCGACCTGACCCTGGCATCCTTGCGGGGCCAGATCGGCATCGTGCAGCAGGACGTGTTCCTGTTCGCCGGCACGATCCGCGAGAACATCGCCTATGGCCGGCTCGACGCCAGCGAGGCGGAGATCCGGGAAGCGGCGCATCGCGCCCGGCTCGACGCCCTGATCGCGATGCTGCCCGACGGCCTCGACACGGTGGTGGGCGAGCGCGGCGTCAAGCTCTCCGGCGGGCAAAAGCAGCGCCTGGCCATCGCCCGGGTCTTCCTCAAGAACCCGCCGATCCTGATCCTCGACGAGGCGACCTCGGCGCTCGACACCGAGACCGAGCGCGAGATCCAGCAGGCGCTGGCCGAACTGGCGCAAGGCCGCACGACGCTCGTCATCGCCCACCGCCTCGCCACCATCCGGCACGCCGACCGCATCGCCGTGGTGTCGAACGGGCGCATCCTGGAGCAGGGCTCGCACGACGCCTTGGTCGCGGTGAACGGCGCCTACCGGCGCCTGCACGCGGCGCAGGGCGGAGTCGCCGCGGCGGAGTAGGCTGGCCTTGAAGGGCGATCAGTGCGCGGCGGTGTGGAGCGCCCAGACGTCTTCCTCGACGTCGAGCAGCGTCTCGTGCACCTGGCGCGCCAGGGCAAGCGCCGCTTCGTCGCTCGCCGCCGAACCGCTGAAGCGGGCGATGACCGCGAGCGATTCGACCGACAGGGCTTGCCGGAAGCGCGCGAACCCCCCCGGGCACTCGGCCTCGTAGGACAAGGCGAGGTCGCGCAGGACATGCGCGAGCAGCTCCGCGGCACGGGGAGGGGTGGGGGGACGGCCCTTGGCGGCCGTCGTCGCGTCATATGCCAGGATCATGCTCGCGCAAGTAGTACTTGCTCTATGTTATAAAAATTCGGGCTTACAGCCTAGGCCGGATGGGGGTGGCCGCGAGCCGGATCTCTCGGTTGCCTCTCGCGTAGCGGTTGTGGCTCGCCTAAGGCCGGTGGCGCTGAGTTTTTTCCGGATAAACACAACAAGACGTGAGTTATAAATCGATAAGCATGAAATTCATGCAGTCTGCATATCCTCGATAGTCGCTTCGTTCACTATGAGACGCTGGAATGGTCTTGCCATCCGTCTACGATCGACGCGATGATGGCGGATCGCAATCTTAGATCGACAGGCCATCGCACAGCTCGTCGCCGGAGGCCTACGCACAAAGACTCGTGCGCCGGCATTCGGCCTAGTCATATGAAATCGATGAAATGAAATGGCTTTTCAAGAAAAGGGGTGTTCGTGCGCCAAGGCCGCCGCGCAGCGGCAGCCTCTCCGTCCCCGCCGGCAAGCACCTGGCTGCAGTGCCTGCGGGCGGTGGAATCAGGCGGCTCTCGATTCCCCCGCGATGGCATCCCTGACCACGGCCCGCGCGTCGAAGGCGTGGATCCAGCCGAAATTTTCTGGGAAACGCGCCATCCGGGCGTCGCGCCGCGCCAGCGCCTCGGGGCCGATGGAATCGGGCAGGTGCAGCAGCCGGTTCGTCGCCCAGGCGCTGCGCTGGATCGTGCGGGTGCGCGCCTGTCGCAAGCTCCGGTAGCAGCGCATCATCCCGTCGAGGTCCCGCGCCCCGCCCGCGGCGAGCAACTCCGCCAGGGTCACGGCATCCTCGATCGTGGTGTTGGCGCCCTGGCCGTGATGGGGCAGCATGGCATGCGCGCTGTCGCCCATCAGCACCGCCCGGCCGCGATGCCAGCGCCGCAAGGGGTCGGTGACGAACAGTCCCCAGCGCTGGGTCTGGGGCAGGGCGTCGATCATCTCGATCACGGCAGGGTGCCAGCCGGCAAAGCCCGCCAGGTGCTCGCCCGCCGCGATGCCGGCAAGCCAGCGCTCGCAGGTCCAGGTCTGCGGCCCCTCGACGACGGCGAAGAAGTTGACGGAATCGGCCTCGCCGCCGATGGCGTAGTGCAGGAGATGCGCGTCCGGCCCCATCCAGAACTGGATGGCTTGCGGGTCGGGGAGCGAGGGCAGCAGGCCCATCGGCACCACGCCCCGGAAGGCGCTGGTGCCGGAATAACGGACTTTTTCGCCGCCGGTGATCCAGCGCCGCACGGCCGAGCGCACGCCGTCGCCGCCGACGACCAGATCCGCCTCGACCTCGACGCCGTTCTCGAAGGTGAGCGCCATCACGTCGCCGTTCTGGTCGAGGGCTGTGAGGCGGTGGCCGAGATGCAGGCCCTCGCCGGCGAGCCCCCCGCTCAGGACCTTCTGAAGGTCGGCCCGGTGCACGCCGTAATACGGCGCCCCGACCTTCGCCCGATAGGCGCCGCCGTCGCGGACCGGATGAGCGGCGACCCGGGCGCCGCTGCGGCCATCGCGAAAGATCAGTTCGGTTGGCTCGGTCGAGACGGCGGCGAGCGCCGGTCCGAGGCCCAGCCGCTCCAACTCGCGGGTGGCGTTGGCCGAGAGCGCCACGGCGGCGCCGATCTCGGCCAGTTCCGCCGCCTGCTCGTAGATCGCGGCCCTCAGGCCGTGGGCGCGGAGCGCGAGGCCCAGGGTCAGCCCGCCGATGCCGCCGCCGACCACGGCGACGCGCAGGGGTTTTCGGGGAGCGGAGGCTGTCGATGGCATGGCGATCTCCCGGGATGGCGCGCGGATTCGAGGAAACCCGCGCGGGGCATGGCCCGCGCGGGGAGGGGACGCGTCAGGTGCTCTGGAGCGCCGGGGCGAGGCGGGCGGCGGGCGTGCCGAGCCGGCCCTTGAGCATGATGCTCGCGGCGGCGATCAGCGCCGGCACCGCCACGATGCCGAAGGTCGCCGGCAGGCCGAAGCCGAGCCCGATCAGCGAGGCGCCGATCATCGAGCCGACCACCGAGCCGACGCGGCCGACCGCGTTGGCCCAGGCGACGCCGGTGGCGCGGTTGGCGGTGGGGTAGTAGCTCGCCGAGAGGGCGTTGATGCCGATCTGCGAGCCGGCGACGCAGAACCCGGCGCCGAACACCGCCACCACCAGGAGCGCGATCGAGCCGGTGGAACTGCCGATTAGCGCCACGAAGCCCGCCGCCGCGAGGTAGGACAGGCCGAGCACCGCGTGCGGGTTCACCCGGTCCATCAGCGCGCCCAGCACCAGCCCGCCGACGGTGCCGCCGGTGGCGAGCATCACGGTGACGAGGGAGGCTTCCTTGAGGGTGAGGCCGGCGCTGCTGATGATGGTGGGGAGCCAGCTCGACAGCAGATAGAAGATCAGGAGGCTCATGAAGAAGGTGAGCCACAGGCACAAAGTGCCGGCGATCAGGCCCGGCTGGAACAGCTGGCCGATCGGCGAGCCCTTGGGCTTGGCGATGCCGGTGAAAGTGGCGCCGGAGAAATCCTCGGTCGGAGCGATGCGGCGCAGGAGCTTGGCGACACGCTCGGCCGGGGCCTGCTTGAGCACGAGGAAGCGCGCCGATTCCGGCAGGCCGAGGATCAGCACCGGCACCAGCACGAGGGGCAGAACGCCGCCGATCACCAGCACCGCGGGCCAGCCGAAATCGGCGATCAGGTGCGCCGCCGCGAAGCCGCCGAGCGCCGAGCCGACGGTGAAGCCGCAGAACATCGCCATGGTGAGAAACGAGCGGCGGTGCTCGGGGCAGTATTCGGAGGTCAGCGTGATGGCGTTCGGCATCGCGCCGCCGAGCCCCAAGCCCGTGACGAAGCGCAGGATCGTCAGCATCTCGATCGAGGTCGACCAGGCCGAGGCGAGGCTGGCGAGTCCGAAGAAGGCGGTGGTGACGATCAGCGTGCCCTTGCGGCCGACCCTGTCGGCGAGCGGGCCGAACAGGAAGGCGCCGATCATCAGGCCGAACAGGCCGGCCCCGAACAGCGGCGCCAGCTGCGCCTGGGTCACACCCCATTGGCTGCGGAGCGCCGGGGCGATGTAGCCGATGGCGGCGGTGTCGAACCCGTCGATGGCGACGACGAGGAAGCACAGCAGCACGATCCGCATCTGGAAGCGTGAGACGCCGTGGCGGTTGATGACGTCCTGGACGTCGATGCTGCGTGGAGTGGGCATGGCGTTGGGTTCCTCCTGGATAGTGTTCTGTAACTTTTTGATTTTTCGCCGCGTGGCATGGGGATCGTCGAGGTCATCGACAGATCTTTCACCCACCGGGTCATCCCGGGGCCGCGCAGCGGAACCCGAAATTCATAACCGCTGACGATGCAGGATGAGGCGATGCGCGTTCCGACTTGTTCCGAACTGTCGGCGGTTCTGGATCCCGGGTTCTCGTCTTCGACGAGCCCCGGGATGGCGCGGAGGGTTTCACGAACCGGGGATCGTGCCGTCCGTCACCCGATTGCCGAGGGGTGTCGCGCGAGCGGCGTCACCTGCATCGTCATGAACGGAAAAAGCGGCAGGCCGGACAGGATGTCATGCAGTTCGTCGTGGCTCTCGACGTCGAACACGCTGATATTGGCGTAGCGACCGGCCACCCGCCACAGATGCACCCACTTGCCCTGGCGCTGGAGATCCTGGGCTCTCGCCTTTTCGTCGGCCTTCAGATTCGCCACGTATTCGGGATCGAGGCCGTGCGGGATCGCGACGTCCATCTCGACGCAGTACAGCATGGGATCAGTTCCTTGCGTAGTGGCGCAGCTTGTCGGGATCGAGGGTCACGCCGAGGCCGGGGCCCTCGGGCAGGTGCACCGCGAAGTCGTGGAAGGCGAGCGGCTCGGTGACGAGGTCGCCGGTGAGGATCTGCGGCCCGAAATGCTCGCAGCCCCAGGCGAGATCGCGCAAGGTCGCGAAGGCGTGGAGATGCGCTGCGGCCCCGACCGAGCTTTCGAGCAGGCAGCCGCCGTACAAGCCGATGCCGGCGGCCTCGGCCACCGCCGCGACCTTGCGCAGCTCCACCAGCCCGCCGTGCTTGACGAGCTTGAGCGACACGGCGTCCGCCGCGGCGGCTTGCGCGACGCCCATCATGTCGTGGGGGGTGAACACGCATTCGTCGGCGAGCAGCGGCGGCACGCGACCTTGAGCGCGCAGGCGGCCCATCCCGGCGACGTTCCAGGCCGGCAGCGGCTGCTCGACGAGGGCGATGCCGAGATCGGCGAGAACCGGCAGGCAGCGCCGGGCGGTGGTCTCGTCCCAGGCCTGGTTGGCGTCGACGATCAGGGTGGCGCGCTCGGACAGCGCCTTCGACAGGCGGGTGAGCCGGGCGAGGTCGGCCTCGGGTGATTGCGCGCCGATCTTGATCTTGAAGGTGCGGTGCAGCCGTGCCGCGAGCTTTCCTTCCGCTTCCGCGATCTCCTGGTCGGGATCGCCGGAGGCGAGCGTCCACAGGACCGGGAAGCTCGTGCGTACGGCCCCCCCCAGCAGCGCCGATACCGGCAGGCCGAGGGTCTGGCCGACCGCGTCGAACAGGGCGGTCTCCAGGGCCGCCTTGGCGGCGTTGTTGCGCTTTGCCGCCGCATCCAGGCGCTCGCCGGCGGCGACGAAGCGGTCGGCCGGCTGACCGATCAGGGCGGGGGCGAGGTAGGTGTCGATGGTGGCCTTGATGCCCTCGACGCTCTCCTCGCTCCAGCGCGGCCCGCCGAGCGTCGCCGCCTCGCCGATGCCCTCGACGCCGTTGGCGAGGCGCAACTGGACGATGACGTAGCTCTGGGCGGTGACCGAGGTCTGGGACAGCTTGTGCTTCCGCACCGTCGGCACGTCGACGATCGTGGTGCGGATGTCGGCGACCGTGAGGTCTCGGGCGGGCGCTTGATGCACGGCGTCGTGGAGCTGGTTCTTCGCGAGCATGGGGGTCTCGGGATGTGTGGGGTGGGGTCGGTTCGAGCTTGAAGCGCGGGCTCTGAGCCCTCCCCCCCTCTGCGGCAGGGCTGTTCGGGTAAAGAAGGGCGCGGGTCTTCTCCTCTCCCCGCGGGCGGGAATGGGCTGTGTCTCCGTTCAGGAGACGCAGCAAGCGGAGGCGAAGCCGGAGCGAGGGTGAGGGGGTGGTGCGAAGGGGCCTCTTCCTGAGAGACCCCCTCACCCTCGCCCTACGGGCTCCCTGAGCCCCTTCGGAGCTCAGGCCTCTCCCCGCCCGCGGGGAGAGGGGAAATCAGCGCCTTTTCCTTTTCCCGGACGGCCCTGTGCGGGGGAGGATGCGGGCGTTGCGCTTCAGGCCGCCTCGGCATGCGGCCGCACCACCACCGGGTCGGGCGCATGCGCCACTTCCGGGTTGAGCGCGAAGTCGAACCGGATGGTCGAGAACGGCGCCGCGAGCCCGGCTGCCGCGATCGCCGCCGGATCGGTGACCGGCACCACCTCGGCGATCAGCCCGTCGCGGGTGGCGAAGGCGAAGTCGTCGTGCAGATAGGGATCGTCCGAGAGGTTGATCTGCGTCGTCAGCTGCCGGTGGCCGGGGCCGGAGACGAAGAAGTGGATATGGGCCGGGCGCTGGCCGTGGCGGCCGAGCTGGTCGAGCAGCTTCTGGGTCTGGCCTTGCGGCGGGCAGCCATAGCCCTTCGGCAGGATGCTGCGGAAGCGGTAGCGGCCCTCCCCATCCGTCTCGATGCGCCGGCGCAGGTTCCAGGTGCTCTGGCCCTTGTCGAACACCGAGTAGTTGCCGAGCGTGTTGGCGTGCCAGACATCGACGATGGCGCCCGCCACCGGTGCGCCGCCGTGACCCGTCACCTGACCCTCGACGATCAGCACCTCGCCGTCCTCCGGGTCGTCGTCGAGGCGCGCCTCGCCCTTCGCCAGCGGAGCGCCGGCGACGTAGAGCGGGCCCTCGATGGTGCGCGGCGTGCCGCCCTCGATCCCGGCCGCCCGCTCCTTGGCGTCGATGCACAGATCGATGAAGTGCTCGACGCCGAGACCCGGCATCAGCAGGCCGAACTCGTTGGCCTGGCCGGTCTCGGTCAGGTAGCTCATCGCGGTCCAGAACTCGCTCGGGGTCACGTCGAGATCCTCGACGATCCGGCAGGCATCCTCGACGACGCGGCGCACGATCTGCTTGATGCGCGGGTTGCCGGAATCGGTCGAGAGGCCCGCGACCTTGTCGAACAGGGCTTGGGCCTCGGCGGAATCGGCGATCTTCGTGGTCATTGGCGTTTCCTCTCTTGCTTGGGTGATGGGGTCAGCCGAGGTCGCCGCCGGCCACCGGCAGGACGGTGCCGGTGACGTAGGAGGCCTCGTCGGAGGCGAGGAACAGGATGGCGGCGGCCTGCTCGGCGGTGGTGCCGTAGCGGTGCATCAGGCTCGACGCCTTGGTCTGGGCCACCACCTCGGCGATCCAGGCGCGTTCCTGGTCGCTCGGCGGGGTCGGGTTGCGGGCGATGCGCCGGGGCGGCGCCTCGGTGCCGCCGGGGGCGACCGCGTTCACCCGGATGCCGTGCTCGGCATATTCGAAGGCGAGGCAGGCGGTGAGGGCGTTCACCCCGCCCTTGGCGGCGGCGTAGGGCACGCGGTTCACGCCTCGCGTCGCCACCGACGACACGTTGACGATGCTGCCCCCGCCGCCCGCCAGCATGTGCGGCAGCGCCGCCCGGCAGCACCACAGGGTCGGGAACAGCGAGCGCCGGATCTCGGCCTCGACCTCGTGCGGGGCGTAATGCGCGAACGGCTTGAACCAGATCGAGCCGCCGACATTGTTGACCAGCACGTCGAGCCGGCCGAACCGGGCGACGGCGGCGGCCATCACGTTCTCGCAGCCCTCGAAGGTCTCGGCATCGGCGAGCTGCACCGCGGCCTTGGCGCCGAGGTCGCGGGCCTCGGCCGCCGTCTCCTCGACGATCTCCGAGCGATCGGTGAGGAGGAGGGCGGCGCCCTCGCGGGCGAGGCGCAAGGCGACCTCGCGGCCGATGCCTTGCGCGGCGCCGGTCACCACCGCGACCTTGGCCGAGAAGCGGTTCGGCGAGACGAAGCCGCTCATGTCGGGGGCGCTCATGCCCCACCCCCGACACCGCTCGCGGCGAATTTCTCGTAGTGGAAGCTCGCCGGGGTCAGGCCACGCTCGGCGAAGGTCTTGCGGACCGCGTCGACCATCGCGGGCGGGCCGCAGAGATAGGTGTCGATCGCGCCGCCATGCAGATGCGCATCGGCCAGATGCTCGGTGACGTAGCCCCGCTTCGCATGCCGGCTGTCGGGGGAGGCGACGCAGGTCTCGAAGCTGAAGCCCGGGATCTTGGCCGCGGCCTCTTCCAGCGCCCCGGTCTCGACGAGGTCGGCATCGTGGGTGACGCCGTAGACGAGGTGGATCGGCTGGTCGGTACCGGTCTCCGCCACCTTGCCGAGCATCGACAGGAACGGGGCGAGGCCGGTGCCGCCGGCGAGCATCAGCACCGGGCGGCGGATCTCGCGGAGGTAGAAGCTGCCCGAGGGGCCGGCCAGGTCGAGAGCGGCGCCTTCCCGGGCCTGCTCGGCCAGGAACGTGCTCATCAGCCCGCCCGGGATGTTGCGGATCAGGAACTCGGCGGTGCTGCTGCCCGGGACCGAGCTGAACGAGTAGGAGCGGGCCTGGCCGCTGCCCGGCACCGCGATATTGACGTACTGCCCCGGCAGGAAGCCGACGGGCTCCCCGGTTTCGACAGAGAGCCCGAATGTGGTGTCGGACAGGCGCCGAACCGCCGAAACCCGGCCCTTGAGGGCGGCGGCCTTGGTCTTGCAGACCTCCGAGGAGGCGGCCACCGCCAGAACCAGGTCGGTCCGCGGCCGCATCTGGCAGGCGAGGCCGTAGCCCTGCGCCGCCTCCTCGTCGGAGAGCGCATCCTCGATGTAGCTGCCCGGATCGAACCGGCCGGATTCGCAATGGACCCGGCAGGTGCCGCAGGCGCCGTCCCGGCAGTCGAGCGGGATGTTGATGCCGAGGCGGTAGGAAGCGTCGGCCACGGTCTCGCCCGGGCGGCAGGCGATGAAGCGGGTGACGCCGTCCTCGAAATTGAGCGCAACAGTGTTCACGGCGCCCTCCCTAGATGTGATAGACGTCGATGACGTGGTGGATGTAGTCGTTCTTGAGGATCACCTTCTTGGTCTTGATCAGCGGGGTCTCGCCGCTGGTGTCGAGGGTGTAGAACGACGTGCCGAAATGGGTATCGACGGTCTTGTAGCGGTAGTTGAAGGTGAGCCAGTTGAAGCGGAGCTTGATGCTGGTCTCGTCCTGCTCCAGGATCTCGACGTTCGAGATGTTGTGCGAGGTGCGCGGCTCCGGCAGGCTGGTGGCGCTCGACCGCTCGGTGCGGATGCGGAACACGCGGTCTTCCAGGCCGCTGCGGCTGTCGTAGTAGATCAGCGAGACATCGGTCTGCGGATCGGTGACGAGCTGGTCGTCGTCGTCCCAGGACGGCATCCAGAACTCGACGTCGGGGGCGTAGAGCGCCAGCCAGGCGTCGAAGTCGCGATCGTCGAGGAAGCGGGCCTCGCGGTAGAGGAATTGCTGCACCTGCTCCAGGGTGAGGGGCATCGGGGGGCTCCGTATGGGCGTGCGGGGGCGCTCAGGCCCTGGGTGGGGGCGGCGCCGCGGATGTTCTGAACTGATGTCTGCAGCTATGGCGCCTTCCCCTCCCCCTTGTGGGGAGGGGCTAGGGGTGGGGGTGGTGCCGCGTAGAGCGCGAGGCTTTTCTGGCACCACCCCCACCCCCCGCCCCCTCCCCGCAACTTGCAGCGATACCGGGCAAGCCCGGGATCGCCTGGGGAGGGGAGAGGCCGCGCGCTTACGGTAGATGCCGCCGCATCGTGTCCATCCAGTAGCGGTGCTGGATCGCGAACAGGCCCTCGTCCTCGGTCTTGGCGCCACTGAGCAGCGGCGTCAGCCCGATCGCCCGCGCGCCTTCGTCCGCGCCCTCGATCCAGTGCCGGGCGCCGCGGCAGAGGTCGTTCCACTGCGCCGCGCGGCCGCGATAGCCGATCTGGCAGGCGCG
Source organism: Methylobacterium sp. SyP6R (assembly GCF_019216885.1). Lineage (NCBI taxonomy): Bacteria > Pseudomonadati > Pseudomonadota > Alphaproteobacteria > Hyphomicrobiales > Methylobacteriaceae > Methylobacterium > Methylobacterium synurae. The sequence goes on along the minus strand of NZ_JAAQRC020000001.1, from coordinate 6,322,641 downwards.
GAATTCTTCGAGGTCGTCCGGGGTCGCCATGCCGCTGGCGTTGAAGAAGTCCTCGTACTGGCGAATGCGCCGGGCCCGCGCGTCGGGCGCCTCGCCCTTGGGGGCGATGCAGTAGATCGTCACCTCGGTCTTATCGACGGCGATCGGCCGGTAGGTGCGGATCTGCGACGAGAACTGATCCATCAAGTAGACGTTCGGGTAGAGGCAGAGGTTGCGCGAGCGGTTGATCATCCAGTCGGCCATCGCCTGCCCGTGCTGCTCGGCCAGTTCGCCGCGGCGGTCCCAGTTCGGCCGGTCCTCGGGGTTCGCCCAGGTGGTCCAGAGCAGCAGGTGGCCGTGCTCGAACGAGTAGAAGCCGCCGCCTTGCTTGGCCCAGCCGCCCGCATCCATGGCGCGGGTCTTGTCGACGACGTGCGATTCCTTGCGCCGGCTGGTGGTGGCGGCGTAGTTCCAGTGCGTCGCGCTGACGTGGTAGCCGTCGGCGCCGTTCTCGGTCTGGAGCTTCCAGTTGCCGTCGAAGACGTAGGTCGAGGAGCCGCGCAGGACCTCCAGCCCATCCGGCGACTGGTCGACGATCATGTCGATGATCCGGGTGGCTTGCCCGAGATGCTCGGTCAGCGGCTTCACGTCGGGGTTGAGGCTGCCGAACAGGAAGCCGCGGTAGTTCTCGAACCGGGCCACCTTGGTCAGGTCGTGCGAGCCGTCGCGGTTGAAGCTCTCGGGGTAGCCGGCGCCGTCCGGGTCTTTGACCTTCAGGAGCTTGCCGCCGTTGCTGAAGGTCCAGCCGTGGAACGGGCAGGTGAAGGTCGCCTTGTTGCCGCGCTTGTGCCGGCACACCATCGCGCCGCGATGGCTGCAGGCATTGACGAAGGCCTGCAACTCGCCCTTGCGGCTGCGGGTGATGACCACCGGCTGGCGGCCCATGAAGGTGGTGAAGTAGTCGTTCGGGTTCGGGATCTGGCTCTCGTGGGCCAGGTAGATCCAGTTGCCCTCGAAGATGTGCTGCATCTCCAGCTCGAAGATGTCGGGATCGGTGAAGATGTCGCGCCGGCACCGGTACACGCCGGTCTCCGGGTTCTCCTCGACCGCGCCCTCGACCACCTGATGCAGATCGTCCAGCATGTTCGTCTCCCTGCCGCGCCGGCTGTTCTCGGGACGAGACGGATCGTTGCCGGTCCACGCGCCGTGCGGGCCGGATCGGGCTCTCGTCCTGCGCAGGGTGGCGTGGTCTCGGGGGGACTTGTCGTCCCGAGCCCCGCTCGCGCCCTGAGCGTTTCCTCTTTTTTAAGTTCTAAGGAACCGGCATAGAGAGGTCCAAGACCGATTGGGAACAAAACCATTCCTGGCAGGAATGATTGGGGAGGAATGAGTTGGAGCTGCGCCACCTGCGCTACTTCGTGGCTGTCGCCCGCGCGCAGAGCTTCACCCGCGCGGCGGAGGCGATGCACGTCGCCCAGCCGGCGCTGAGCAAGCAGGTGCAGCAGTTCGAGGAGGAGTTCGGCCTCGAACTGATCGAGCGCGGCTCGCGTCCGGTGCGGCTGACCGAGCCGGGCCGGGTGATCTACGAGCAGGCGCTCCAGATCCTGGAGCGGGTCGACGACCTGCGCGAGACCGGCCGGCGCCTGCGCGTCGCCGAGCGCAACAGCTTTCGCATCGGCTTCGTCGCCTCGACGCTCTACGGGCGATTGCCGGAGATCCTGCGCGGCTACCGGACGAAGCGCCCAGACGTCGACATGACGCTCCTCGAATTGCTGACGCTGGAGCAGATCGCGGCGCTGAAGGAGGGCCGGATCGATGTCGGCTTCGGCCGGGTCGAGATCGAGGACCCGGCGATCGAGCGGGTGCTGTTGCGCAACGAAAAGCTGATCGTCGCCGTGCCGATGGCCTGGGATGCCGAGCGATCACCCGGGCCGCTGAAGCTCCACGACCTCGCCGAGACGGCCCTGATCCTCTACCCGAAGAGCGCGCGGCCCAACAACGCCGACCGCATCCTGGCGCTGTTTCGCGAGCACGGGGTGCGCCCGCCGGTGATCCACGAGGTGCGCGAGCTCCAGACCGCGCTCGGCCTCGTCGCGGCGGAGGCCGGGGTCTGCGTGGTGCCCGCCTCGATCGAGCGCCTGCGCCGCGACGGCGTCGCCTACCGGCCGCTCGACGAGGACCGGGCGCTGATCCCGGTCATCATGAGCTACCGCAAGAACGATCCGTCGCCGGAGATCGGGCTGATCTTGCAATGCGTGAAGGAGGATTACGAACGGGAGGGGTTGCGGTTCGGGGTGTGAGGCAAGGAATTTCGGATGATGGTTCTATCCAAGCCACAACCTCATCCTGAGGTGTTAGTCCATCGGAGATGGACTAACCTCGAAGGAGGGCTCCAGGGATCGCGTGGTATCTGGAGCCCTCCTTCGAGGTCAGTCGATCCTTGATCGACTAACACCTCAGGATGAGGTCCAGGATGGGATGGGCCGGAGCCGCGGACGAGCCGTTCTGTCGTAGAATATGCCGACTGCCGCACCATCCCTCACCCCATCACCAACCCCCCATCCACGGTCAGCACCTGCCCGGTCACGAACCGGCTCTCCTCGCCGGCGAGAAACAGCACCGGCCCGGCCACGTCCTCCGGCGTCGCGAGGCGGCGCAAGGGGGTCTGGGCAATCAGAGCCTCGCGCACCTCCTCGGGCGTGTCCCGGCTCGCATCGGTGCCGGTGACCAGCCCCGGCGCCACGCAATTGACCCGCACGCCGACCGGCCCCAGCTCGGCCGCGAGGGTGCGGCTGAAGCCGATCAAGGCCGCCTTGGCGGTGGTGTAGTCGTGGTAGGGGATGCTCGGGCGCGCCACGAGGTCGCTCGCCAGGTTGACGATGGCCCCGCCGCTGCGCCGGGTCATCAGCGGCAGCAGCGCCTGGACGACATTGTAGGCCGCCCGCACCGCGCCGTCGAACTGGCGCTGGTAGGATTCCCACGGCACGTCGCGGAAGCGCGGGCGGCGGTCGGGATCGAAGCGGTAGGGCGCGAAGGCGTTGTTGACGATCGCGTCGAGGCGGCCGACCTCCTCGGTGATCCGCGAGGCCAGCCCCGCCACGGCGTCCGCGTCGGTCACGTCGGCGGCGACGGTCAGGGCTTGGCCGCCAAGCGCCCGGCATTGGTCGGCCACCGCCTCGGCGGCGGCGTGGTTCTCGCGGTAATTGACGATGACGAGCCCGCCTTCCCTCGCGAAGGCGGTGGCGATGGCCGCGCCGATGCCGCGGCTTCCTCCCGTGACCAGGATGGCGCGGTCGCCAAACCTCATCGCGCGCCCTCCTTGCCCGGGATCAGGTCGCTCTTCACCACTTGGCCCATGTCGAGGGAGCGGGTGATGAGGCCGAGCTTGCGGAACTGGTCGGCGCCCTGCTGCAGGACGGGCAAGTCGAAATGGCCCAAGCCCTCGCGCTCGGTGGTCGGCGACACGCTCGACAGGTTGCGCAAGGCGATCACCTCGCGGTTGATCGCCTCGTCGCGGCCGTTGATCGCCCGGGTGACGGCGAGGTGCGCCGCCTCGTCGGGCTTGGCGATCATCCAGGCGGCGGAGTCGCGGTAGGCGGCGAGGAAGCGCTTCAGCAGCGGCTTCTTCGCCTCATAGTCCTTCCGCGTCACCACGAAGATGTCGCTCGGCAGGTTGAGGTGGTCGCGCACCGCGATGACGTCCACGTCGCCGAGGCCCTTGGCGCGGCCGACCAAGAGCCCGGTATCGGTGGCCGCCGTCGCATCGACCTGGCCCTGGATCAGGGGGGCGAAGTTGAGCAGCCCCGTGACCTCCACCGTCACGTCGCTCTCCTTCAGCCCGGCGGCGGCGAGCAGCAGGAGCAGGTGCTGGCGGGTTCCGCTCGCCAGGCTGTAGACGCCGACGCGCTTGCCCTTGAGATCGGCGATCGAACGGATGCCGCGGGCTTTCGGCGCCACGACGTTGAAGACGTTCTGCGGATAGATGTTATAGATCGCCACCAGATCCGCCCCCTTGTCGAGGGCGAGGTAGAACGAGGCCGGGTCGGTGAAGGCGACGTCCGCCTGTCCCGAGAGCAAAGCCTGGATCGCCGAGCCGCCGCCATTGCCCGGCACGTAATCGAGGGCGATGCCCCGGGCCTTGAACAGGCCGTGATCGGGCTCGGCCAAAAGGTTGGTGATCTCGCTGATCGGCTGGCTCCAGCCGGCGACGGTGACTTTATCCAGGGTCTGTGCCAGGGCCGGGGAGCCGAGCCAGGCGAGGGCGAGGACGAGGAGCAGGCGTAAGGCGGGCATGAATGGTCAGTCTCTCGCGTAACGGCGCAGAATCAGGGACTCAACCCCCCGGGCGGCCTCATAGACGATCATGCCGAGGGCGGTGATGACCACGAACAGGGCCAGGATCAGGCTCGAATCCATCACGCTCTGGGCGGCGATGATCGAGGCGCCGAGGCCCTGGCGCCCGCCGACGAACTCGCCCACCACCGCGCCGACGAGCGCCAGCACGATGGCGACGCGGAACCCCGCCAAAATCACCGGCAGAGCGGCGGGTAGCTTCAGGCGCAGGAGGGTCCGGGCGCGGCTCGCGCCGAGCATCCGGAACAGCTCGCGCTGGCCCGGCTCGACCTGGGCGAGGCCCGTGAGGGTGTTTTCGAAGAGCGGGAAGAAGCAGATCAGCGCGGTGATCACCACGGTCGGCGTCAGGCCGAAGCCGAACCACAGGATCAGCAGGGGGCCGAGCGCCAGTTTCGGCACCAGCTGGCTCGCCAGCACGTAGGGGCGCAGCACCCGGTGCAGGCTCGGCCATTCCGACAGCAGGATGCCGGCGCCAAGGCCGAGAATCGTGCCGGCGAGGAGGCCTAAGCCCATCTCCGTCATGGTCACGCGCAGATGCGGCCAGAGCCGGCCGGAGGCGATCTCGCCCCACAGGGTCTCGGCGACGGAGGAGGGCGCCGGCAGGACGAGGGGCGAGACGCGGCCGGAGCGGCACCACGCCTCCCAGGCGGTCAGCAGGGCCGCCAGCAGCAGGGCGGAGGCGAGCCGCGTCCTCACGCCGCCCGCCCGATTACCGGGGTGGGGCCATCCATGACCGCGCGGAGCGACCGGCAGACCGTCCCGAATGCGGGATCGTAGCGGATGCCGGGCGGCCGGGGGCGGGGCAGCGGGACCGCATCCTCGTGGACGAGGCGTCCGGCCGCCATCACGCCGACCCGGTCGCCGAGGTAGACGGCTTCACCGATGTCGTGGGTGACGAACAGAGCTGCGGTGCCGCGGGACGCGCAGAGGCGCAGGAGGTCGTCCTGCAACTCCTCGCGGGTGAGCGCGTCCAGCGCCGCGAAGGGCTCGTCGAGGAGGAGCAGGCCCGGCTCAGTCACCAGCGCGCGGGCGAGCGCCACCCGGCTCTGCTGCCCGCCCGACAGGGAACCGGGCCGGCGCCCGGCAAGATCCCCGAGGCCCATCGTGCCAAGGAGGTCGCGGGCCGCCTCGCGATCCGCGGCTTGCGGCCGGCGCTCGAGCGAGACCGGCAGGAGCACGTTGTCGAGGGCGGACAGCCAGGCGAGCAGGGTCGGGGCCTGGAACACGAAGCCGACGCCCGGCGCCGGCCCGCGCACCGGCTCCCCGCCGACCCGGACGAGGCCCGAATCCGGCGCGATCAGCCCGGCGGCGAGCTTGAGCAGGGTGGTCTTGCCGCAGCCGCTGCGGCCGAGCAGGCAGTGGATCGCCCCGCGGGGGATCGCCCAATCGACGCCCGCCACGGTCTCGGCATCATCGCCGGGAAAGCGGTAGCGGATTCCGTCGAGGGCGAGATGGGCGTCAATCGGCATAGGGCGCGAAGCCTTCCGCAGCGGCCTCGGCGCCGGCCTCGATCTCCGTCATCGTCACGAGGTCGAGCAGGCTGAAGCGCCCGTCATGGTGCCAGCCGGCCTCCGGCGCCGTCATGCGGCCGATGGCCGAGATCCGGGTGACGCCGGCCCCGGCGAGGTCGTCGGCGAGCGCCATGAGCCGCGCGGGAGCGGCGGCGATTCCGGCGGTCTGGAGATAGGCGCGGTGGGGCGCCACCCGGGCCGGCACCTCCGCCAGATCGTCGACCGCAACGACCGCCACGCTGCGGTTGAGGCCGGACGGGCTCAGACCCACGGCGTCGTCGAGCAGGACGACGCTCCACGGATCGGCCGGATCGCCGAGAAGCGTCGCGCTCCCGTCGAGGGCCCGCATCTCGTGGGCGTTGCGCCAGGCCGCGAGGGCGGCCGCCTCGCCCGGATCGAGCCGCCGGCGCGGATGGCGGCTCGCGAGAGCCGCGAGTTCGTGGGCGAGGTGGCGGGCGAACTCGTCCGGCGCGGTCGCGCCGCCGCGCTCGACGAACAGCATCTGCGGCGCGTAGCAGCCCTGCTGCTCGTAGCGGACGATATCGTGGGCGGCGAGGCGGGCGAGCGGGCCGGCGCGGCGGCTGTCCAGGGCCTCCCGGGCGATCATGGCAAAGCCGATGCGGTGGCCGTGCGGCAGGAATCGGGCGGTGACCGGCACCTTGGCGCGGAGCGCCGCCAGGGTCTCGTTGCCGCCATAGGCCATGACGCAGTCGGCCTGCGCGAGGAACGTCGCCTCGGGCCCGCCTTCGCCACCCTTCCACCAGGTGATCGCCAGGCACTCGCCGAGGTCCGGGTCGGCCTCGGCGATCGCTTGCGCGAACCAGCCGGCGGTCAGCGGCTCGGCGGAGGCGAGCTTGCCGACCGTGCCGGCCTTGACCAGCAACCCCGAGACGAGACTCCACAGCGGCAGGGCCGGGACGTTGCCGGCCCAGACATGGAGCAGCAGGTCCGGCCCCCGTGCCCGCACCAGCCCGCCCTTCACCGCCGGCTGGAACCCGTCGAGCACGGCCGGATTGGAGAAATCCTCGGCGAGGAAACGCAGCAATTGCGGCCGCCGGAAGGTCTTCAGGTAGCTCGTCAGGCCGAGCCGCACCGTCTCGCGATCGTAGCCGGTGACGACCGGCAGCAGCGCCTCGGCCTTGCGGCGCAAAGGATGCGTGCGGTCGAGCAGGCAGGCGCTCGCCCGGTCGATGGCCGCGACGATCCGGGCGGTCTCCATCCGCCGCAAGGTCTCGCGGGCGCGGGCGCGGACATGGGCGCACAGGGTCTCGGCCTGATCCCCGGTCAGGTCCGGCAGCGCCACCGCGACGGTTTCGCCCCAGGCCCGGTGCTGGACGATGCGCCGGCCGATCGCCTCGGGACTGAGCCCCGGCAGGTATCCGGCCTCCTCGACCGTGCTCATCCCTGCGCCGCGGCCAGGAATTCGGCCACCGCGACCGAGCAGCCGCGCGAGGCCGAGCCCTCGACCCGGCCGAGCAGCCGGAAGCCGCCGGGCACGATCACCCCGGCATCCTCGGTCAGGATCGCCGAGACCGAGTTGAAATGGGCGAGGTCGTGGTGGACCAGCACGCCGGTCTCGCCCTCAGGGACGTCGATGCCGGTGAGCGGATCGACGACGCGGCTGCGGATCCAGTGCGGGCCGGACTTCACCGGCGGGCAGGTCGCGTTGCCGTCGTCGTAGAACTGGGTACTCAGCTCGGTCATCCCGTACATGTTGAGGCAGGATGTGCGCGGCACGCCGAAGGCCTCCGAAAGCCCGTCATAGAAGGCATCCGGCTCGATCTCCCGCGACTGGCCCTTGAAGCCGCCGGTATCGAACAGGACACTCCCCGGCGGCAGGGCGAAGCGGCGGCCACGCTCCTCGAGCGCATCCATCACCGGCACGAAGGCGTAGGTGGCGCCGAGCAGGGCATAGGGCTCGCCCGAGGCTTCGGCCTGCGCCAGCGCCGCCAGCAGCCCATCGAGGTCGAGCCCCGTCGGGCCGACGAAGACCGCGCTGTCCGCCGTGCCGAACTCCGCCTTCGCCAGGGCGAGGTAATGGGCGAGCGACGAATTCGGCAGCGCCGCCTCGTCCGGGAACAGGATGCCCATCCGGATCGTGTCTCGCCCGCGCATGATCCGGGCGGCGAAGCCCGCCAGCATCGAGGCGTCGTAGACCGCGAGCGTCGGGTGGTAGCTGCGGCCGCGTCCGCTCCCGGTCGTGCCGCTCGTCATGAACACCCGCTCGGCTGCGTCCGGCGGGGAGCAGCTCAGGGTCAGGTCCTTGAACGCCTTGATCGGTACCGCCGGGATGTCGCGCCAGCGCCGCACGGTCAGCGGGGTGCGCCCGCGCTGTTGCGCGAACCGGCGATAGGGCGCGTTGTGGGCGAACTGGTAGGCGAAGAGCCGCAACGCCAGCGCCTCGAACTCCGCCTCGCTCGCGCCCGGCCGTCCGATGAAGTCGAGCAGGGCCTCGACGATCTCCGCTTGCGACATCACGGCCACCTCGCGCCCATCCCGGGCGAGGGCCAGACCGAGCGGAGATCATGCGCGAAAAGACGGCAGGTTCGGCCTTTGCGCCGCGCCGGTCCCGCATCCCTACGCCGGCATGACCCGGATCAGGTTCATAGGGTCACCGCGGCGCCCGGACGAACCGGACCGGCGGAATCTCAGCCTCCTCGCGAGGCTCCCCTGGGAGCCGGGGAGAGTGGGGGGAGTGGGGCTACGTGTCAAGTTTGAGCGGTCCCGCATCTCCGTGGATCAGTCTGCCGGAGACGATCGGATCGCGGGCGGCCGCCGGCTGAGCGGTTCGATGGCGACTGGGTCGATGACGACGGACCCTGCATGCCAATGTGCCTCAGCCCCGAGAGATAGTCGAAATTTCTGTCTTTCATCGATAAGTGACCGTGCCGATCACGCGAAGACGATTGTGATCTAACATTTTCATCAAAATCTTCATTCTCGTTTTCGCGATCTGGCCTCGCATGACGATGCTGTGCCGATTGTGGACCGCCTGCAAAAAACATGCAGAAGCCAAGCGTCATCATGTGCTTGATCGGTGTTTGCACAATCTGATAAGACATGTTGGCATTGTGCCGGTTCCCTCAAGTCTGGCTGATTTGCTACGCACCTGCAATGCATATTCTGAAATATGAGGTGCCATTTTCGCATATCCGTCGATCTCACAGTGCGATCGTCGAAAAATATCGGAAAATGACAAGGGATTTGCGGTGGCTATACGAGAGCATCCGGCACTTGGTGTCGTCTTGTTGTGTGATTTCAACGTAGGCTTCAAGGTGCCGGAAATGATCAAGCGCCGGCCTTGCGTGGTCATCAGTCCAAAAATTGCGGCGCGCCCTGGACTATGCACCGTCGTCGCGTTGAGCACCGATCCGCCCGATCCAATCATGCCCTATCATAAGCAGATCAACCTGCGGCCGCATCTTCCTGAGCCGTGGGATAGCGACGGAGTTTGGGTCAAGGGCGACATGGTGAATACCGTCGCCTTCCATCGGCTGGATTTTCTCAGGACCGGGAAGTCGGCAGCCGGCAAGCGCCTGTATCTCTATACTCCCCTGGACGGCGAAACTATCAAGACCATTCGCGGCTGTGTCTTGAGGGCGGTGGGGCTTTCGGGGTTGACGAAGCACCTGTGATGTCCCATATACCTCACCGTTAGCGGCTCTCGGAAACGATCCGCGTCTAAGACCCCGCGAGGGGCCGTCGTAGCGCCGGGTGACACCAAGCCCATGCTACGACGCAGATTTGAAAGACAGGGGTTCAAATCCCCTTGGTCCCTAGGAAGTATGGGCACGACCGGGTGGAAGGTTGGCCCGCAGAGAATGAGTGGGCCTTGGCGGGCCCCCTTTGTAGTTCCGGTCCGATATCACGATCCTTTTGTCGCGGTGATCGGGCGGGCAGCAATGCCTGCGTCCTGACATCCGCACCAGCCCCTCGGTGATCCGCCTGCAGGCGCCGAGCGACTTGGCCATGGTCGCTCCGGCACGTTCGATTCTGCGACTCAGAGGGCACAGTGGAGCGAGGCGCCATCGAGGAACCGAGCGGCAGCCTCTAGATCCAAGGGGGCGCTCCATCCGCAACGAGGCCCTGAATGCGTCGCGTTGTCTCGGCGAGACGGGCATCCCGGCTCGGCCTGCGCGATAGGGCGCCAAGCGTTCCCGGACCGGTCAGGTCGTCGCCGGCGCCTCGTCGGAGATCCCGACCTTGGCCCAGACATAGACGGCGAGCAAAGCCACCGGCACGCCGATGAGCGAGGTCAGGACGAAGAACCAGGGAAACCCCGTCCGCTCGACGATGAAGCCGGAAAATCCCGCCAGCACGCTGCCCGGGAAGGCGCAGAGCGAGGTCAGGAGCCCGAACTGGCTCGCCGCGTGCCGGGTCGAGGCGAGCGTCGACATGTAGGTGATGAGCACCACCGACGCGAAGGCATAGGCGAAGCCGTCGATGCCGACGGTGACCGCGAAGGTCCAGAAGGCGCGGCCGCCATCGCCGCCATGCGCCGCCAGGTAGGCGAGGCTCAGGTGCGAGGCCGAGGCGGCGACCGTGCCGACGAGGAGGCTCGTCAGCATGCCGATCCGCGGGATCAGGGCCCCGGCCAGGAAGGTGCCGCCGAGCCCGATCCAGAAGCCGAACAGCTTGGTGACGGTGGCGATGTCGGTGTTGGTGAAGCCCTGGTGCTTGAACAGCGGCACCGCCATCGCGGTCGCGATGTAGCCCGGCATGCGAAAGCCCGCCACGAGCAGCAGGATCGCCGGCGCCATCGGGCCGAGGCGGCGCAGGAGGTCGGCGATCGGCTCCCAGATCGTGTCGAGGAGGCCGGCGCGGGGCGCGTGGGGCACCTGGTCGGAGGGCGGCTCGGGCGCGAGGACGGCCGCCGCCATGCCGACCAGCATCAGGGCTCCCATGGCGAGATAGGCCCCGCGCCAGCCGATCCGGTCGGCCAGCAGCAGCGCGCCGGCGCCTGCCGCGAGATTGCCGATCCGCCAGCCGATCTCGGTCCAGGACGATAGCACGGCCTGCTTCTCGGGCGGCCGCACGCTGGTGATGCGCCAGCCGTCGATGACGAGGTCGAGGGTCGCGCCGGCAAAGCCCAAGGCCACCGAGAACGCGATCGTCCAGGCGAGCCAGTGCGCGGGATCCCCGAAGGCGATCCCGGCGAGCATCAGCATGACGCCGAGCTGCGCCGCGACGATCCAGCCGCGCCGCCGGCCGAGCAGGGCCCCGAGCAGCGGCGGGTCGGTGCGGTCGAGGAACGGGGCCCACAGGAACTTGAACTTGTAGGCCAGCGTCATCTCGCTGAGCAGCCCGATCGTGGCGATCGAGATGCCGCTATCCGACAGCCACGCGGCCTGCGTCCCGTAGACGAGCAGGAAAGGGAGGCCGGAGGTGAAGCCGAGCCCGAGGGCCGGCGCGATCCGCCGGTCGGTGAACAGGGCCGACCAGAACGGCTCCGCGCCGCGGGGCGGGCTGTCGGGAGAGGCGGCGGCCGGTGCTGTCATGCTCGATCGGGCTCTCGCGGGAGGGCGGCGTTACGGCTCAGGTCGGGGCATCCTGCCATAACCGGCCCGTGTGATACTGTTTCCGGAAGATCCCTTCCGGAAACAGTATCACCAGCCCGCGCGGCGCCTGAGCGGAGCCGGTTTCCGCATCGCGAAGCGATTAGCCGGAAACCGTATGACGGCCGTTCCGCGGGTGCGGAACAGGGTCATCCGAGACGCTTCACCCCCGCACCGCCTCCGCCCGCGGAACACCGGCCCCCACCCGCGCGAACGGGCTCTCCGCCACCCGCGGCGCGAAGCGGAACAGGCCCTCGGGCGCCACGCTGTCGAGCTCCCCCGCCGCCAGGTCGCGGGCGATCACCACCACGAACGCCGCCGCCTCCTCGGCCGGCCGGCCGAAGGGGCGCGGGCGCGAGAACAGCGTGCCGACGCTCTCGACCAGCAGCGGACGGTCCGATTCGACGATCCCCACCAGGCCCTTGAGGCGCAGCAGCCGCTCGCCGAGATGGCCGGCGAGGTTGTCGAGCCAGGCCGCCAGGTCGTCGTAGGGGAGGGGGCGCAGGGGCCGGGCGAGCCAGACCGCGACGCGGGGATGGGCGCTGCCGGATTCAGGCGCCAGCAGGGCCGGATCGAGGCCGGCACCGGGGAGCGGCGCGAAGGCGGCCGCGACCGCCCTCGCGCGGTCCGGATCGGCGATGATCTCGGCGAGCGGGTTGATCGCGGCGATCTCCGCCCGGGCCCGTTCGAGGCGGTCCGGCGGCGCGGCGTCGAGCTTGGTGAGCACGATGCGATGGGCGGCGGCCCATTGCGCCGCCGCCTCCTCGAAGGCCGAGGTTTCGGGTCCGCGCAGCGCATCGTAGGTGGCGACGACCGAGACCCGCATCGGGAACCCGGCGAGGCTCGCCAGCTGGCGCAGGACCGGGCCGGGCTTCGACAGGCCGCTCGTCTCCAGCACGATGCGGCGCAGCGGCCCCGAGGCCTCCGGCCGCTCGGCGGCGAGCAAGGCCTCGACGGTCCGGGCGAGGTCGCTGGTCATCTGGCAGCAGACGCAGCCATTCGCCAGCATGGTCATCGGGACATCACCCCCGCTCTCGCGCAGGATCAGCCCGTCGAGGCCGATCTCGCCGGCCTCGTTGACGATGACGGCGGTGTCGGCGGCCTCGGGGCGGCCGAGATAGTCGCGCAGCAGCGTCGTCTTGCCGGAGCCGAGGAAGCCGGTGAGCACCACGAAGTCGAGGATGTCGCTCACGGTGCCGCCTGATCCTGGCGCGCATACTTCGCCGGCACCGCCTCGTCCCAGGTCGCCTTCACGAGATCGCGCACGTCGGCGAGCAGTTCGGCGGTGTCGTAGATCACCCCGTCCTTGATCGTGTATTTCAAGCCCCGATGCCAAGTGGCGCCGTTCGTCGCCTCGTCGAGGCGCAAAGCCCCGGTGCCGTAGAGCAGCTTGAAGTCGGTGAGCGGGTTGTGGTCGTGGACCAGCAGGTCGGCGCGCTTGCCGACCTCGACGGTGCCGATCTCGTCCTCGAGCCCGCATAGCGCCGCACCCTGCGACGTCGCGGCGCGCACCACTTCCAGCGGATGGAAGCCCGCCTCCTGCAACAGCTCGAGTTCGCGGATATAGCCGAAGCCGAAGATCTGGTAGATGAAGCCCGAATCCGATCCGGCGCAGACCCGGCCGCCGCGGTTCTTGTACTCGTTGATGAAGGCCATCCAGAGCCGGTAGTTCTCCTTCCACTCGATCTCGTTCTGGGTCGACCAGCGATACCAGTACGAGCCGTGGCCGCCGCGCTGCGGCGTGAAGTAATCCCACATCGACTTCCAGGTGTACTCCTTGTGCCAGTCGGCCTGGCGCGCCCGCATCAGGTCGCGGTTGGCGTCGTAGATCGTGAAGGTCGGCACGAAGGTGAAGCCGAGCTCCAGGAACCGCTCCAGGGTCTCGTTCCATTTCTTCGAGCCCGGCTCCGCTCCTTGCCGGAACATCTGGCCCGAGACCGAGAAACGGAAATACTCGTCGTTGTAATCGTAATCGAGCGGGAAGTTCTGCACCACCCGGTCCTCGAACAGCGCCTCGGGCAGGCCGTAATAATGCTCGGCGCTGGTCAGGCCCCAGCCGGCGGTGGTGAGCGCGTTCATCCGCGTCACCGCCATCTGGGCGTGGTGGCATCCGGATTTCAGCCCGAGCTTCGCGCATTCGTCGAGCGCCGCCTCCATGATGGCGGGCGGGGCTCCGAAGAACTTCACCCCGTCGGCGCCGCGCTCTTTCAGCTTCCTCAGCCACACCCGCCCCTCCTCGGGGGTGTGGATCAGCTTCAGCATGTCGTTGACGGCCGGGAAGTAGCTGTAGGCCAAGAGCCGCGGCGCCGCGATGGTGTTGGCCTCCGCGCGCTTCTTCTGGTCGAGCATCCAGTCGAGCCCGTTGAACGAGCCCATCTCGCGCACCGTGGTCACGCCGTGGGCGAGCCAGAGCTTGTAGACGTACTCGACCGGCGGCACCCAGCCGTTGGCGGCATGATACGCGACGCCGGCATGCGCATGGCAATCGACGAAGCCGGGGGTCACCCACTTGCCGCGGCAATCGATCTCGTGGTCGCCCGGCGCCGGCCGGTTGGCGGTGTTCGCGAGGTTGCCGGTGACCTTCTTCAGCTGGACGATGCGGCCGTTCTCGACCACGATGTCGATCGGGCCGATCGGCGGCGCGCCGGTGCCGTCGATGACGGTGGCGGCCCGCAGCACCAGCCGCTTGTGCGGCCCGATCCCACGGTCGCGGGAGGTCGAGGGCACCAGGGGCGGCTGGCCGGCCTTGGCCCGCTCGGCGGCGAGTTCGTTCCCGGCGAGGATGGGGGTGTCGCTCAAGGTGTCCTCCCGACTTTTTGTTAGCTCTACGCATCATTCGCCGAAGCGGCCGCCGGTTCGGCGGCGAAAATGATGCAAAACCAAAGAGCCAAGCGGAATTGCCTCGTGCAATTCCGCTTAGCGCGCGTAGCGGCGGCCGAGCAGCGCGGTGCCGAGCGCCGTGAGCACCAGGGTCGCGGCGAGCAGGATGAAGGCGAGGGCCGCGCCGAACGGCCAGTTCATGCCCTTCGAGAACTGGTCGTAGACGGCGGGCGCCATCATCTTGAACTGCGAGCCGCCGAGCAGCACCGCGGTCGCGTAGGTGTTCATGCACAGGATGAAGACGAGGACGCAGCCTGCCACCGTTCCGGGCAGCGCCAGCGGCCACACCACCCGGCGGAACACCGTGAAGGCGCTGGCCCCGAGATTGGCCGCCGCCTCCTCCACCGCCCGCGGGATGCTCTCGATCACCGACGACAGCGTCAGGATCATGTAGGGCAGCACGACGGCGATCGTGCCGACCGCGACCGCGCCGGGCGTGTAGATCAGCTGAAGCGGGCTCGCGGTGATGTGCAGGCCGCGCAGGGTCGCGTTGATGAGCCCGTCATTGCCCAAGAGCCCGAGCCAGCCCGCCGCCCGCACGACGTTGCCGACCAGAAGCGGGATCAGGGTCAGCACGGTGACGAGGCTCTTCCAGCGGCTCTCCATCCGGGCGAGCCGGTAGGCGGCGGGAAAGCCGAGCGCCAGGGTCAGCGCCGTGCAGGTGAAGGCCATGACGAGCGTCGTGCCCATCACGCCGCGGTAATACGGGTCGGCGACGGCATTGAGGTAGTTCTGCGCCGTCGTCGCCTCGATCATCAGCTGCGTCGGGCTGTACTGGTTGAGCGAGATGCGTGCGAGCAGCACCATCGGGCCGACGAGCAGCGCGGCGACGACGAGGAAGGCCGGCAGGATGAGGGCGAACACGGGCGGAAGTCTCGATCTGAACCAGTCGGCTGGGGGACACTCATCCCACTCGCGACCTCATCCTGAGGTACCGGCGATCAGAGATCGCGAGTGAAACGAGCCTCGAAGGAGGGCTCCAGAAAGCCCTGAGACTTCTGGAGCCCTCCTTCGAGATCAGTCGATCCTTGATCGACTAATACGATTTCCGATTGATCGCTTCGCGATGCGGAAATCGGCTTCGCTCACGCGCCGCGCGGGCTGGTGATACGCAATCCGGAAGCGATCTTCCGGATTGCGTATAACACCTCAGGATGAGGGGATTGGATAGGATGAAGCGGAGTGTCGGCGAGGCCCTGCGGCCGACCCGACGGCCTACCCCTTGAATTCCTTGTTCCAGAAATCCGAGAACGCCGCCTGCTGCGCCTGCATCGTCGCGTAGTCGAGCGGTCGGAGCTTGGCCTGCTGGGCTTCCGTGAGGCTGATCTGCCTGGCCAGATCCTCCGGGAGCTTGGCGTCCTTGACGGTCGGCACGTAGCCCATCTTCTGCGCGAAGGCGGTTTGCGCCGTCGGGTCGAGCATGGCGTTCAGGTACTTGAAGGCGCTGTCCTTGGCCCGCGAGTTCTTCGGCACGCCGGCCTCGAACAGGATCGGCAGGGCCCCTTCCTCGGGGATCGCCATCGCCACCGGGATGCCGGCCTGCTTCCACATGAAGCCGCGGGCGAGCCACATCAGCGAGATCCACACCTCCTCGGACTTGAGCGCCGCGGCGAGCGTCTCGTTCGAGGGATAGACCTTGGGCTCGAGCTTCTTCAGGTCCATCAGGGCGGCCTTGCCCTTGGTGAAGTCGGTGGCTGAGCCGCCGGCCCCGATATTGGCGCCGGCCATGTTGAAGTTCCAGAGGATGTCCGAGAAGCCGACCCGGCCCTTGTATTTCGGGTCGAAGATGTCGGCGTAGCGGGTCGGCGGGGTCGTGACCTTGCTTGGGTTGTAGAGCACGACCAGCGCCGAGTAGATGTGCGGGATCGAGTGCGGCTTCTTGAAGACGTCGATCACCTGCGACAGCCGCGGCACCTCGGCGGCCGGTACGGTCTCCAGCACGCCGAGCTGGCTCAGCATGTAGCTGTCGATGTCGTTGATGCACGCGACGTCCATGCTGGCGCGGCGGCTGGTGCGCTCGGCGATCAGCTTGGTGCGGCGCGGGTCCTGGTTGGCGATGTCCTGCGACACCTCGATGCCGAGCGGCTTCATCAGCGGGACGTCGATGTTCTGCTGGAGCAGCGCGCCGTAATCGCCGCCCCAGGTGCCGACGACGATCGGGGCGGCCTCGGCCCGGGCGGGGAGCGTGCCGGCAAGGCCGAGGGCGGCGCTGCTGGCGAGGAGGGAGCGACGGGTGATCATCGGGCGGGGCTCTCTGCTGCGGGCATGACGCGGGACGCGTCGGCACTGGGGATGACGCGGGACGCGTCGGCACTGGGGATGACGCGGGACGCGTCGGCACTGGGGATGACGCGGGACGCGTCGGCACTGGGGATGACGCGGGCTGCATCCGCAGCCCATGAGATGCGGACGGGGTCGCCGGCGGCGAGGCGGCGGCGGGGATCGTCGGGAAGCGGCGTCGGCGTCACCGCGACGATCGCCTCGCCGGCGAGATCGAGATGATACTCGGTGCGGGCGCCGAGATAGGTCACGGCCCTGAGCCGGCCGGGACCGCTCGCGTCGGGGGCGACCTCGATCCGCTCGGGCCGGATCGCCAGCAGGCCGTTCTTGGCGGTCGCATCGGGTGCGCACGGCACGGCGGCGCCGCTGGCCAGGCGAAACACGTCGGTCCCCTCCCGCGCCCCGTCGAGCAGGTTGCAGCGTCCGACGAAGCCGGCGACGAAGGTGTTGGCCGGGCGCTCGTAGAGGTCTTCGGCGCTGCCGACCTGGAGCACGCGGCCGTGCTCCATCACCACCAGCCGGTCGGCCATGGCGAGCGCCTCGTCCTGGTCGTGGGTGACCATCAGGGTGGTCAGCCCGAGCCGCTTCTGCAACTCGCGGATCTCGAGGCCCACCTCGGAGCGCAGCTTCGCGTCGAGGTTCGACAGGGGCTCGTCGAGGAGGAACACCGCCGGGCTCACCACCAGCGCCCTCGCCAAGGCCACGCGCTGCTGCTGCCCGCCGGAGAGCTGGCGCGGCAGGCGATCCGCCAAAGCGTCGAGCCGCACCAGCCGCAGGGCCTCGGCGATGCGCCGGTCGCGCTCCGCTCTTCCTACCTTCCGCATCTCCAGGCCGAAGCCGACATTGTCGGCGACGCTCATGTGCGGGAACAGCGCGTAGGACTGGAACACCATGCCGGTGTCGCGGGCATGCGGCGGCAGCCGCGTCACGTCGCGCCCGCCGATGACGACGCGGCCGGCACTGGGCTCGATGAAGCCCGCGACCATCCGCAGCGTCGTGGTCTTGCCGCAGCCGGAAGGGCCGAGGAGGGCCACCAACTCGCCCTGGCGGATGTCGAGATCGACGCCGGCGACGGCGGTGGCGTCGCCGTAGCGCTTGGTGACGCCGTCGAGGAGAAGCGTGCCCATCAGACGATCCGCGACAGCTTCACGAACCGGTCGGTGACCAGCATCAGGATCGTCACCATCAGGATCTGCGCGGTCGCGACGGCGGCCAGGGTCGGGTCCATTCGGAATTCCAGGTAGCTCAGCATGGCGACGGGCAGCGTGGTACGCCCCGGGCCGACGAGGAGGAGGTTGAGTTCGAGGTTCTCGAAGCTCGCCACGAAGGAGAACAGGGCCGCCGCCACGATGCCGGGCCGCAGCATCGGCAGGGTGATGCGGGCAAACACCGTGAGGGGCTTGGCCCCGAGATTGGCTGCGGCTTCCTCCGCCGAGCGGTCGAGCCCGGCGAGGCTCGCGGTGACGAGGCGCACCGTCCAGGGGATCGTGATGAGGACGTTGGCGGCGACGAGGCCGCCGAGCGTCGCCTTGATGTCCATGTCGAGCCAGTCCTCGGCCCGCAGATAGAACATGTAGAGGGCGGAGCCCGCGACGATCGCCGGCACCGCGAGCGGGGCCAGCAGGAAGGTGTTGATGAGCCCGCGCCCGGGGATGTTCGCCCGCACCAGCGCCAGGGCGGCGGCGGTGCCCAGCGGCACGCCGATGGCGGTGGCCGCAAGCGCGATCTGGAGCGAGGTGACGAAGCCGCGGGCGAAGTCGCGTTGCGCCCAGGCATTGAGGTACCAGCGCCAGGTCAGGCCGTCCGGCGGGAAAGTGACGATCTCCTGATCGAAGAACGAGGTGACGACCACCATCACGATCGGCGCGAACACGATCGCGTAGGCGAGGATGACGGCCGCCAGGACGGCGAGGCGGCCGAGCCGGGCCGAGAGGCCGGGCCCGGCGGGGGAGAGGATGGCGGCGCTCATGCGTTCACGGTTTCGGAGGTGACGACAGCTGACCTATTTGTAGGACAGGTGCCCGCCCCTTTGGCAAGACGGGTGTTGGCAAGAGGGGTGCCAAGCGCGAGGCTCGCTCACGCCGAGGCCGCGCGGAAGCGCGGACCCGCGAAGGCCGCATCGCCCGCCGGACCGGCGATGAGAAGCGGCAGCACCGCCTTCCAGGCCTCGATCAGGTCGCGAAAATAGTCGGGATCGGGCCGCAGCACCGTCTGCACGCCCATGCCGCGCATCAGGTTGACGGTGAGGTTGAGGATGATCCGCGCCTCCCGCGGCGGCCGGGCATCGGCATCGCAGAACTCGACCCAGATCGCGTCGAGGGCGGCGTGGAAGCGCTGCACCACCGGGATCAGGCAGTGGCGCAGGTCCGGATCGGTGCGCGCCTCGTTGATCAGCTCCAGCGACAGCTGGAAGAACCGGCCGGAGAAGAGCGGCCACAGGAACTCGACGAAATCCGCGAGCGGCAGTGCCCCGGAGCGTACGTCCCGCGACACCGACCGGATCTCGGCGGTGCCGTCGTCGAGCAGGGTCTCGAGGGCCGCCCGCACAAGATCGGCCCGTGTCGGGAAGTGGTGCAGCAGCGCCCCGCGCGAGACCTGCGCCCGCTCGGCGATCGCCTGCGTCGTCGCGGCGTGGTAGCCGACGGCGTGGATCTCGTCGATCGTGGCGCGCACCACGCGCTCGCGGGTCGCGAGGCTGCGGGCCTGGGGCTGCCGTCCGGTCTGCGTCACCGATCCTCCGGGGCGCGGGTGCCTGATAAAAAAACAAGCTTGCCTGTTTTTTTCTCGCTGTCCAGTGTGCCGCTCAGGCTCGCGCGCTCGTCCCCGGGCCGCCCGCATGAAGAGAAGGACCTCCGCATGAGCGCCGACCTCGTCCTGTTCCGCAACGCCCGGGTCCTCGACGGCACCCACGACAATGCGCTCGACGGCCACGACGTGCTGGTCGAGGGCGGCTCGATCCGGGAGGTCTCGGACAAGCCGCTCACCGCCTCCTCGGCCCGCGTGATCGATCTCGCCGGCCGCACGCTGATGCCGGGCCTGATCGATTGCCACGTCCACGTCATCGCGACGATCCCCGATCTCGGTGCCAATGCCGAGCTGCCGGATTCGCTGGTGGCGTTGCGCACCGCGAAGATCATGCGCGGCATGCTGATGCGCGGCTTCACCACCGTGCGCGACCTCGGCGGCGCCGACCACGGCCTGGTCATGGCGGTGAAGGAAGGGCTGATCGACGGCCCGCGCCTGGTGATCTGCGGCAAGGCCCTGTCGCAGACCGGCGGCCACACCGACTATCGCGGCCGCTACCACGCCCGGGACGTGAGCCATTACGGCACCAAGCTCGGCGCGCTCGGCCGGGTCTGCGACGGGGTCGACGCGGTGCGCCGGGTGGCGCGCGAGGAGATCAAGGCCGGGGCCGACTTCATCAAGATCATGGCGAATGGCGGGGTTTCCTCGCCGACCGACCCGATCGCCTTCCTGGGCTACTCGGTGGACGAGTTGCGGGCGATCGTCGAGGAGGCGAACAACGCTCAGACCTACGTCGCCGCCCATCTCTACACCGACGCGGCGATCCGCCGGGCGGTCGAGTGCGGAGTGATCTCGGTCGAGCACGGCAACCTGGTGACCCCGGAGACGGCGCGGCTGATCCGCGACAAGGGCGCTTACGTCGTTCCCACCAACGTCACCTTCGATGCCCTTGCCAAGGAGGGCGCCAGCCTGGGGCTTCCGCCGGCCTCGGTCGCCAAGATCGAGGATGTGCGCGAGGCGGGGCTGAAGGCCCTCGAGACCCTGCGGGAGGCCGGCGTGATGATGGCCTACGGCACCGATCTCCTCGGCGAGATGCACCGCCACCAGTCGGAGGAATTCG
This sequence comes from Methylobacterium sp. SyP6R, assembly GCF_019216885.1. Lineage (NCBI taxonomy): Bacteria > Pseudomonadati > Pseudomonadota > Alphaproteobacteria > Hyphomicrobiales > Methylobacteriaceae > Methylobacterium > Methylobacterium synurae. Next base: position 6,302,218 of record NZ_JAAQRC020000001.1, on the reverse strand, counting down.
TGATCCGCGGCCGCTGCCTGCCGGCGATCGAGGTGATTCGCTCGGCCACGATCAACGCCGCCAAGGTCGTGCGCCTGGAGGGCAAGGCCGGAGTGGTGGCGCCCGGCGCCTTCGCCGACCTGATCGTGGTCGACGGCGACCCGCTCGCCGATCTCTCGCTCCTCACCGGCCAGGGCCGGCACCTGCGGGCGATCATGATCGACGGACGCTTCGTGAAGGACGAACTGGCGGCCTGACGCGGCGCGGAAAGCGGGAGGTCGAAGGCCCGAAGACCCCCTGTCCCACCCGGGGCAGGGGATCCGGGATCCGATCGATGCCGGGCCTGAATCGGGCCGGCATCGTCCCGTCGCGCAGGGTCGCTGGCCGAGGCCGCGCGACCCTGCCGCGATGGTCGATCCGGCGGGATCGACGGATCTGCGACTTGACAGACGCAGGACTTAGCAGACGCGGGACTTAGCAGACGCGGGACTTGGCGCTGCAGCAGGTCGGGGCCGGCGGCGGGCAGGGGGCCGGCGGGGGGCACGGGGGCGGGCAAGCGGGCAGGCAGCAGCCGCCAGCGACGGAGCCGAGGGACTTGGCGTCGAGCTTCTTCATGATGCCACTCCGGTATCGGCGGGTTCGGACGTCCCGCTCGCAATGTGAAGATGCGCGATGTTGCGATAACTGTCCATTGACCAATGAATACTGTTACAATCAGAAAAAACGAGAAACATGAGAATGTTTTATTGTGCAACGACTTGATATGTTAGTCCTTAACATGCTTACGTATTTTTAGTTGGGGTGATGATGCCCGCTCGCGGCGCGGGGCTCTCCGGAGAGAGGAAGGTTCGCGGGTTCCTCCCGTCTCCAGCCTGGGCGAGCGGCTCGGGGAGGTAAGATCCCGCGCGAGAGCGGCCTGGTTCGATGAGACGGGGCGGAGTTCCATTCCGGACAATCTCCATCCTCACCCCGCCCCCATGAGAGGAGAGATCCTGAGAGGAGAGATCCTGCGCTTCCTCTGCCGTCGAGGCGGCGACGAGCCCCGCTCACACCCTCGTCGATTCCCGCGGAGGAGCGGTGGTCTTGCTCTTGCAGGTAAGCTGGATCGCCCACGTGGTATAGGACGTCGGCTCGGATCGAGAGCTTTGTCGTTGGCTCCGTATCGAAGTGAAGCGGCGCGCATTCCGTCTCGTATTCGCTAAAACAAGATTAACTGTTGGCTGATACGATTTCCCCACGGCGGCTGAATGATGTCGGGAATTAAGTCTCATGCGCAACGGGTTGTCGATCGCGACGAAGCTGGGGCTGTGCCTCGTCGCCCTGGCCCTGCTGATCGGAGCGACAGGCGGTCTCGCGCTGCTTGAGCTGCGTCGCGTGAACACGGCGGCCTCGGACCTGCGCGACGTCCGGGTGCCGGCCACCGATACGCTCGGATCGATCGGCATCAACTTCATGCGCCAGCGGGTCAACATCTCGCGCCTGCTCACCGCCGACACGCCCGAATTCCGGACCCAGGTCGCCGGGCAGATCGCCAAGCGCGACGAGATCCTCGCCGCGCAGTTCGCCCGCTTCGAGGCGCTGCCGCTGTCGCAGGCCGAGCGCGATCTCTACGCCGAGTTCCGCCGGCATATTACCGCCTATGCCGAGTATCAGCGCCAGGCCATCGGGAAGGCGACCGGGGGCGACGTGGCCGCCGCCCAGCGGATCTACAACACCGACATGTCGAATGGCGTCATCGCCATCATGGGCACCTGGGAGAAGCTGGTCGCGCTGAACGGCACCGGCTCCAAGGCGAGCGGCGACCTGATCGAGGAGACCTATGTCAGCGCCAACCGGAAGATGCTGGCGTTGATCGGCCTGGGGCTCCTCGTCGCGGGCGGTGCGATGGTGCTGGTACGGTACGGCGTCGCCGTACCGCTGCGGGCGATCACCGCCGTGACCCAGCGCCTCGCCGGCGGCGACGCCGCGGTGACGATCCCGGGGCAGGGGCGCCGGGACGAGATCGGCGCGCTGGCCGGCTCGGTGGTGGTGTTCCGCGACAACCTGATCCGCGCCCGCGCGCTGGAGGAGGAGACCGCGCTCGCCCGCGCCTCGGCCGAGGAGCAGCGCAAGCTCGGCATGCGCCAGATGGCCGACGGCTTCGAACAGGCGGTCGGCAGCATCGTCGGCGGCGTCTCGGCGGCGGCCACCGAGCTCGAGGCCACGGCCCGCTCGCTCAGCGGCAGCGCCGCGCAAGCCGCCGGCCAGTCGGGCGCCGTCGCGAGCGCGGCGGGTGACGCAGCGGCCAACGTCACCGTGGTGGCGGCGGCGGCCGAGGAACTGGGCTCGTCGGTCCAGGAGATCGGCCGGCAGGTCTCGGGCTCGGCCGAGCTGGCGCGGGTCGCCGTCGGCGAGGCGAGCGAGACGATGGCGCTGGTTCAGGACCTGTCGCAGGCCGCCGCCAAGGTCGGCGACGTGGTGGCCCTCATCTCGTCGATCGCCAGCCAGACCAACCTCCTGGCGCTCAACGCCACGATCGAGGCGGCCCGGGCCGGCGAGGCGGGACGGGGCTTCGCGGTGGTCGCCGCGGAGGTCAAGCAGCTCGCCGGCCAGACGGCACGAGCGACCGAGGAGATCACCGGCCAGATCGGCCGCATCCAGGCCTCGACAGGCCAGGCCGCGTCGGCCATCGACGGCATCGGCCGGCGCATCCGCGAGATCGACGGCGTCGCCAGTTCGATCGCCGCGGCGGTAGAGGAGCAGGGCGCGGCGACCCAGGAGATCGTCCGCAACGTCGCCGAGGCGGCAGCCGGCACCGGTGCGGTCACCGGCACCATCGCGACGCTCGCCGAAACCGCCGGCGAGACCGGGGCGGCGGCGGCCCAGGTGCTCGGCGCGGCCTCCGAGATGTCGCGCCAGTCGGAGCACCTCTCGGCGGAGGTGGCGCGGTTCCTCGCGACGGTGCGGGCGGCGTAAGCGCCGCTCACTCCGCTACCCGCACCACCCGCACCACCCGCGCCCCGGCGCCTTCCGCGTCCGCGCATTGCGCGTCCGTGGCGCCCGCATCGGTCACCAGGGTCCAGCAGGCCGGCAGGGGTGCCCAGGCGCCCTGTGCCGCGCGGCCGAGCTTCGAGGAATCCATCAGCACGACGACCTCGGCCGCCTGCTCCATCATCAGCGACTTGAGGGCGACCTGCTCGATCGCCGCCTCGCACAGGCCGCGGCCGGCGACGAAGCCGTCGCCGCTCACCACGGCCTTGTCGGCGGTGAGGCGGCGCAAGGAGGCCTCGGCGAGCGGGCCCATCGTGCTCATGCTGCCGGGCCGCACCGCGCCGCCGAGCACCGTCAGGCTGAGCCCGGGCGCGGCGGCGAGTATGCCGACCAGCGGCAGGTTGTTGGTGATGACCGTGTGGTGCCGCCCGGCGAGGCCGGCCCCGAAGGCCGCCACCGTCGAGCCGCCGTCGAGGATCAGGATGTCGTCGTCGGCGAGCAACGAGAGGGCGGCCCGCGCGATGGCGGCCTTCTCCGGCCTCGCCTGCGCCTCGCGCTCCGGCAGGCTCGTCTCGGGGAGCGGATGGGCGATCACCGCGCCGCCATAGGTGCGGGTGATCGTCTTCTCGCTCGCCAGCCGTTGCAGGTCGCGCCGGATCGTCGAGGCGGAGACGCCGAAGCGCTCCGCCAGTTCCTCGACCACGACCTCGCCGGCCTGGAGCGCCTCCAGCAGCAGCGGGTGACGGTGCCGGCCGCGGGTCATGGGGGTCAGACCGCCCGGCGCGGGGCCAATGCCCCTGCCCGGGGTGCCAAGTCGACGGCCTGGCGCAGGGCCTCGACCAGCGAGCCCGCATCGGCGACGCCCGTGCCGGCGATGTCGAAGGCGGTGCCGTGATCGACCGAGGTGCGGATCACCGGCAGCCCGACGGTGACGTTCACCCCCGCCTCGAGCCCCAGCACCTTGATCGGGCCGTGGCCCTGGTCGTGGTACATCGCCACCACGATGTCGTAATCGCCCCGTCCTGCCAGGAAGAACAGCGTGTCGGCCGGCAGCGGCCCCTCGACCCGCCAGCCCTTGGCCCGGCAGGCCTCGACGGCGGGTGCGATCTTCTCCGCCTCCTCGCCGCGGCCGAACAACCCGTTCTCGCCGGCATGAGGGTTGATCGCGCAGACGCCGATCCGCGGATCGGCGATGCCGGCCTTGACCAGGGTGTCGTGGGCGCGCCCGATCACCCGCCCGACGAGGCCCGGCTCGATCCGCGCGATGGCGTCGATCAGCCCGATATGCGTCGTGACGTGGATCACCCGGAGCTTGGGCGAGACCAGCATCATCGAGACTTCCGGCGTACCGGTGAGCTCGGCCAGGAGTTCCGTGTGGCCCGGATACCTGTGGCCGGCGGCGTGCAGGGCCTCCTTGCTCAGGGGCGCTGTGCAGATCGCCGCGGCCTCGCCCGCCTGGACGATCTCGACCGCCCGCGCGATGTAGCGGAACGCCGCCTCGCCGGAGACCGGCGAGACGCGGCCGAACGGGTGGCCCGGCGGGATCAGCGCGAGGTCGATGCAGGCGACGGTGCCGGGGGCATCGACCGCCTCCTCGGGCGACGTGATCGCCTGGACCGCGAGCGCCGAGCCGACGATGCGGCCGGCCTCGCGCAGGCGCCCGGCATCGCCGACGACCAGCGGCCGGCACAGCGCCAGGACCTCGGGCAGGGCGAGTGCCTTCATGATGATCTCGGGCCCGATGCCGGAGGCATCGCCCATGGTGATCGCGACGGTCGGTCGGCTCATGTCGAGGAACCCTGGTTTCGGATGGCCCGGAGGTGATGGACGGCGCGCACCAGCGTCTCAGGCGTGCCGAAGGCGCCGGCCTTGGTGACGATCGGAACCCGGAGCGCGCCCCGTGTGAGGCCGAGGGAGACGCCCGCCTCGATCTCGTCGATCAGCCGCAGGCCGTCGACCCGGAAATGGGCGAGGAGCGCCGCGGCGGTCTCGCCCCCCGTCGCCACCAGCCCGCCGAGATGGGGAGCGGCCGGGGCGAGCCAGGCGCCGAGGGCGTCGGCGAGGCGCGGCCCCAGGGCGAGGTCCGGCGCCTCGCCCATCGCGACCTCGACCAGCACGTCGTCTCCGGCGCTCACTCCCGCGGTCACGGCGTTCCGGCAGCGGGCCCGCTCGGTTTCGTCGGCCGCGAGCAGCAGGTCCGGCGCGACCGGGACGTGGCGCACACCCGCCTCGCCCGCGAGCCGGCGCGCGGCGGCGCGGGAGGCGGCGGCGAGGCTGCCCACCACCACGAGGGTGCCGCCCGAACCGGTAGAGATGTTTTCGGACGGAGCGGCCGGCGCCGTCTCCCGTGCCGCCAGCGCATGGGCGAGGCCGGCGCTGCCGACCCAGACCAGGCTCGCCCGCGCACCGGGCGCGAGGCCGGCCTCGGCGATCCGCGCGAGGTCGTCGTCGGACTCCGCGTCGAGCACCGCGACCGCTCCCGCCCGTGCGGCCTGCGCCAGGGCCTCGCGCAAGGATTCAGGCCCAGCCCGCACGGTGGCGAGCGCGATCGTCGCGCTCGGCAGGCCCGCTCCCTCCAGCATCGCGGGCAGCGATCCGGTCGCGTAGGTACGGTCCCGGCGCCAGAGCTCGGTCTCCTCCAGGGGTCGGCCCTCGACCATGATCCGCCCGTCCCGCGTGGTGCGGCCGGTCGCCGGGAAGGCCGGCGCCAGGATCGCGAAGGCTGCGCCGTGGCGCCGCCGCAAGCCCTCGAGCGTGGCGGCAAGTTCCGCCGCCGGCTGCCCGCGCAGGGTCGAGTCGATCTTCTTGAGGATCGAGCGGCCCGGATGATGCAGCCGGTCGAGGAGGGCGGCGTGGCGCGAGGCCGCCGCCTCCGGGCCGAGCTGGCGGCTGTCGGCATCGTGCGAGACGACGTCGTCCTCCGCTCCCGATCCCGCCTCGCCGCATTGCACGCAAGTCCGGCGGCCGCGCCGGGCGAAGGCGATGGCGCAATCGGCCGCGCCGGTGAGGTCGTCGGCGAGGATGAGCCAGCGTCGCGCCACGGTCACGCCCGCTTCGCAAGAGGCGAGGCCACGGGGTCGGCGGCCGGGGCGGCGTCCTCCTCCGGGCGCTCGCCGAAATGCCGGGCGGTCCAGGCGGTGACGAGGGGCGTGAGGATCGCGGTCACCACCACGGTCGCGGCGACCAGCACCGTCGCCGGGGCGGCCGCCTCGGCATAGGCCGGGTTCGCGGCGCCGATGATCGCCGGGACCGCGGCGGCGTTGCCGGCGGTGGAGGAGGCGGCGACGCCGGCCACCCCCGTGCCGCCGGTGAGGCGATCGGCGAAGAAGAGCGGGATGCCGGTGACGACCGTCACCGCGACGCCGAGCCCGAGGCCGAGCAGCCCCGCCTGCCAGATCTTCGTCAGGTCGAGCCCGGTTCCCAGCGCGAAGGCGAAGAACGGGATCATCACCGGCACGGCGCGGCCGAGGAAGTCGCGCATCTCCCGGTCGAGGTTGCCGAGGATCATGCCGACGAGGAGCGGCAGGATGCTGCCGACCATCGTCTGCCACGGGAAGGCCGACAGGCCGGCGACGCCGAGCGTCACCATGGTGAGGAAGGGACCGGATTCGAGGCACATGATCGTGTAGGCACCGACATCCCGCGGCCGGCCGTACTGGCCCATCAGCGCCATGTAGAGGCCCCCGTTGGTGTCGTTCATGGCCGCGACGATCGCCAGCGTCGAGAGGCCGGCGAACAGCCCGGCGCCGATCGGCGCTTCGCCGATCAGGCGGCCGAAGACCACGCCGAGGACCATCGCGATGCCGACCTTCACGGCGAGCAGCGTGCCGCCCTTCTTCACGATGTAGGGCGTGGCGCGAAAGTCGATGCTCGCGCCCATGCAGACGTAGAACACCGCCAGGATCGGCAGCGCGCCGGTGAACAGCGCGCCTGTGAACGAGCCGAACACCTTCGGGGTGCCTGGGAACAGGGTGGCGATCACCGCGCCGACGAGCAGCGGCACCACCATCATCCCGCCCGGCACACGCTCGATCGCGCGCTTGATGCGTATCTCGCCCATGCGTAGCCCCGCCATGCATTCCTCCTTTGCGCGGACCGCGCATGATGCTGCGCGACGTCCGATTGTTAGCGCCTGAGGAACGCAAAATGCGGTGCGGGTCAATCGGGAAATTGCGCAATATGCGCGATTTGAGGGGGGTAAGGTGTTGCCTGCAACCGTGCCACGTCGGAGTCGAGGCGACCGCCCGCGAACCTTGGCTCGATGCCGTGAGATCGCTACCCGCCGCGTCATTCCGGGCTCCGCTGCGCGGCCCCGGAATGACGAGGAGGGTGCCGGGTCCGTGGGGCGATCTCGGTAGGCTTTCAGCGTCGTCGCGCCGATCGACCCGGTCTTCAGAACGTCAGCTTCATCCCCCCGACGACACTCCGTGGTGCACCGGCGAAGATCGAGCCGGTGGTGGTGGCGAGCACGCCCGCGCCGTTCTGCAGGCCGGTCACGGCGCTGATCGAGTTCGCCAGGGGCTGGGCCGAGGAAATATAAGTCGTGTCGAGGATGTTGCGCACCTCGACATAGAGGCTCAGGCGCTTGGCGTAAGAGCCGATCAGATCGGTATCGTAGTGGATGTTGGCGTTGATGATTGTGTAGCCCGGCGCCTTGAGCAGGTTGGCGTTGTCGAGGAAGAAGCCGTCCTGGTAGACCGCTTCGACGAAGGCGCCGAGACCTTTGAGCGGTCCCGACGGTTGGTCGTAGCCGATGCGGGCGAGGAGCTGGTGGGCCGGCACGCCGGGGATCAGGCGTCCGGCCCGGTCGAACCGCGCGGTCAGGTTGCCGGCGCTCAGCTGCTCGACGTAGCGGGTGTAGTACTGGTCGTTGAGGCCGTAGGCCGCAAAGGCACGCCAGCCAGGCGAAAACGCCCATTCGGCTCCCGCCTCGATGCCGCGATGCTCGGAGGCCGGGGCGTTGAAGGTGTAGCTGAGCAGCCCCGCCCCCGGCGACTGGGTGACGAGCTCGTTGCGGAAGAATTCGTAGAAGCCGGTGAGGCTCAGGCGCAGGTCCGGCAGGGGCGACCAGTCGGCGCCGAGATCGAAGCCGAGATTGGTCTGGGTGCGCAGATCGGTGTTGTTGCCCGGCACGCCGGCCGGGGTGATGAACAGCGCGCTCGCGGCCGGCGTCGCGTAGCCGGTGGCGACGCGGCCGCGGAAGGCGAGATCCTGAGCCGGCTGATAGACCAGCGCCAGTTCCGGCGCCACGTTGAGGAAGCTGCGGTCGATGTTCGCCACGGCCGTGGTCGTGCCGGCGGCCGAGTAGCCGTAGGTGAGGGTGCGGCCCTTGAGCCAGGTATTCTCGATCGAGAGGCCGGCGATGCCGGTCCATTGCTCGGACAGCGCGATTTCCGCCCGGGCCCGGCCGCCGAGATTCGACTGCGCCGCCTCCTGGTTGCTGGCGAGCGCGCCGAGGCGCGGGCCGCCATAGGGCGCGCGGTTGTAGAGGGCGATGTGGTTGTCGATGGCGCTGTAGGAGAGCGCCGCGTAGCCGACCGTCGGCAGCCCGAATACCTCGGTGCGGTGGGTGATGTCGGACAGCACGTTGTAGGACGGATAGCTGCCGCGCGAGGAGGTGGTGTAGAACGGCTGGTCGAAATTGCGCTCGTCGAAGCCGACTTGCGTGCGCCAGGTGGTGTTGGCGTCGATGTCGTGCTCCCAGCGGCCGGCGATGATCGTGCGCCGGTCGTTGCGGCCGAAGGCGCCCTCGTCCGCCGTCACCGGCACCGTCGCGCCGAAGGCGCCGTTGCGGAAGAGGTTGACGGTGGTGCAGCCGGGCGCGGCCGTGGCGGCCGCCGCGCAGCCGCGCTGGTAGGGATTGATCCGGTACTGCGCCAGCGACGAGCGGGCGGGAAGGTCGGCGTCGAGGGTGTTGTTGACGACCTTCAGGGTGAAGCGGTTGTCCGGTGTCGGGGTGTAGCTCGCCAGGAGGTTGACGGTCTGGGTGTTGGCGCTGGAATGGTCCTGGTAGCCGTTGAGACGGTAATCGCTGGCGAACAGGCTGACCTCGTAGGGGCCGCTCACGCCGCCGACGGTGAAGTAGTGGTTGAGATACCCGAAGCTGCCGGCATCGATGCCGATCTCGTAGCCGTCGATCTCGCGACCGGTACGGGTGCGGAAGGCCAGCGCACCGCCGGTGGCGTAGTTGCCGAAGAGCGCCGATTGCGGCCCGCGGAAGACGTCGATGCGGGAATAGGCCCGCGGATCGGTGAGGTCGAAGCGCGAGGCGCCGTCGGGCTGGGTCATGACGAAGCCGTCCTCCAGCACCACCATGTTCTTGATGACGCCGGTCGAGCGGGCGTTGTTGCCGCGGATCGACACCACCACGTCGCGCGGCCCGTTGCCCTGGCGCACCGTGACCCCGGGACTGTTGACGAGCACCTGGCCGATGCTGGTGGCCGGCCGGTTGGCGATCACGTCCTGGCGGCCGATTCCCGTCACGATCTCGCCGACCGGGTGCTCGATCACGCTCGGGGCCGCGCCCGGCGGCGCGGCGACGCCGAAGGCCGGTCTTGGGGCGGCGCCGGATCCCGCCACGGAGATCTCGTCAAGGGCGATGGTGTCGGGGGCGCCCTGCGCCAGGACCGCAGAGGGGGCGAAGGCGAGGAGGAGGGCGAGCGCGCGGGGACGCAGGCCGGGGAGGGGCGGCATCGCAAAGATCTCGTGGAAGGAGAGGGGCGGCGCGGGGCGCCGGCAAGAAACGCGTGGCGTCAGGCCGTCGCCGGGCGACGGAATCCGCGCCGCAGGCTCAAGGCCGCCGCGTCGAGGGCGATCATCGCCAGGATCGCCAGCCCGGTGAGGGGGAAGACGATCCCGAACGCGACGACGAGGCCGGTGACGGCGCCGACCGCCCGGCGGTCGTCGGGCCAGGCCGGCACGCCGAGGCGGCCCTTGGGACGGCGCTTCCACCACATCACCGCGGCGGTCACCGCGAGCAGGATCGTGGCGAGGCAGAAGGCCAGCATCAGCAATTGGTTGAGCCGCCCGGCGACCTCGCCCTTGTGCAGCCCGATCCCGTACTGGATCCCGCGCCCGACGATCCCGATATCGCCGAAACTCACGTTGACCAGCGGCTTGCCCGTATACTGGTCGAGGGAGATCATCCGCTGGCGGGTGACGTCGCGCGGATAGGCGGCCGCCGCGTAGACGCCCGCCGGCCCCTCCGGCAACGCCAGCTCGTAGCCGGCCGGCATGCCGAGATCGGTGAGGATCGCAACCGCCCGGTCGATGCCGATCGGCACCCCGTCCCGGGTTTCCGAGCGCGGCAGCGGCGCGTCCTCGAGCGCCCAGCCGGTCTGGTCGAGCACCGCGCCCATCGGCACCGTCGAGACCGGCATTCCGGCCCAGAGCTCGTTCGGCTGGCCGAGCCCGGCCCGGTTCGACACCGCCCGGAACTGGTCGCCCCACAGGATCGACCAGGGCAGGCCGGTGGCGGCGAGGAAGAACAGGCCGGCCCCGGCGACGAAGCCGGTGACGGCGTGCAGGTCGCGCCACCACACCCGCTTGCCCGGCGTCCCGCGGACGGACACGACTCCGCCGCCCTGCCGGCGCGGCCACCACAGGTAGATCCCGCTGAGCACCAGGATCAGCGTGAAGCCGGCGACGATCTCGATCAGCCCGTTCGCCACCGGCCCGAAATACGCCAGGCTGTGCAGCCGGCGCACCACCATCATCGCCTCGTCGGTGCGCCCGATCCGGTCGAGGACGGCACCGTCATAGGGATCGAGATAGACGAGGGTCTTTCCCCTCGGCCCCGCCATGGTGACGATCGCCGTACGGTCGGGCGCCTCCGGGCTCGCGTAGGTCGTCGGCTGAGCGTCCGGCACCGCCTCGGCGGCGATGAAGACCAGCCGCTCCGGCGACAGGGGCGGCGTCGCCCGCACCGCAACGAGGGTACGGTGGGAGAACAGCGTGCGGTTGATCTCGTCCTTGAACAGGTAGACCGAGCCGGTGACCGACAGGAGGATCAGGAACGGCAGGCAGAGGAGGCCGGCATAGAAATGCCAGCGCCACACCGCGCGATGGAGGGCATCACGCAGGCGCGCACGCCCCGGGGCGGGGGCGGAGGAGAGGCTGGGCATGGGGTCGAGGATCCGGGACAGGCGACTGATCGGGCATCGAGGGCACGATCAGGCCTGCGGCGGTCCTCGCGGGCTGGCATGGGTGTCGGGCGGGGCCCGGGCCGGGCTCTCGTCGGCGGCGGGCGGGAAGCGGCCGGCCGGGACGGGATCGTCCCAGGCGAGCCCGAAGGCGAACAGCAAAGGCGCTGCGAGGGCGACGTGGTGGGCCGCGACGCAGCAGGCGAGGGCGCAATGCGGGACGGCCTGCGGCGATCCATCCGCCCCGTCGGAGTGGCAGATCACCGCCCCCGGGGCCGCCCCGGCCGGCACGGGCGCCAGCGCACCGAGCAGCATCTGCAGGCATAGCGCGTAGAGCGCGACCACCGCGATGGTCGCGCGACCGATCGACCGTGTCGGCAGGTTCACGCGCATGATCCCCGGTTAGGCCGGCGGGCCCGACGGCGTCAACGACGAAGGTCGGGCCGCGGGCGGATTTTCGGCGGGTGGTGCCGGCGTCGCACTCAAGACTTCGGCCGATGTGTCCCGCGGACCGGCTTTCCGCGGCCTCCCGGCTCTGCGGGCGGCGTGTCCTGACCGGCCGACGATGCCGCGAGGGCGGCGAGCGCCTGGATCCTCGCCGGCGGCCGGACGAGCCCGTCCAGGGCCGCCGCGACGATCTGGGCGATCCTGGCGAAGCCCGCCGGGCCGGGATGGAGCTCGTTCGCCCACTCGGCGGCCGAGAGGGTGCCCTGCGTGTCGATCAGGTGGAAGCGGTTGGCCGGGTTCGCCGCGAGCCGCGCCAGCATGGCCTTGAAGGCGACGAGCGCCTCCCGGACGATGGTCGTTCCCGCCGCGGTGGACCAGTTGCAGAAGTCGAGCGACGGCTTGAGCCAGGGGCCGGCGCAGGGCGGATGCGCGCCGTTCGGAATCGGGAAGTCGTAGCAATGGGCGAGGATCGGCACGCCGGGCGCCACCCGGTCCCGCATCGCGAAGAGGGCGAGGTAGCAGGCCTCGACCATGCCGAGCGCGCCGGCGAAGCGCTCCGTGTCGAGGCCCTTGGCCTTGCCGTCGTTGAAATCGAGGAAGATGCAGAACTGCTCCCCGGCGATGTCGTTGCCGCCGGCCGAGAACAGGATCGCGTCCGGCTTGCCGTCGATCCAGTTCGACGGATCGCGCAGGGCCGCGATCATCCGCGACTGCTTCTCGAGGGACATCATCCCGACCGCGGCATCGCCGTGATGGGCGAGGTTGAGGATGGTCGGCGGCATCGGGCCGATCCGGCGCAACTGGGCGACGACGTCGGTATCGACCAACGGCAGCCCGTTTCCCGTCAGGGGATAGTCGAACCAGCTGTCGCCCTGCGCGAGGAGGACCAGGGGGCGGTTGAGGACCGGGGCTCCCAGCAGGCTCGCGCTGGCCTGGGCGGCCGCGAGCCGGGCGATGTTCGCCTTGTGGACGGCGATGCGCCGGGCGATGTCCCGCTCGATGCGCCGCCTGACCTCGTCCTGGGCGAAAGTGTCGTCCGCCATGCTGTCTTCCTCCGGTCTCGCGACGCACGAAGCGATCGATGTCGGGGTGGGCGAGCCGTCTTGTCGGCGGCCTTTGTTGATAAGAAGCGATATTCGAGTGGTGGATGTGTTGGGTGACTGGATTGCAATTCGCCGTAAATTCAAAGAAATCTTCATACGGACATGTGTAGTGCTATATTTAATATTTGTGTTTACGATTTCAAATAATGTATATTATGTTTTTCGTCAGAATACAGGATGGCTCGGCCTTCATCAAGGTCCTATGCGCCGCCGATCAGTCGGATGTCCGGTGCGCCGGGTTGTGCACCGCACGCGAGACTGCGCAGGTCTGCTTCCGTGATGCTGTCCAGACCGCGGAACGACAGGCGCCGAATGCCTGCGAAGCGAACGTTCCGGGATGGGCGGCCGTCGCAGCGATGGCCGTGACGCCGAATGATGATCCAATACAGTATCGCCCGGCCGTTTCGGTCTCATGCCCCAGGTGTGTATTCGCGATGACGAGGCGGTCGCTGACGCAGGTGCCCGGCCGGCGCGACTCACCGGCATCTCGGCTTTATTTCCCTGACTTAACGACGAATTAACCATGGTTGGCGAATGTCGGGTTCGGCACTCATCGATGGCCCGACGAGGCCGACGGGACTTACGTCATGGGACTCGACGTTTTCGAGAGCATCCGCGCGACACGGCCGAGCAGCGAGTGCGATTGGCTGGAGCAGAGCTTCGTCGCGAATCTCGGCGACGTGATCCAGTCGGTCGGGGCCATGAACGCACGCGAGGGATTGACGCCGGTCGATGGCGCTTCGTCGCCGCGCGACTGGGACGCGCTGATCGCGCATGTGCGCAAGGCCGCGTGCGATCCGGCCGTGCCGAGCGGGCCCGGCGGTTCCGAATTGCAGGCCCGCCACCGCGAGGCGCAGGCCCAGGCGTTGCTGCGCAGCGCCCACAAGCGGCTCGACGAAGCGGCCGAGCGCGAGGCCCGGGCGGAAGCACGGGTGAGGGCGGCCGAGGACCGGGCGCGTGCCGCCGAGGCGCGGGCGGCCGCGACGATCGAGGCCGCCGAGAGCCGGGCGCGCCGGGCCGAGGAGGCCGCCCGCAGCGCCCTGGACTGGCTGCAGCGCCTCCGTCAGGCGGGGCTGACGGAAGCCGGTGCGGGACAGGCCCCGCCGCCCGAGCTCCGGCTCCGGCGCGTTGCCTGAAGGGCGCGCCGGATCTCTCAGTAGCCCCGTGCCACGTCCACCGCCTGCGGGATCCGACCCGTGGCGCGATAGGCGCGGAGGTTGCCGGCGACGATGGCGGCGCTGCTTGCCGGGGTGGTCGGCCCGGAGATGTGCGGCAGCACGGTCACCTCGGGGTGGCGCCACAGGGGAGACTCCGCCGGCAGCGGCTCGACCTCGAACACGTCCAGCACCGCGTGCGAGAGCCGGCCCCCGTCGAGGGCGGCCAGCAGGGCGTCGGTCGCGACGATCGGCCCGCGGCCGAAATTGATCAGCGCCGCCCCCGGCTTCATCGTGGACAGCCGCCCGGCATCGAGGAGACCGCGCGTCTCCTCGGTCAGCGGCAGCAGGCAGACGGCGACGTCGCTCGACGCCAGCAGGCCGGCCAGCCCCTCCGGCCCGGAGAAGCCCGTCACTCCCGGCGGCGCCGCCTTGGGCGAGCGGCTCCAGGCCGCGACCCTGAACCCCGCACCGACCAGCCGCTCCGCCGCCGCGCTCCCGAGCGTCCCGAGGCCGAGGATCCCGATCGTCGTCTCGCCCGGCGGGCGATAGGCGAGCTGGCGCCAGGTCCCGGCTTCCTGCTGGCGCCGATAGGCCGGCATGTCGCGCTGGAGGTAATAGGTCCAGGCCAGCACCGCCTCGGCCATCGTGCGGGCGAGTTCGGGATCGATCAGGCGGACGATCGGCACGCCGCTTGCCCCGAGATCGCGCACCAGCCGCTCGACCCCCGCCCACAGGCTGTGGATCCAGGCGAGGTTCGGCAGCTGCGCCACCTCGGCGGGATCGGGATTGGCCACGATGGCGATCCGGGCGGCCTCGCGCTCCTGCGCGCTCAAGAGCCGGAACGGCCGGATGGTCTCCTCGGGGAGGGAAGCGGCGAGTGCCGCCAGGAAGTCGGCTTCCTCCTCCGCGTCGAGGTTGCCCAGGAAGGCGATGGTCTCGGACATCGAATCCTCCCTTCAGCGGCTCAGGACGGGGGTAAGGCGCGCCACCGCCTCCCGGGCGAGGCCCGGGCTGATGGCGAAGCACAGGCGGATGAAACCCTCGCCCTCCGGCCCGAAGGCGGTCCCGGGCGCGACGCCGACCTTCGCCTCCTCGAGGAGGCGGAAGGCGATGCCGAGGCTGGTCTCGTCGGGGCGCGGGGTGCCGGGGCCGGCGACCCGGGCCATCAGGTAGAAGGCGCCCTCCGGCACCGACACGGTGACGCCGGGCAGGCGGGAGAGCCCCGCGACCAGGATCTCCCGGCTCTCGGCGCAGCGGGCGACCATCTGGCGGATGAAGCCGTCGCCTTCCTCGAGCGCCGTCACGGCGGCGTGCTGGATGAAGGTCGGGATCGAGGTGGTGTTGTACTGGCCGAGCTTGGCGAAGGTCGGCGCCAGCCCTCTTGGAGCGATCAGCCAGCCGGCGCGCCAGCCGGTCATCGCCCAGTTCTTCGAGAAGGTGTTGGTGACGATCAGCCGGTCGTCCTCGGTACAGATCTGCAGGAAGGACGGCGCGATGGCGTTGCCGTAGGTGAAGTGGGCGTAGACCTCGTCGGAGAGGATCCACAGGTCCCGCGCCCGGGCGAGATCGCGCAACGCCTTCATCTCGTCGAGCGGCATGGTCCAGCCGGTCGGGTTCGAGGGCGAGTTCACCACGATTACGCGGGTGCGCGAGGTGATGGCGGCCTCGATGTCGGCGAGCGGCAGGGCGAAGCGCCCGTCGCCCTGCACCCGGTAGGGCACCGTCACCGGGACGCCGCCGGTGATCCGCACGGCTTCCGCCAGGTTCGGCCAGGCCGGGGAGGGGATGATGATCTCGTCGCCGGGCTCCAGCAGCGCCTGGGCCGCCTGCATGATGGCGTTCATGCCGCCCGCGGTGACGGCGAAGCGCTCCGGCGGGACTTCCACGCCCCAGTGCCGGGCGTGATAGGCGCTCAGGGCCTCGCGCAGGCGCGGGATACCGAGCGAGGTGGCGTAGCGGGTGTGCCCCGCCAGCATCGCCCGGTGCGCCGCCTCGACGATGAAGGGCGGCGTCGGCAGGTCGCCCTCGCCGATCCACAGCTTGACCACCTCGGGGTCGTCCCGGCCGCGATCGGCGACGAGACCGATCTGGCTCGTGCCGATGCCGCGCATCCGCGGCGAGAGGCCGGCGGCGAGGTCCGGGGGGGTGGTCTCCGCGTGGGTCATCGGTGGCTCGTGCCCTCGTGTGGTGGCAGGCGTGTCGGTCTTCCATAGCACCGGCCGGGCCGCGCGCGAGCCGCCCCCCGCGCATTCATGTCGCTGGACCTTGGCCGGCGCGCCGCTACAACACTTTCAAGAACGAACAACCGGAGGAAACACAGCGTGACGGTCAATCGCAGAACCGCCCTGGCGGGCGTCTCCGCCCTCGGCGCCGCCGCCCTCGCGTCGGGCGCCGTGCAGGCGCAAGGTGCGGCGCCGAAGACCTACGTGCTGGTGCACGGCGCCTATGGCGGCGGCTGGATCTGGCACGACGTCGCCGCGGCCTTGCGCGGCCAGGGGCACCGGGTCTTCACGCCGACCCAGACCGGGCTCGGCGAGCGCAGCCACCTGCTGTCGCGCCAGATCACCGTCGACACCCATATCGAGGACGTGGCGAACCTGATCGCGTTCGAGGACCTGCGCGACATCGTGCTGGTCGGGCATTCCTACGGCGGCATGGCGGTGACGGGGGTCGCCGACCGCCTGACCGACCGGATCCGCCACATCGTCTATCTCGATGCGCTGATCCCCGAGAACGGCGACACCGCCTTCACCATCCTGCCCGCCGGCATGGCCGATGCCCGGCGCAAGGCGGTCCTGGAGCAGGGGGCGGGCGTCGCCCTGCCGGTGCCGGGCCCGGAGGCCTTCCCGATCCCGGCGGGGCCGGCCAAGGACTGGTTCCACCAGCGCCTGCGGCCGCACCCGATCGGCACCTACGAGAGTCCGGTGCGGCTCGGGAAGCCCGCCGGCGCCGGCTTGCCCGTGACCTACGTCGCCTACACCAATCCGGCGCTCGCCGCGATCGAGCCGAGCCGGCAGCGGGCGAAGGCCAAGGCCGGCTGGCAGTACCGGGAACTGGCGGTGCCGCACGACGTGCAGGTGCCGCATCCCGAAAAGGTCGTCGAGCTGTTGGCGGGCATCGGCTAGGGCCGACGCCTGCCAGCCATCTCGCGATTACGCTGCCTTGCCGGTCGGCAGGGCCACCGCCGCCGGCTCCTCGACGAGGTCCTCCGTCCCCTCCTGCATCTCGCCCTGCCAGCGGGCGACCGCCGCCGTGGCGAGCCCGTTGCCCAGCACGTTGGTGACGGTGCGGCCCATGTCGAGGATCTGGTCGACGCCCATGATCAGCAGGATGCCGGCGGCGGGCAGGCCGAACATCGGCACGGTGGCGGCGACCACCACCAGCGAGGCGCGCGGCACGCCGGCGATGCCCTTGCTGGTCACCATCATGACGAGCAGCATGGTGAGCTGCTCGGTGATGCCGAGATGGATGCCGAAGGCCTGGGCGATGAACAGCGAGGCGAGCGCCTGGTACATCATCGAGCCGTCGAGGTTGAACGAGTAGCCGAGCGGCAGGACGAAACCGGTGACGCGGGGGCGCACGCCGAACTTTTCCAGCACCTCGACGGTGCGCGGGAAGGCGGCCTCGCTGCTGGCGGTCGAGAAGGCGACGATCATCGGGGTGCGCAGGAGGCGCAGCAGCCGCACGACGCTGGTGCCGAGCACCAGCCAGCCGGCGCCGATCAAGAGCGCCCACAACACGGCGAGGCCAAGGTAGAACACGGCGATGAACTTGCCGTAATCGATCAGCACGCCGAGGCCCTGGATGGTGACGACCGAGGCCATGGCGGCGAAGACCGCGAGCGGCGCCACCTTCATCACCGCGTCGGTGACCTTGAACATCACGGCGGCGAGCCCGTTCAGCATGTGGACCATCGGGTCGGCGTAACGACGGTCGATCGCGCTGAGGCCGAAGCCGAAGAACACCGAGAAGACCAGGATCTGCAGCACCTCGTTCGTCGCCATCGCCGAGACGATGCTGGTCGGGAAGACGTGGGTGATGAACTCGCGCAGGTTGATCGAGGCGGCCTTCAGGCCCGTCTGCGCCGCGGCGTCCGGCAGCGGCAGGCCGAGGCTGGCGCCGGGCTGGAAGATGTTGGCGACGAGGAAGCCGAGCGACAGCGAGACGATCGAGGCGGTGATGAACCAGCCCATGGCGAAGCCCGCGACGCGGCCGACCGCCTTGGTGTCGCCGAAGCTCGCGATACCCGACACGATGGTGGCGAAGACGAGCGGCGCGATGATCATCTTGATCAGCCGCAGGAAGATGTCGGTGCCGATGGTGAAGTAGCCGGCGATCTCCTTCGCTTCCGCGGGGCTTCCCGCCATGCCGTGCAGGACCGCGCCGACCGCGACGCCAAGCGCGAGGCCGATGCCGGTATAGAGCGTCAGCCGGCCCGAGCTCTTGGTCGATTCAACCTGTGCCATTTCGTGTTTTCCTCCCAAGGATGAACGGATGTGCGGCAAGAACCCGGGCGCGATCTCACGCGCCCGAGGTTTCCCGCGGATGTCTGGCGTTTCCGTCCGTGACTGTCCGGCGGCCCGTCAGAGCGCCGTGAGGGCCTGCGGGCGCGTCAGCCGCTCGGGTTGCAGCACCCGGTCGAGCTGGTCTTTGGCCATCAATTGCTTCTCGAGCACGAGGTCGTAGACGCCCCGGCCCGTGGCGTGGGCCTCCATAGCGACCGCCGTGGCATTGCGATAGCCGATATAGGGGTTGAGCGCCGTGACGATCCCGATCGAGTTCTCGACGCTGGCCCGCAGCCGCTCGCGGTTCGCCGTGATGCCGCGCACGCAATGCACGTCGAGGGTGCGGCAGGCCGCCTCCAGATGGGCGAGGCTGCGAAACAGGCTGTAGGCGATTACCGGCTCGAAGGCGTTGAGCTGGAGCTGGCCGGCCTCCGCCGCGAACGAGATCGTCACGTCGTTGCCGATCACCTCGAAGGCGACCTGGTTGACGACCTCCGGGATCACCGGGTTGACCTTGCCGGGCATGATCGAGGAGCCGGCCTGGCGCGCCGGCAGGTTGATCTCGTTGAAGCCGGCCCGGGGCCCGCTCGAGAGCAGGCGCAGGTCGTTGCAGGTCTTCGACAGCTTGACGGCGACGCGCTTGAGCACCCCCGACACCTGCACGAAGGCGCCGCAATCCTGGGTGGCTTCCACCAGATCTTCCGCGGTGATCAGGGGGATCTCCGTGATGGTGGAGAGCCGTTCGCGCACCAGCCCGGCATAGAGCGGGTGGGCGGTGATGCCGGTGCCGATCGCGGTCGCGCCGAGATTGATCTCGCGGATCAGGAGTTCGGCCTCGCCGAGGCGCGCCTCGTCCTCGGCCAGCATCCGGGCATAGGTGCCGAATTCCTGGCCGAGCGTCATCGGCACCGCATCCTGCAGCTGGGTGCGGCCCATCTTGAGGACGTCGTGGAATTCCTCGGATTTCGCCTCGAAGCTGGTGCGCAGGGCCGCCATGGCGTCGACGAGGCGGCGGATCGCCCCGATCCCGGCGATCTTGAGCGCCGTCGGATACACGTCGTTGGTGCTCTGCCCCATGTTGACGTGCTCGTTGGGGTGGAGCCGGCCGTAATCGCCCCGCTCGGCGCCGAGCAGTTCGAGCGCTCTATTGGCGATCACCTCGTTGGCATTCATGTTGGTCGAGGTGCCGGCCCCGCCCTGGATCTGGTCGACGACGAACTGGTCGTGCAGGGCGCCGCCCCGGATCTCGATGCAGGCCGCTACGATGGCGTCGCAGCGCTCAGGATCGAGCAGGCCGAGCTCGCGGTTGGCGAGCGCCGCCGCCTGCTTGATCGCGGCGAGCGCCCGGATCAGGTCGGGACAGGTCGCGAGCGTCGTGCCGGTGATCGCGAAGTTCTCGACGGCGCGCAGGGTGTGGATGCCGTAATAGGCGGATCGAGGGACTTCGCGGTCGCCGAGAAGATCGTGCTCGATGCGGGTCGAAACGTCGGACATCAAAACTCTCCTGACGTGCGGCCGCGATCCGGCCCGCCGGGGGGCGGGCAGGGGGCTCGAGGCCACGTCGAAGGGACGAGGGGGCCGGGACCGGCGCCTGCCGGTCCGTCGAGAACCCGCGGCGCCGTCACCGGATGGCGGCGGGATAATCCCGGCCGCGACACGGCGCCAATGCTATGTTTGCCAAGAACTATTCCGGTTCCGAATAGTTTGGCGGATCCTCCGCGGCGACGGCCCAGACCTCGTCGAGGAATGAGCGGTGGCGCTCGGCGCTGCGGTAGAGCCGGATGTCCATCGGCATCTCGCGTCCGAGCACCGTGAGGGCGCCTGCGCGGATCTCGGGCTCGACCAGGCTGCGCGGCAGCCAGGCGATGCCGTGGCCGCCGAGCGCCATCGAGCGCAGGGCCTCGGCCATCGAGTTCTCGTTGGTATGGACCGGGTAGGTCGCCGGCGCGTCGTCACTCGATTGCGCGATCCCCGCCAGCCGGCCGAGGAACGAGCCGCGGGAATATTGCAGCAGCGGCAGGCGGCCCTTGGCGTCCGGCACCAGCCCGCGCGGGGAGGCGACCGCCGCGAGGCTGTCGCGGCCGACGATCCGGCAGGGATAGCGCTCGGGATCGAGCGGGATCGGGATGCCCGGATGATGATAGGTCAGGAGCAGATCGTAGCCGCCCTCGACCAGCGCCTGGACGCAGATGTTGAAGTTGTCCGGCAGCACCCGGCTCGCCACCGGCCCGAGCGCATCGCGGATGCGGCCGAGCCAGCGCGGCAGGAACGACAGGCAGAGCGAGTGCAGCGCCGTGATCGTCACCACCGGCAGCCCGGCCCCGTCGCTGCGGGCGCGGAAATCCGCCCGGCTCAAGGTGAGCAGCCGCACCACCTCCTCGGCGGTTTCCAGGAACTGGCGCCCGTCGGCGGTCAGCGTGATCGGGTAGGTGCTGCGGTCGAGGAGCGCGGTGCCGAGCCAGACTTCGAGCGAGCGGATGCGCCGGCTGAAGGCCGACTGGGTGACCGCGCGGGCCTCCGCCGAGCGCGAGAAGCTGCGGGTCTCGGCGAGGCTCAGGAAGTCCTCGATCCACTTGAGTTCCATCGCGGGCGTCCGGGTGGGCGGGGCTGGCGTGACCCTCGCGCCGCGTCACTCTATGGGAAGCGGCCGGGCAAGGCAGCCACACGCGCCCTGACCTCCACCGTGTCATTCTTGTGGTGCGAGAAAGAGCCTAGAATCTAAAAAATCAGAGTTTGTTTGATGTGCCGGAGCAGCATCGTAACGAGTTATTCTATCCCTTGCGCGACCTCATCCTGAGGCGTTAGTCAATCGAAGATGGAATAAACTCGAAGGAAGGCTCCAGAAGTCTGTGCGATCCCTGGAGCCTTCCTTCGAGGTCGGTCGATTTTCAATCGACCAACACTTCAGGATGAGGTCGTGGGTGGGAACGGGTACCTCAATCAATCAACAGGCTATCAGGCCGGGGGGCGAGGAGAGTGGAACGGCTTCCGCTCTGTCCGGTCCCATCCGCGGTTCAGGATCCCGGGCTCCGCTGCGCGGCCCCGGGATGATCCCGTGTAGTGGAGAGGGAAGGGCCGATCCTGATATCGGCTCGATCAAGTCGGCTTCGGTACGGCCGCGATGAACACTTCATCGGCGTGCAGCGGCTCAAGCCGCTCCCTCAGCACATCGAACGTCTCCGGTGCGATGAACAGGCTGCGATCCGCATGCCCATTCCGCGCCGCCACCCGGCGCCGCGCCTCGTCCTCCGGGCATTCGACCTTGTAGAGGAGCGCGCGGGCGCCGCAGGATTCCACCACGCGACGGGCCTGATCGCGCTCGGTCCGGCGCCAGAACCCGTAATCCAGCACAACGTCGATGCCGAGGGTCAGACAGCGGGTCCAGACCGGCTCCATCAGGTCGAGGATTACCGCTGCGTGCTGCGGGAAGGTATCGGCGGGCGGGTTTTCACCGAACAGGCGCGCCATCCACTCGTCCGGCGTGAACCGCACCGCCCGGTGTCGCTGCTCAAGATCCCGTGCCAGGGTCGTCTTGCCGGAACCGACGAGGCCGAACAGGAGGTGGGCGGTCGGCATCCTCAGGGGCTCGCCACAGACCTCAATTCAACCCCAACCCCCGCTTCAGCCAGGCCGCATAATGCTCGCTGATATACGTCACCCGCCGCCCCTCGGAAGCCGGATCGTACCATGCCCCACCGGAACTGGCATTGGTGGCCGAAAGCTGGGGATGGCGCAGCAGCACGGTGCCGGCGCGGTCGACCACCAGGGCCTCGCCTTCGAGATAGTCGGTGTTGGTCGCGTTGCCGCCGCTGAAGCGGGTCTCGCTGCCGGCATAGGGGTTGAGCGAGACGCCGGTGACCCGCACCACGAGCGTCGGGCCCGGACCGCCGACCCTGTCGGCGAAGGTCTTGGCGAGGGCGGTCTGCAGTTCGCCCCGCACGTTCTCCGCATAGGGGCCGAGGCCGCGGGCGAGGAGAGGGCCGACATCGACCCGGATGGCGGAGAAACGCATCCCCGGCGGCAGGGTCGCATCCTGCGCGCTCGCCGGCCCGGCGGCCGCCAGCAGGGCGGCCGCGATCAGGGATCGGCTGATCAGGGTCTTGAACCAGCGCAGCATCCGGATCGTCTCCACGGCGCCCGACGGGGCCACCTCGTCACGGCGGAGATAGCCCCGGGAGGGCGTTCCGGCAACGCGTCCCGCGCGTGCCGGACGGCCTGTGCCGTTACCCGCCGTACTGGATGCCGGTGATCTCGTAGGACTTGCCGCCGCCCGGGGTGACGACCTCGACGGTGTCGCCGACGCCCTTGCCGATCAGCGCGCGGGCGATCGGCGAGGTGATCGAGACCCGGCCTGCATGCACGTCCGCCTCGGGCTCGCCGACGATCTGGTAGGTCTTCTCTTCCTCGGTGTCCTCGTCGATCAGCTTGACGGTGGCGCCGAACTTGATCTTCGAGCCCGAGAGCTTCGACACGTCGATGACCTCGGCGCGGGAGATCAGGCTCTCCAGCTCCAGCACCCGGCCCTCGTTGTGGGACTGCGCCTCCTTGGCGGCGTGGTACTCGGCATTCTCCGACAGGTCGCCGAGCGCGCGGGCCTCCGCGATCGCCTGGATGATCCGCGGACGCTCCTCCTGCTGACGGCGCTTCAGCTCCGCCTCGAGCGCCGCGAATCCCCGTACCGTGATCGGAACCTTGTCCATCGTCGTCGTCTCGCGTCACAAATAATCGGCCCGGCGAGAGGGTGAGCCTCCCGACCGGGCCTGTTTCCGATTGTCTCGCGCGGGCGCGAGGGGATGAGATAGGGCTCGTCCGCGGTCTTTCGACTTAAGCCGCGAAATATTCCTGCAGAGCCCGGACCTCGAGATCACCCTCGAGATAGGCCTTGATCCCCTCGGCAGCCGCCATCGCTCCTGCGAGAGTGGTGTAGTACGGCACTTTATGCAAGAGGGCGGCCCGGCGTAAGGATCGGGAGTCGGACAGCGCGCCCGCCCCCTCCGTGGTGTTGAACACCAGGTGGATGTCGCCGTTCTTGATCGCGTCGACCACGTGCGGCCGTCCTTCCAGCACCTTGTTGATGCGGGTGCAAGGAACGCCGTTGTCGACGAGGTAGCGCTGCGTGCCGGCGGTGGCGAGGACCGTGAAGCCGAGTTCCGCGAGCAGCTTGATCGACGGCAGGATGCGCGCCTTGTCGTCGTCGCGCACCGAGACGAAGACCGTGCCGGCCTTCGGCACCTGGGTGCCTGAGCCGAGCTGGCTCTTGGCGAAGGCGACGCCGAAGCCGCGATCGAGGCCGATCACCTCGCCGGTCGAGCGCATCTCCGGGCCGAGCAGCACGTCGACCCCGGGGAAGCGGGCGAAGGGGAACACCGCTTCCTTCACGGCAATGTGCGGCAGCGTCTTGGGCTTGAGGCCGAAGGAGGCCAGGGGCTCGCCGGCCATCACCCGGGCGGCGATCTTGGCGATCGGCTCGCCGATCACCTTGGCGACGAACGGCACGGTGCGCGAGGCCCGCGGGTTGACCTCCAGGACGTAGATCACCCCGTCCTTGATCGCGTATTGCACGTTCATCAGGCCGCCGACCTCCAGCGCCAGCGCCAGGCCGCGGGTCTGGCGCTCCAATTCGGCGATGGTCTCGGGCGACAGCGAGCGCGGCGGCAGCGAGCAGGCGGAATCGCCCGAATGGATGCCCGCCTCCTCGATGTGCTCCATGATGCCGGCGATGAACACGTCCTTGCCGTCGGAGACCGCGTCGACGTCGACCTCGATCGCATCCGACAGGTAGCGGTCGAACAGGAGCGGGTTCTTGCCCAGCACCGTGTTGATCTGGCCGGTCTTGTCGTTGGGGTAGCGCGCCTTGACGTCCGACGGGATCAGGCTCGGCAGGGTGTCGAGCAGGTAGTCGGCGAACTGGGTCTCGTCGCGGATGATCGCCATCGCGCGCCCGCCGAGCACGTAGGACGGCCGCACCACGAAGGGCAGGCCGAGATCGGCGGCGATCAGCCGGCTCTGCTCCACCGAATAGGCGATGCCGTTCTTGGGCTGCTTCATGTGCAGCTTGTCGAGCAGGCGCTTGAAGCGGTCGCGGTCCTCGGCGAGGTCGATCGCGTCCGGCGAGGTGCCGAGGATCGGCACGCCGGCCTCTTCGAGGGCGCGGGCGAGCTTCAGCGGGGTCTGGCCGCCGAACTGCACGATCACGCCGTGCAGCGTGCCGGCCTGGCGCTCGGTCTCGATGATCTCCAGCACGTCCTCGGCGGTCAGCGGCTCGAAATAGAGCCGGTCCGAGGTGTCGTAGTCGGTCGACACCGTCTCCGGGTTGCAGTTGACCATGATGGTCTCGTAGCCCGCATCCGTCAGCGCGAAGCAGGCGTGGCAGCAGCAATAGTCGAACTCGATGCCCTGGCCGATCCGGTTCGGGCCGCCGCCGAGGATGATGACCTTCTTGGCGTCCGTGGGCTGGGCCTCGTCGGCCACGGCCCCGGCGAAGGGGGCGACGTAGGTCGAGTACATGTAGGCGGTCGGCGACTTGAACTCGGCCGCACAGGTGTCGATCCGCTTGAAGACCGGCCGCACCGACAGCGCCCGGCGGGCGGCGCGCACCGCCCCCTCGTCCATGCCGGCGAGCACGGCGAGGCGCGAGTCCGAGAAGCCCGCCGCCTTGAGCTGGCGGAAGGCGCCCTCGGTCTTCGGCAGGCCGAAGCGCTTCACCTTGGTCTCGAGGTCGATGATACCCTGGAGCTGCTCCAGGAACCATGGATCGATCTTGCACGAGGCGTGGACCTCCTCGTGGCTGACGCCGAGCCGCAGCGCCTGCGCCACCTTGAGGAGGCGATCCGGGGTCGGCGTGCCGATCGCCGCCTTGATGGCGTTGCGGTCGTCGCCCTTGCCGAGGCCCTCGATCTCGATGTCGTCGAGTCCGGTCAGCCCCGTCTCGAGCGAGCGCAGGGCCTTCTGGAGCGATTCCGCGAAGGTCCGGCCGATCGCCATCGCCTCGCCGACCGACTTCATGGCGGTGGTGAGCGTCGGCTCGGCGCCCGGGAACTTTTCGAACGCGAAGCGCGGGATCTTGGTGACGACGTAGTCGATCGTCGGCTCGAACGAGGCCGGGGTCGCCCCACCCGTGATGTCGTTGGCGATCTCGTCGAGGGTGTAGCCGACCGCGAGCTTCGCCGCGACCTTGGCGATCGGGAAGCCGGTCGCCTTCGAGGCGAGCGCCGAGGAGCGCGAGACGCGCGGGTTCATCTCGATCACGATCATCCGGCCGGTGGCCGGATCGACGGCGAACTGCACGTTCGAGCCGCCGGTCTCGACGCCGATCTCGCGGAGCACCGCGAGCGAGGCGTCGCGCATGCGCTGGTATTCCTTGTCGGTCAGCGTCAGCGCCGGCGCCACGGTGATCGAGTCGCCGGTATGGACGCCCATCGGGTCGACGTTCTCGATCGAGCAGACGATGATGCAGTTATCCGCGCGATCGCGGACGACCTCCATCTCGTACTCCTTCCAGCCGAGGACCGATTCCTCGATCAGGACCTCGTTGGTCGGCGAGGCGTCGATGCCGCGCTCGACGATGTCGAGAAATTCTTCCCGGTTATAGGCGATGCCGCCGCCGGTGCCGCCCATCGTGAAGGACGGCCGGATGATCGCCGGCAGGCCGACCTCGGCGAGCGCCACCAGCGCCTGGCCGAGCGCGTGCTCGCCGTAGCGCTTGCGCCGGTCGTTCTCTCCGCTCGCCCACTTCTTCTCGAAGGCGGCCAGCGCCGTCTTGCGGGAGGCCTCGTCGCTCTCGGCGGCCTCGATGCGAGCGACCTCGGCGAGGTACTTCTCACGATCGGCCTTCTTGGCGGCGGAGGCGTTGGCGAGCGCCGATTTCGGCGTCTCGAGCCCGATCTTGGTCATCGCATCGCGAAAGAGGCTACGATCCTCCGCCTTGTCGATCGCCTCGGCGGTGGCGCCGATCATCTGCACGCCGAACTTCTCCAGCACGCCCATGCGCTTGAGCGAGAGGGCGCAGTTCAGCGCGGTCTGGCCGCCCATGGTCGGCAGGAGCGCGTCGGGCCGCTCCTTCTCGATGATGCGGGCGACGATCTCCGGGGTGATCGGCTCGACATAGGTCGCGTCGGCGAGATCCGGATCGGTCATGATCGTCGCCGGATTCGAGTTGACCAGGATGATCCGGTACCCTTCCTCGCGCAGGGCCTTGCAGGCCTGCGTCCCGGAATAGTCGAACTCGCATGCCTGCCCGATGACGATCGGACCCGCGCCGATGATGAGGATGGAGGAGAGATCGGTGCGCTTGGGCATCGGACGCTTCAGACTCGTGCGGCGCGCTGCCGCGTTCCTCGTTTCCGGCCTCGGGCCCGGCGGGGCGTGTCGTGGCGGAAGCGGAACGGGCGGAAGCGGCGGGGATTGCGTTGGGCGCCCTTAGCATAGGCGAACAGATCAGGGGAAGGGTGTGGCCGAGTTCATGGATCAGGAGGGAGATGCGCGCTGGACGCTGGTCACCGGCGCGTCGAGCGGAATCGGCGTGGAGATCGCAAAGGAATTCGCAGGCCGGGGCTGCCCGCTGGTCCTGAGCGCCCGTCGGGCGGACAGGCTGGAGGCCTTGGCCGCGGAACTGCCCGTGCCGACGCTGGTGGTGCCGGCGGACCTCGCGGCGCCGGATGGCCCCGAGGGACTGCTCGCGGCGGTCGCGGCGCGGGGGATCGTTCTCCACACCCTCGTCAACAATGCGGGCTTCGGCCTGCGCGGTCGCTTCGCCGACCTGCCGGCCCGGGATCAGGCCGAGATGGTGGCGCTGAACGTCGCCGCGCCGACGATCCTCAGCCGTCGGGTGCTGCCGGGCCTGATTGCGAGAAGGTCCGGCGGCATCCTCAACGTCGCCTCGGTGGTGGGCTACCTGCCCGGGCCCAACATGGCTGCCTATTACGCCAGCAAGGCCTTCCTGCTCTCGCTCTCGGAAGCGCTCTACGAGGAAGCGCGGCCCCACGGCGTCACCGTCACCGCCATCTGCCCCGGCGCCACCGCGACGGAGTTTTCGGCAAGAGCCGATGTCGGCGGGGCGAAGCGCTTCACCGGCAACGTGATGAGCGCCGAGGCGGTGGCGACGGCGGCGGTCGCCGGCTACCTCGCGGGCCGCGCGGTGGTGATCCCGGGCGCGGCCAACCGCGCGGCGGTGATCGGCGCCCGGCTGATGCCGCGCTGGCTCAGCCGGAAGGTGGCGGCGCGCCTGCAAGGGTGACCGGTAAGGATGAACGAATTCCGCCGCTTTCGGGTCATCTTCGGTTCAGTGCCGGGCGCTAGGAGAGGAAGCGGGGCGGCCCCGGCCGTCGGTCTTGTCGAGTGGCGTCGTGGCGAGCGAACCGAGAGCGAATCCCCGGACTGGCGTCGCCCCGGCGGCCCTGGCACGGCAATTCCTGTCTTACGTCGGGGTGAGCCTCGCGGCGCTCGCGGTGCATTACGCCCTGCTGGCGACCCTGGTCGAGACCGGCCGGGCCGACCCGGTGCCGGCGGCGCTCGCCGGCTACCTCGCCGGCGCCGTGGTCTCCTACGGGCTCAACCGCCGCCTGACCTATGCCAGCGCGCGGCCCCATGCGGAGGCGACCTGGCGCTTCGGCGTCGTGGCGGCGATCGGCTTCGGGCTGACCTGGCTCATCATGGCGGGGCTGACCCGCGGCTTCGGCCTGCCCTACCTCGCCGCGCAAGGGCTGGCGACCGGGGTGGTGGTGTTCTGGAATTTTCTGGGCCACCGGGTCTGGACCTTCGCGGTCCGGCCGGTGCCGGTGCTGTCGGGGGAGGTGCCGGGGGTGCGGTGAGGGCGGTTACTTCTGCGACGTCCCTGATACCCTCCGCGTCATTCCGGGGCCGCGAAAGCGGAGCCCGGAATCCAGATACTCAGGTCGAAGAGAGTAAAGCGGACAGCGATCCGTTTTTCTTTTGAATCGCCAGCGGTTCTGGATTCCGGGCTCCGCTGCGCGGTCCCGGAATGACGCGGAGGGTGTCAGGGAAGTCGGGAGAAACGATCGCTCGTCAGGGCAAGCGCCCCTCACGGCTCCACCTTCGCCGCCGCCCGCCCGACACCCACCCGCTCCACCCGCACCGTCGCGCCGCTCTCCCGGGCGATGGCCGCCGCGAACAGCCCCCGCAGGGTGGTGGCGAGCCTCGTGAGGTCGTGGTGGCGGGCGACGCGGGCACGGCCGACCCGGCCCATCCGGGCGAGCGTCGCGTCGTCGGCCCGCAGGATGTCGCGCAAGGCACCCGTCAGGGCGGCGGCGTCGCCCGGGGGCACGATGCGCCCGCACTCATCGTCGACCAGTTCCGGGATGCCCGCCACGGTGGTGGTCACCACCGGCCGCTCCAGCGCCAGGGCTTCGAGGAGCACGATCGGCAGGCCCTCGGCGAAGCTCGGCAGCACCAGGGCGCGGGATTCGGCGATTGTCCTGAGGACCTCGGCGCTGCTCTGCCAGCCGCGCAAGTCGATCAGGTCGCCGACGCCGTGGCGGGCGATCTCCGCCTCGATCGCCGGGCGGCTCTCGCCGTCGCCGATCAGCACCAGGCGGAACGGCGCCTCGGTCCCGCGCAACGCCGCCACGGCCGCCGGCAGGTAGACCTGCCCCTTCTGCGGGCAGAGCCGGCCGACGCAGACCAGAATCCGGCTCTCCCCCGCCGGCCGCTCCGAGGGCACGAAGTCATCCAAGTCGAGGCCGCAGCGCGCCACCGCGATCCGGTCGCGATACTGGGAGCCACCGAAGCGCAGAAGCTGCCCGCGGCAGAAATCCGAGATCGCCACCGCGAAGGCGGCACCGGAGAGCTTCAGCGCCAACCCGTCCTCGGCGGCGGTCAGGAACTCGTCCGGCCCGTGGGCGGTGAAGCTGTAGGAGGGGCCGCCCATGGTGCGGGCGATGAGCGCCACCGCGGCGGCGTTCGACGAGAAATGCACGTGGGTGTGGGCGATGCCCTCGCGGCGCAAGCAGCGCAGGAAATACACCGACTCGAGGAAATAGGCCGCATGCCGCACCGCCCCGCCGGCCCTTTGACCGAGCCGGGCTGCGAGCCAGGCGCCCCGCAGGAACGCCGCCGGGCCGGTGACCGCCTGGCGCAGGGCGGCGAGCGCGAGCCCGCGCAGGTTGCCGCTCAGGATGTAGTGGGTGCGCGCCTGGTCGGCGATGTCGGCGGGATCGACGAGGGGCTGGTGCCAGCGCCGCAGCGCGAAGCGCCGCACCGTGACGCCCTGCGCCTCGAGAGCCGCCATCTCGCGCCGGATGAATGTCGAACTCGTCACCGGGGCGGTGTTGACCAGATAGGCGATCTTCATGGGCGACGACGCTCCCGAGGTCTCGTCGCGCGCGAGGCGGGCATCCTCGCGCCGCGCGATCGTTGGCGAGCAGCCTAGGGGGTGCATCCTCCCGCGGGAGCGGCGGAATTCGGCGGCGCTCCTGCCCAGAAGGGCGGGCCGACTTACGCCTTTCGGAGGTCCCGGCGCCGACGATTGCGACGCTTACCCGGCGGACAGGGCCGGCTAGCCTGCTGCGAGCCGCGGCCAGTCCTGCCCCACCAAGCCCCGGCGAAGCGTCGGCACCGCCATGCAGCGTCCCCTGATCATCCTCGGCACCGGCGGCAACGCCCTCGACATCCTGGACCTCGTCGAGTCCCTGCCCAGGCCCTGGCGGGTGATCGGCTTCCTCGACGATGCGAGGCCGGAGGGCGAGCGCGTCGCCGGGCTGCCGGTGCTCGGGCGCCTCGGCGCGGCGCGGCGCCTCGCCGAGAATCCGGATGCGGCCTTCGTCAACGCCATCGGCAGCGAGGCGAGCCACCGCGAGCGGCTGGCGATCGTCGCCGGGACCGGCCTCGACCAGGCGCGCTTCGCCACCCTGGTCCATGCCGGGGCGGCGGTCTCGCCGCGGGCCGTCCTGGGTCCCGGCACCTGCATCCATCACGGCGCCAGCGTCGCCGGCCAGGTCGTGGTCGGGGCCCATGTGACGATCGGGCCGGGCGCGATCGTCGGGCACGACACGGTGATCGAGGACGGGGCGGTGCTCGCGCCGGGCTGCATCGTCAGCGGCTTCGTCCGCCTCGGGCGGTCCTGTTACGTCGGGGCGGGCAGCGCACTGCGCCAGCGCGTCGCGATCGGCGACCGGGCGCTGGTCGGCCTCGGCGCGGTCGTCCTGCGCGACGTGCCGGCGGGCGCCACCGTCGTGGGCAATCCCGCCCGTATCTTGCGGCGGGGGGCGTGAATGCCATGACGAGCGTTCTGCGCGGCCCCCGTGTCTCGGTCGTGCTCCGGCTCCGGGCGGGTTTCCCCGCCGGGCCGACGCTGGCTTCCCTCGAAGCCCAGACCTTCGGCGACTACGAGGTTCTGGTGGTCGGAGAGGGAGCGGGCGAGGTCGCGGCTCTCGCCGCCGATCCGCGGGTGCGGGCCCTGCTGCGCGAGCCTGAATCCGGCAGCCTTGCCGCCCGCAACCGCGGCGTGACCGCCGCGCGGGCCGAGTGGGTGGCCTTCCTCGATGCCGGCGATACGTGGCGCGAGGACCACCTGGCCGAGCTCGTCGCCGCGACCCGCTTCGGCGATGCCGTGGCGGTGTTCGGCAACCCGGTCCTGGGGGAGGGCGGCCGGCCGCTCCTGCCGATGAGCGTGCCCCCGGGCCGGATCTCGGACCCGTTCGATTTCGCCCTCCGGATCGGGGCCGCACCGTTCCGGGCGAGCGCCGCGCTGGTCGAACGGGCCGCGGCGATCGATGCCGGGCTGTTTCCGGCCCGCTGCGGCGGCGGATCGGACCTCGACCTGTGGGGCCGCCTCGCGCTGCAGGGACCGTTTCGCTTCGTCGCCCGGCCGACATTGGTGGTCGCGCGCGCCGTGCCGTCGCGGCGCGTGCCGCCGCCGCCGCTGCTGGCCGCCACCCTGAAGACGCTCCTCGACGAGGGCGCGGTGCCAGCCGAGCTGGCTCCGTCCGTCCGGCGCTGCCGCAACCGGCTAGTGCTCGACCATGCCCGAACGCTCGCCGCTCTCGGCCGCGCGGCCGAGGCGCGATCGATCCTGGCGCGGGACTGCATCCCGGGCCTCGATCCGGCCCGCTACCTCGCGGTGCTCGCCCGCGCCTGGCGCGCCGGATGGGGATGGCCGGCGCCCCGGGCACTCGCCGGCTCGCCCTGATCCGCCCGCCCCACCTCTCCTATGCCAAGGTTGTGTCGATGAGCCTCGTCAAGCGCGCCGTCCTGCTCGTCTCGGGCGAGCGCTACCTCGTCCTCTCGATCACCCTGTGCCAGACCGCCCTGGTCTCGCGCCTGCTCACCCCGCAGGAGGTCGGCCTGTCGATGCTCGGGGTGGCGCTGGTGCAGGTCATCGACGGCCTGCGCGATTTCGGCACCACCAACTACATCATCCACGAGCCGGCGACCTCGCGGCGGAGCGCCCGCACCGCCTTCACGGTGCTCCTCGCCCTGTCGCTGGTCTTCGCCGTGGCCCTGTTCGCCTCGGCCGGGCTGTGGGCGAGGCTCTACGGCCAGCCCCTGCTCGAATCCTACCTGCGGGTGCTCGCCGCGAGCTTCCTGCTGGTGCCGTTCTCCGGGCCGCTGATGGCCTTGATGCGCCGCGACTTCCAGTTCGCCGCCCTGATGTGGGTCAATGTCGGCACCTGCCTGACCTATGCGGTCGTGCTGACCGGCTTGGCGCTCCTCGGCTTCGGGGCGATGAGCTTTGCCTGGGCGACCGTCGCGAGCGCCGCCGCCACGGTGGCCTTGAGCCTCGCCGGCCGGCCCGAGCCGGGGGTCTACCGCCCCTGCCTCCAGGGCTGGCGCACGGCGCTGGCGATCGGCGGGTTCTCCAGCGTGACGACGCTCCTCAACCGCGCCTACGACCTCCTGCCGATCTTCCTGCTGGGCCGCTTCGGCGGGCCCGACCTCGTCGGCCTCTTCGGCCGGGCCCAGGTGGTGAGCCAGTTGCCCGACAAGATGATCCTCGGCAGCCTCGGCGCGGTGATCCTGCCGATGTTCGCCGCAGACCGGCGCGACGGGCGGGCGCTCGCGCCGACCTACCTCGCCTCGATCGGCAACATCTCGGTGGTGCTGTGGCCGGTGGCCCTGCTGCTCGCGCTCATCGCGCAGCCGGTGGTGCTGGTGCTGCTCGGCGCGCAGTGGCTCGCCAGCGTGCCGATCGTCCAGGTGCTGGCGCTCGCCTCGATGCTGACCTTCCCGGCGATGCTGACCTATCCGGTACTCCTGGCGAGCGGAGGCCTTCGCGACACCCTCACGGCGAGCCTGATTGGCCTGCCCCCGAGCGCTGCGATCATCGCCGCGTCGGCCTCCCACGGGCCGCTCGCGGTGGCGGCGACGCAATTCGTCACCGTCCCGCTCCAGGTCGGGATCGCGCTCCACTTCATCCGCCGCCGGGTGCCGTTCAGCCTCGCCGATCTCGCCGGTGCCTTGAGGATCAGCGCCCTCGTCACGGTCGCCACCGCCCTGCCGCCGCTCGCCGTCATCGCCATCTCCGGCCGGGGCTTCGCGCTGACCATCCCGGAGGGGGTGGTCGCGGGCTTCGGCGGTGCGGGGGCCTGGCTCGTCGCGATGCTGGTGCTCGACCATCCCGTCGCCGGGCATGTGCGGGAGACGATCCGGCCGGTGGTGGTGGGGTTGCGGGCGCGGGTGGTGCGGTGAGGGGGCGATCAGCAAGCCAAGCCCCTCGACTCTCTGTCCGGGGTCTCGCATCGGTAAAGCAGGTGCCGGGATGGTTTTTCTGAGCGGTTCGTCTTGAAGCCGAGTTGAGCAGATGGAGCTGTCGAAAGCTGAAACTGAGGACGAGATATCCTACCCTCCCACCTCATCCTGAGGTGTTGGCGATCGAAGATCGCACGCGATCGCAGATCGGCTGGCCTCGAAGGAGGGATCCAGAATTCGCCGAGATCCCCGGAGCCCTCCTTCGAGGTCAGTCCATCTTTGATGGACTGACACCTCAGGATGAGGTCGAGTGCGGGATCGGCTGCCTGTATTATCCACGCGCCAGCCCGGCCCGGGCCATTCACGGCTCCCGGATGCCCTCATCCGCCACCTGCATCAGCGGGTACAGGAAATACGCGATCACCCGTTTCTGGCCGACCCGGACCTCGCCCTGCAAAGCCATGCCGGGGATCAGGCCGGCGCCCGGGGGCAGGGCGCGCAAAGCCGTATCGTCGAGACTGATGCGGGCGCGGTAGAACAGGGCCGGCGGCTGGCCCGGGCCGGGATTGCCGCGGCCTTCCGCATCCGACGGGAAGGCGTCCCGGCTCACGGTGCGGACGTGCCCTGAGACCGTGCCGTGCTTCTGGAACGGGAAGGCGTCGAGCTTCACCCGGGCGGTCTGACCCGCCGCGACGTGGCCGATGTCGCGGGGATGGATCATCACCTCGGCCTCCAGCGGGCTTCCCGCCGGCACTAGGGTGAACAACGGCTCGGCCTGCTTGGCCACCGAGCCGGCGCCGCGTTGCGCGATGTCGAGGACGATGCCGTCGGCCGGCGCCGTCAGCGTCACGAGTTCGCGGCGCAGGGTCGCCTTGCGCAATTCCTCGGCCGCGACCGTGCGCTTCTCGCGGGCCTCCGCCAGAGCTTCGAGGATGGTGCGGCCGGTCTCGTCGAGAAAGGCCTGGCGCTGGGCGGTGGCCTTGGCGAGGTCGTGGCGTGCCTCCGTCTGTGCGCCGCGGGTGCGCACCAGGGAGGCCTCGACGTCGAGGCGGGCGTCGCGGGTCTGGAGCAGGTTGAGCTTCGAGCCGATCTGCTGCTCCAGGAGCGTGGTGCGCATCCCCTCGATCTCGCGCAAACCGTCGAGGCGGGCGAGCAGGACCGTCTCCTCGCGGCGGTTGCGGGCGAGGCTCGATTCGGCCCGGGCCAGCTCCTCGTCGAGGCCGCGCAGGCGGCTGTCGCGCAGGGCCCGGCGCTGCCTGGCGAGGCGGGCCTCCAGCGCCTGCTCGGGGCGCGTCAGGTCGAAGGCGGCATCCTTGTCCGCGTCCTCGGCTTCGAGCCGCCGCACCAGGGCCTCCGCCGCGGCGAGCCGGGCGGTGAGCTGCTGCACGTCGGCCTCGCTGAAGGTCGGATCGAGCACCGCCAGCGTCTCGCCGGCCCTGACCGACTGGCCGACCGCGACGGCGATCGAGCGGATCGCCGCCGTCTCGAGCGGCTGGACGACGATGTTCGGCACCGTGGTGACGAGCCGGCCCCGCGCACTGGCGATCTCGTCGATCTCCGACAGGCACGACCAGGCGACGCCGGTCGCCAGCAAAGCGGCGACCGCATAGAGCGTGGCGCGCGCGACGCGCGGCGGCGCCCGCTCCTCGACCGCCAGCGCGTCGGGTTGGAAATCCGAGACGACCGCCGGCCGGCGCCGGGCCGGCAGCATCACCACCTCGCCGCGGGGAGGCACCTTCTCGGGGGCCGGCCCTGAATCCGGGACGGAGGCGAGCGGCGGCCGGGCCGTATCGTCAGCGGTGTCCTGGGACTTGGGAGCGCTCATGCGGCCTGCCTCGTCTGCTGGTTCCACAGGTGGCGGTAGGTCGTGCAGGAGGTGAGCAGCTGGTCGTGGCGCCCGGTCGCGACGAGGCGGCCACCATCGATCACCAGGATCGCATTCGCGTCGACCAGGGTGGCCAGCCGATGCGAGACGATCAGCACCGTGCGGCCCCGGGCGATGCGGCGCAGGTTGCGCCGGATGATCGCCTCGCTGTCGGGATCGAGGGCGCTCGTCGCCTCGTCGAGGATCAGGAGCCGCGGATCGGTCACGAGGGCCCGGGCGATGGCGAGCCGCTGGCGCTGCCCGCCCGAGAGGTTGGAGGCGTTCTCCTCCAGCATCGTCTCGAAGCCGCGCGGCAGGCGCTCGATGAACTCGTCGGCCCCGGCGGCGCGGGCGGCCTCGGCGATCTCCTCGAAGCTCGCCGAGGGCTTGGCGGCCGCGATGTTCTCCCGCACCGTCCCGCGGAACAGGAAGCTGTCCTGAAGCACCACGCCGACCTGGCGGCGTAAGTGTGCGAGGTCGATCTCCCGGATGTCGTGCCCGTCGAGGCGCACCAGCCCCTGCTGCACGGGATAGAGCCGCTGGATCAGCCGGGTGATCGTGGTCTTGCCCGAGCCGCTGCGCCCCACCACCCCGACGATGCTGCCGGCCTCCAGCGTGAACGACACCGCATCGAGGGCCGGCGGCCGGTCCGGCCCGTAGGCGAAGCGGACATCCTCGAAGGTGATCTCGCCCCGGACCGGCGGGCACAGGCCGCGGCTCGGCCCCTCGGCTTCCGGCGCCCGGTTCATCACCTCGCCGAGCATCCGGACCGACAGCGCCACTTCCTGGTACTCGTGCGCCATGGTGAGCATCTGCACGAGCGGGCCCGAGACGCGGCCGGCCAGCATGTTGAAGGCGACGAGCGCGCCCACCGTCATCGAGCGGTCGAACACGTCGAGCGCGCCGAGCCCGATGATCGCGACGCTCGTGAGCTTTTCGAGGAGCCCGGTCACGGCCTGCGCGATGGCCGAGATCCGCTCGACGCCGTAGCGCATCTGCACGGCCTGGGCGGAGGCATCCTCCCATTGCCGGCCCTGCAGCGGCTCCATCGCCAGGGACTTGATGGTGCGCATGCCCTGGACCGATTCGACCAGCAGCGCCTGGCGCTCGCCCTCCGCGTCGTAGAGGGCCTGGAGCCGGCGCCGGAACGGCCCGATCAGGGCCGCGATGGTGAGCGCGACGAGACCCGTGAAGGTGAGCACCACGAGCGTCAGCTTCGGGCTGTAGAGCAGCAGCACCGGCACGAAGACCAGGAGCGAGCAGGCGTCGAGCGCTGTCGTCAGCAGCCGCCCGGTCAGGAATTCCCGCACCCGGGACGCCTGCTGCATGTGCTTGACCAGGATGCCCGCCGGCACCTGCTCGAAATGTGCGAGCGGCAGGCCGAGGAGATGCGCGAAGGTCTTCACCGCGACCCGGATGTCGATGCGGTTCGAGGCGTAGAGCAGCAGGTAGCGCCTCAAAAAAGTGAAGCAGGCCTCGAAGACCAGCGCCAGCACCACGCCGCCGGCGAGCACTGTGAGGGTGGCGTAGGATTCGTGGGTCAGCACCCGGTCGATGACGAGCTGCGAGAACAGCGGTACCGCCAGCCCGACGGCGTAGAGCGCCAAAGCCGCCACGATCACGTCGGAGAAGAGCCGGCGCTGGCGCAGGATCTCGGGGACGAACCACAGGAGACCGAACGGCCGGCGCCCGTCCGGCGTGCGCCGCCGCGCCTTCGGGCGCATCAGCAGCACCTCGCCGTCCCAGGCGGCGCAGAAGGCCGCCTCGTCGAGGAGGAACGGTTCGTGCCGGGCGGCCTTCGGGTCGAACACGACGAGGCGCGGCGCCTCGGCGTTCCGGTCGGTGCCGGTGACGACGACCCAGTTGCCGTTCCTGAGATGCGCCAGCGCCGGGAAGGCGCCGCCGAGATCGGTGAGGCTCGTAAACGACAGGCGGGTCCGGCCGGCCCGCAAGCCCACCTCCCGCGCCATCCGCGTCAGACGCGGGCTCGAGACCGCCTCGTCCCCCACCGCATAGGCGTGGGCGAGGCGTTCGACATCGAGGTCGACGCCGTGGTGGCGCGCGACGGCGACGAGGCAGTGCAGTCCGGTATCCACGGCGGCGCCCGAGTGTTTTTGGGAGGGATCAGGAGAAGTTCGGCGAGGTGTTGCGGCCCGGGCGGGCGCCTGCGAAGGGCACGGCCTCTTGCGGCGGCTTGCCCGGCTGGATCACGCCGGATTCGATCAGGCTGTTCTTGACCTGCTGCATCAGGTCGGCGGCATTGGCGAAGGCGTCGGCCGGCAGGATCAGGCGCTGGCGCAGGACCGGCACCGGGTTGCCGTGGATGTCGCGCTCGGACGGCGACAGGCTCATCAGGTCGACCCGGACGATTGACCCGGTCACGGTGATCTCGCTGATGCCGTCGGTGTAGGTTTCGTTGATCATTGTTGTGCTCCCCGTGCGATCGTCAGATCGCGGTGATGTTTTTTCAGGTCGTCCCACCCGTGACCTCATCCTGAGGTGTTAGTCGATCGAAGATCGACTAACCTCGAAGGAGGGCTCCAGTGATCGCAGGCCATCTGGGGCCCTCCTTCGAGGCTCACTTCGTTCGCACCTCAGGATGAGGTTGAGACTGGGTTCTCTGGATCGTTACGCCGCCGCCGACGGGTTGAAGACCACATCCACCCAGTAATTCGTCTTGTTGTAGGTGTTGGTCGGGAACAGGCTGGAACTGCCATAGGCGTAGACGCCGTTGGTCGTGGCCGGCGCGGTGAGCGGGCCGCTCGTCACCGCGTTGGCGAAGCCGTTCGCGGTCTGGGAGTAGCGGCCGACATTGGTGTGGTAGGACGCCGTGTAGGTGGCGCCCGCGGTGAGCGCGACCGGGTTCGAGAAGGTGGCGGTCTGCCAGCCACTCGCGGTCTCGTTGGTGAAGGTGGCGGTGGCGAGCTTCTGGCCGGTGCTCGACCACAGCGTGCCGGTATGGGTGCCGGTATCCTGGGTGCCCTTGTAGAACTTGATCGCGCTGACCGTGCCGGCGCTGGACGACTGGAACTGCACCCCGAGCTCGACCGGGTTGAGGTCGTTGGTATTGGTCGCTGCCGGCGTCGCGGACGAGGAAAACAGGCTGACTGCACCGGTGCTGGGCGCCAGCACCGTGAGCGCGACGCTCGCCGACGAGGTGCCGCCGCGCCCGTCCGAGATCGCGTAGCTGAAGCCGGCCGAGCCCGTGTAGTTGGTGGCCGGCGTGAAGGTGATGGTGGAGTTCGTGGTGTTGAGCGAGACGGTGCCGTTGGTCGCCCCGCTCACGCCGGTCACCGTCAGGGGATCGCCGTTGGGGTCGGTGTCGTTGGCGAGCAAGGTCGAAGTCGAGAAGGTGACGGGGGTGTTCTTCGTCACCGCCGGGCCGGTGTCGTTGACCGCGGTCGGCGCCTGGTTGGCGGCGTTGCCGTTCGGGTTGAAGACGACGTCGACCCAGTAATTGGTGCTTTGGTAGGTGTTGGTCGGAAAAAGGCTGGAGCCGCCATAGGCATAGACCCCGTTGCCGGCGGCCGGCGCGGTGAGCGGGCCGTTCGTCACCGCGCTCGAGAAGCCGTTGGCGGTGGTCGAGTAGCGGCCGGCATTGGTGTGGTAGGAGGCCGTGTAGGTCGCGCCGGGCGTCAGCGTCACCGGGCTCGAGAAGGTGGCCGTCTGCCAGCCGCTCGCGCTCTCGCCCGTGAAGGTCGCGGTGGCGAGCACCTGGCCGGTGCTCGACCACAGCGTGCCGGTATGGGTGCCGGTATCCTGGGTGCCCTTGTAGAACTTGATCGCGCTGACCGTGCCGGCACTGGAGGCCTGGAACTTCACGCCGAGCTCGACCGGGTTGGTGTCGTTGGTATTGGTCGCCGTCGGCGTCGCCGAGGACGAGAACAGGCTGACCGGGGGGCTGGTGCCGGGAGCCGAGACCGTGAGCGCCACGTTCGCCGAGGATGTGCCGCCGCGCCCGTCCGAGATCGCGTAGGTGAACCCGGCCGCACCCGTGTAGCCGGTCGTCGGCGTGAAGGTGATGGTGGCGTTGGTGGTGTTGAGCGAGACGGTGCCGTTGGTCGCCCCGCTGACGCCCGTCACCGTCAGGGTGTCGCCGTTCGGGTCGGTGTCGTTGGAAAGCAGCGTCGAGGTCGCGAAGGTGACGGCAGTGTTCTGCGGCACCGCCGGGCCGGTATCGTTGACGGCGGTCGGCGGCTGGTTGGCCGTGCCGGAGGACGGGTTGAACAGCACGTCGACCCAGAAATTGGTGTTGCTGAAGGTCTTGGTCGGGAACTGGCTCGTGCTGCCATAGGCGTAGACGCCGTTGCTGCCGCCGGCTGCCGAGAGCGGGCCGTTGGTGACCGTGTTGTCGAAGTAGTTCACGTCGCTCGAGTAATGTCCGAGCGTCGAGTAGTAGGAGGCGGTGTAGGTCGTGCCCGGGGTGATGGTGACCGGGTTCGAGAAGGTGGCGGTCTGCCAGCCGTCAGCGGTCTCGTTGGTGAAGGTCGTCGTGGCGAGCTTCTGCCCGGTGCTCGACCACAGCGTCCCGACATGGACCCCGCGGTCGAGGGTGCTCTTGTAGAAGCGGATGCCGCTGATCGTGCCGGCGGTGGAGCTCTGGAACTTCACGCCCAGTTCGACCGCCGAGCTGTCGACGGTGTTGGTGACCGTGGGCTTGGCGGAGCCCGGGAACAGGGTGAGGGAGGGGGACGCCGTCACCGTGAGGCTGCGCCCGGCGGACGGGGTCTCCAGGTTGACGCTGTCGTCGGTCGCCCGGGTGCGGATCTGGTAGGTGCCGGCGACCTGCGGCGCGAAGGTGTAGCTCCAGTTCTCGTCGCCGGTGGCGGCGCGCCAGGTGACGCCGTTGTCGGTCGAGACCTCTACGCCCGCGACGACCCCGCCGCCGGCATCACTGGCGGTGCCGGTGATGGTGACCGGGGTGAAGGCCGTCACGCTCGATCCCGTCGTCGGCGTGGTGATGGCCGAGGTCGGCGCGGTGTGGTCGGTCGAGGCGGTGGCGGGCTTGAGGTTCGGGTCGAGGGTGGCGGGCTGGATGCCCATATCGGCGAGCAGGTTGACCATCGCCTGCTGGATCCGCGGATCGGTCGGCGTCGCCTCGTTGTCGTGGTTGGCCGACAGGCCCCAGGACCAGTAGACGGTGCCGGCCCCGAAGACGAGGGCGCCGCTCGGCGCGCGGTAGAGCGTCAGGCTGTGGGTCGCCGTGCCCTTGCCGGTGGTGTTGCCGAAATCCTGGAGATAGGTCGTCTCGTCGATCGTCGTCGAGGACAGGCGCACCAGCC
This sequence comes from Methylobacterium sp. SyP6R, assembly GCF_019216885.1. Taxonomy (NCBI): domain Bacteria; kingdom Pseudomonadati; phylum Pseudomonadota; class Alphaproteobacteria; order Hyphomicrobiales; family Methylobacteriaceae; genus Methylobacterium; species Methylobacterium synurae. Next base: position 6,262,127 of record NZ_JAAQRC020000001.1, on the reverse strand, counting down.
CGGCCGGCGCCGTGGCGTTGTCGGGCGCCTCGTCCCATTCGTAGCCGAGATAGTTCTTGTTGAGCGAGGCGGTCTGGCCCGGCTGCAGGTTGGCGACGCTGGTATTGCGCCAGAAGCGCAGGTTGGCGTCGTCGTACGGGACCTGAATGGTGTCGAGCACGTAGGCGTCGACCTGGAACATCGTGCCCGTCAGGGCATTCTCGGGTTTGTTGTTGCCGATCGTGCCGGCCGGCCCGCGGGGATCGCGCCAAGTGCCGGTCCACTGGTTGGTCGGGTCGAGGTTCTGGTTGTCGCTCCAGGTCTCCTTGTAGGAGACGAGGCTGCGGTACGGCGTGGCGTCGCTGCTGATGCTGTTGGAGAACCGCGTACGCCAATAGACCTCGTTGCCGCTCCAGAACGACAGGTTGACGCCGGCATCCCGTGCCGCCTCGACGTTGGCGCGCTGCGGGCCCGACCAATACTCGTCGTGGCCGACATCGAGGTACATCTTGTGGTTCAGGAGCAGGCTGCCGTATCGATCGGCATCGACGCCCGACATGTACGAGACGTCGTAGCCGTTCTGCTCCAGCCACATGATCGCCGGGAACTCGGCGCCGTAGATGTAGTCCTGAGGACCGGCCGCGAGGCCGCCGCCGCGGGTGGTGATCGGCCGGTTGTAGCTCACCGCATAGGCGCGGCCGGCGCCCTGGCCGGTGGCCGGGCCGTTGCCGCCGTAGAAGTTGGCTCCGCCCCAGGGATTGTAGGCCTGCCAGGTCTCGTCCGAGGTCTGGAAGATGATGTCGCTGTGGCTCGAATCGTCCCGGACGATGAACGGGATCTCGTTCTGTCCCGCCGTGCCGTCCTGGCGCGTCAGCTTGGCGATGTACACGCCCGAGACCGCATCGGTCGGGACAGTCCACGACGCCGAGACCGACCAGTTGCCGGCATCGACCATCCCGGTCGCCGCGTCGCGCAAGGGGTTCGGCTGGGTCTGCACCCCGGTATGCTGGATCGTGTCGATCTTGCGCGCGCCCAAGCCCCCGTAATAGCCGAGGCGATAGATGTCGATCCGGTAGTTGTTCGAGTTGGTGTTGATCTTGAAGTTGACCGTCTTGCCGACGTTGGTGCTGATGTCGGTGGCGAATCCCTCGATGTTGTCGTCGCCCGAGCCGTTGATGCCCCACTCGCTGACCGGGTTGCCGACCTTCTGGTTCTCCAGGACGATCTTGTTGGTGGTCGAGGCCGTCGCCGTCGTGGTGGCGCTCAGCGAGTTGGGGGCCAGGGTATTGGTGGTGGCGGTCTTCGTCGGGGCCACCGCGCTGGTGATCGGGCCGCTCAACGTCGCGATCTGGGACTTGGTCGGGCCGGTCGCGGCGGTCTCCGCCCCGCCGGGCAGGGTGGTGACGGCGCCCATCGGGGCGCTGCTGCCGTAGCCGGGCAACTGCCCGCTCGCCGACAGGATGGTGCTCGACGGCAGGTCGAGGATCCGGCTCGGGCAATTCACGTAGCCGCAGGTGCCGCAGCAGAAGATCGCGTTCGAGGCCGCGGCCGGACCCGGCTTTACTGTAAGGTCCTTGAGGGCCGGGGCGGGGGCGCCTGCGTCCGGCGTGCCGCTCGAACCGACCGGCGCCGCGCCGAGGAGCGCCGCGACCTTGCCGGCGGAGGCCGGATCCTCCGCTGCGCCCGTCCCGGTCGCACTCGTCTTGGCGGCCGGCTCGACCGCTCCGGGTGTCGAGGGCGATGCATTGCCGCCGGTCTGAACGGCGTTGAGCGCCGGATCGACGGTCGTCTCGTCGGAATAGAGCATGGCGTCTGCTTTCGACAAGAAAGATTCGCGGTGAACGGCAATGTCACACCTGTGCCTGGATTGTGGAAGGAGCCTTAAGCCCGCTGCGCACACAGCCTTTCGGTGCCGACGACAACTGTCGCCTACGCCTTTTGGCGGTGCTTCACGATTGGTCCGTGGGGTGTTTGTGTCGTCGGCCGTCCGCGCCGCGACAGGTCTGCGCGGCGCGAAGGATAGGGCGATTTTCGCAAGTCGTCGCAGGTATGGATTTCTGGTTTATCTTCGTGCCCGCAGTCATCGGGTCCGAGCCGATTGCCGGCGCCGTCGGACTGGACTGCCGGGATTCGATGCGCCGTCCAATCGACGTGCAGCTTCGCTGTCTTCAACACCGGCTCTGATCGCCGGCCGCCAAGCCATGTCCCCTATCGGGACGATCATTCATCTTATGTACGGCGTCAGATGGAGACGGCCAGACAGCTGGGCCGACCAATTCGCCCGCTCTCAATACGGCCGAGTTGCTGCACTGCATCACGAGCTTGAGAGTTGTCGCGCCGTATCTCTTGGCGCGGTGACAGCCGACAGCCGCACCGGCCGCCATTCACTGCGCAGATTTTATCGGCCAGCATCGGCGAATCACCGGGCCTGCCCGGCTCTCCGCCGAATCATTTGATAAAGTATCGCCAAGACTACATTCATTAACCTAGGCTTGACACCCGAACATTGCTACTTATTGTCCGCCTCGCACATCGGATCGGCTCCCGGTCGGGCGCTGATCTTCTCACGATGACGCACCGATGCCGCCGCGTCCTGCGGTCCGGCACCCGTTCCACAGATCTGGAAGTGATACATGGCTTATGAAACGGTCGCGCAGCCTTTTGCGCCGAGCAGCATTTGGAACACCCCGATTGGGTCGAACGCCCAGTTCCAGGCTGCATCCGGAGCGCAGACCGCCTCCATCCAGCACCAGGCCGGCGTGAACACCTGGATCGGCCAGGACGCGATTCCGATCTACCAGGCGACCGCGAGCGATCCGATCGCGACCTGGAACTACGACAGCCGCGGCACCAACGCCGACTGGACCTACGGCAACACCTCGTCGATGAACGGCAGCTTCCAGATGAAGACGCCGGCCGCCCTGCAATTCGCGACCGGCGACGGCTGGGCGATCGTCGTCTCGGAGGACGGCCAGCACTACATCGAGACCTGGCTCGGCTCGAAGACCGGCACCAACAGCTATCACGCCAATTACGTCGTCGAGAACACCCTGACGGGTGACGGCATCGCCAACGTGCCGGGCGCGCACGAGGGCATCCGCGCCGCCGGCATGTCGCTGATGGGCGGCATCGTCCAGAAGTCGGACCTCGATGCGGGCCACATCGACCACGCCGTGGCGATGGCGATCTCGACGACCCAGGCCGGCTCCGCCAAGACCCCCTATGTCTGGCCGGCGACCTCCGCCGACGGCTTCAGCAGCAGCTACTCGGGCTCGATCCCGCTCGGCTCGCTGTTCGCGATCCCCAAGGACGTCGACCTGACCAAGATCGGCATCACCACGGCCGAGGGCATGGCCCTGGCCAAGGCCTACCAGGATTACGGCGGCTACGTCACCGACACCGCCGGCCCGAACACGATGCAGCTCGCCTACCTCCAGACCGGCGTGAGCCAGCAACAGGCCGACAACCTGTTCAAGGACATGGATGCCATCCGCTCGCATATCGAGCTGGTGACGAACAACACCGCCGCGACCCCGGCGGGCGGCGGCGACCACACGGTGACCGGTTCGACGACCACGACCGCCCCGGCCCCCACCACGACGACCCCCGCGCCCACGACCACCACCACGGCGCCGGCCCCCACCACGACGACGGACACGTCGCACCCCACCACGACGACCGGCAGCACGACCGGCACCACCGCGCAGCCGAGCGTCAGCCTCGGCAGCGGCTCCGACCAGCTGCTGCTCAAGATCAGCCAGGACGCCTATAACGGCAACGCGCAGTACACCGTCTCGGTGGACGGCAAGCAGATCGGCGGGGTCCAGACCGCGCAGTCCCTGCACAGCGCCGGCAAGTCCGACCTGATCTCGGTGCGCGGCGACTGGGGCCAGGGCGACCACGACGTGGCGGTCAAGTTCCTGAACGACGCCTGGGGCGGGACGGACGCGAAGGACCGTAACCTCTACGTCGACAGCGCCACCTATGACGGCCACGACGTGTCGAGCGCGCACCTGACGCTGGCGAGCAACGGCGCCAAGCACTTCACCTTCCACGACTACCTCGTCTGAGGGGCGTGACGGCCCCGCCCGCTCAACCGGCGGGCGGGGCCTTCGTGCGTCCCTCTCGCATCCGCTGCGCCGCCTGCCCCGATCCGGGCCCGTTGCCGCGCGCCGCCGAACGGAGCCCAGCCACCCCGTGACATCCCTCGACTCGCCTTTCTCCCTCGCCGTCCGGCGCGCCCGCAACCTGACCGCGCCGGCCCTGGACCGGCTGCGCGGCCGCTTCGCCCCCGCCGGGCAAGCCGAGCCCGGACCAGCGGTGCCCGGCGAGGACGGCTTCCGCCAGGACGCCCTGACGGCCTTCGGCCTCGGGCGGTCCCGGGCCGCCTCGGCCCCGCCGATGGTCGCGGCCCTGGCGCGGCTGCGCCACGTCATCATCGGCGTCGCGGCGCTCAGCGGCGCCGTGAACCTGCTGGCGCTCGCCGGCTCGTTCTACATGCTCGAAGTCTACGACCGGGTGATCCCGAGCCGCAGCGTGCCGACGCTGGTGGGCCTGAGCCTGATCGTGCTGGTGCTCTATCTGGGCCAGGGCTACTTCGACCTGATCCGGTCGCGCCTGCTGCTCCGCGCCGGCAAGGCGTTCGACGAATCCTTGAGCCGGAACGTCTTCCGCGCCGTCGTCACCCTGCCGTTGCGCGGCCGGGCGGAGGCCGACGGCCTCAGGCCGATGCGCGACCTCGACCAGATCCGCTCCGCGCTGGCCGGCGGCGGCCCGGGGGCTTTGTTCGACCTGCCCTGGGTCCCGGTCTATCTCGGCCTGCTCTTCGCCTTCCACGTCTGGATCGGCTTCACCGCGCTCCTCGGGGCGCTCGCGCTCGTCGGTCTGACGGCGCTCGCCGAGATCCTGACCCGCCACCACGCCCGCGACGCCCGCGAGGCCGCGGCCGCCCGCGGCTTCGTCGCCGAGGCGAGCCGGCGCAACGCCGAGACCGTGCGGGCGATGGGCATGGAGCCCGACCTCGCCGGCCTCTGGACCCGGGTCAACGCCGCCTCGCACGCCACCCAGGAGCGCACCGCCGAGATCACGGGGGCGATCCACAACACCTCGAAGGTGCTGCGGGTGATCCTGCAATCGGCGGTGCTCGGCGTCGGCGCCTTCCTGGTGATCCGCCAGGAGGCCACCGCCGGCGTCATCATCGCCGGCTCGATCCTGAGCGCCCGGGCGCTGGCGCCGATCGACCAGGCGATCGGCTACTGGAAGACCTTCTCCGCCGCCCGCGAATGCTGGCGCCACCTCGGCGCGGCCTTGAACGCGGCCGGCGCGGAGCCGGAGGGCCTGACCCTGCCGGCGCCGCGCGAGGCGCTCACCGTCGAGCAGGCGAGCGTCGGCCCGCCCGGCGGGCAGCGCCTCACCGCCCTCGACGTCAGCCTGTCGCTCACCGCCGGGCAGGGGCTCGGCATCGTCGGCCACAGCGCCTCGGGCAAGTCGTCGCTTGCCCGGCTTATCGTCGGGATCTGGCCGGCGGCTCGCGGCGCGGTGCGCCTCGACGGCGCCCGCCTCGACCAGTGGCGGCCGCAGGATCTCGGCCGCCATGTCGGCTACCTGCCGCAGGAGGTCGAGCTGTTTCCCGGCACCGTGGCGGCCAACATCGCGCGCTTCCGGCCGGGGGCCGAGGCCGACGGGATCATCGCGGCGGCCAAGGCCGCCCGGGTCCACGACCTGATCCTCGCCCTGCCCGAGGGCTACCAGACCCAGATCGGCGAGCGCGGCGCGCTGCTGTCGGCCGGCCAGCGCCAGCGCCTGGCTCTCGCCCGCGCCCTCTACGGCGATCCCTTCCTGGTGGTGCTCGACGAGCCGAACTCGAATCTCGACCAGGAGGGCGAGGCGGCGCTCACCGAGGCGATCGCCGGGGTGCGGGCCCGTGGCGGCATCGTGGTGGTGGTCGCCCACCGGCCGAGCGCGCTGGCCGCGCTCGACCAGGTGATGGTGATGGCCCATGGCCGCGTCCAGGCGCTCGGCCCCCGCGACGAAGTCCTGCCCGCCCTCAACCGGCCGCGCCCGATGCAGCCGATGCACGCCGGCTCGGCGAGCTTCGCGCCCGGCTTCACCCTCAAGGTCGCCCAGGGAGGGCGCGCGTGATGAGCCCGATCACCCCCGAGACCCAAGCCTCGATCCGCCGCCACCTGCTGGCCAGCGCGATCGGCGGTGCCCTCCTGTTCGTCGGTGCCGGCGGCTGGGCCGCAACGGCCGAGTTCTCCGGCGCCGTCGTCACCGCCGGCTCGCTGGTGGTCGAATCCGACGTCAAGAAGGTGCAGCACCCGACCGGCGGCGTCGTCGGCGAGCTGAAGGTGAAGAACGGCGACCGGGTCTCCGCCGGGGACGTGCTGCTGCGCCTCGACGAGACGGTGCTGCAAGCCAACCTCGCCATCGTCACCCGCTCGATCGACGAAGCGACCGCCCGCCGGGCCCGCCTCGACGCCGAGCGCGACGGCGCCGCCGACGTCGCCTTCCCGGCCGAGCTGATGGGCCGGTCCGCCGATCCGGTGGTGGCCAGCCTGATGCACGGCGAGCGCCGCCTGTTCCAGACCCGGGCGAGCGCCCGCGAGGGCCAGAAGTCGCAGCTTGCCGAGCGCGTCGGCCAGCTCGACGAGCAGATCCGCGGCCTCGACGAGCAGATCGCCGCCAAGGTCCGGGAGATCACCCTGATCGAGCGGGAGCTCGGCGGGGTGCGCGACCTGTGGGAGAAGAAGCTGGTGCCGATCCAGCGGGTGAGCGCGCTCGAACGCGACCTCGCCCGGCTCGAGGGCGAGAAGGGGACGCTGGTCTCCACCATCGCCCAGGTGCGCGGCCGGATCACCGAGACGCGGCTGCAGATCCTGCAGATCGACCAGGATCTGCGCACCGAGGTCGGCAAGGAGCTCGCCGAGATCCGCAGCAAGGTGTCGGAATATGCCGAGCGGCGCATCACCGCCGAGGACCAGCTGCGGCGGGTCGAGATCCGCGCGCCGCAGGACGGCCTCGTCCACCAGCTCGCGGTCCATACGGTCGGCGGCGTGGTGGCGCCCGGCGCCGAGATCATGCAGATCGTGCCGACGGCCGATCACCTGACCGTCGAGGCGAAGCTCGCACCGCAGGACATCGACCAGGTCCATGTCGGGCAGGCGGCGTCGCTGCGATTCTCGGCCTTCAACCAGCGCACCACGCCGGTCGTCATGGGGACGGTCTCGCGGATCTCTCCGGACCTGACCACCGATCCGCGCACCGGCCAGAGCGCCTACACCACCCGCGTCGCGGTGTCCGACGCCGAGATGAAGCGCCTCGGCGCGGTGCGCCTCACCCCCGGCATGCCGGTCGAGGCCTTCATCCAGACAGAAAGCCGCACGGTGCTGAGCTTCTTCACCAAGCCGCTCGCCGACCAGGTCGCGCGCGCCTTCCGGGAAAAATGAGGGCGAGGCCCGTCCCCCCGGGACGGGCCTCGCTTGATGTCTCGTCAGCCCCCGATGGCGCCGGAGGCGCCGACCACGGCCACCACCAGCCCGCAGGCCAGGACACCGATCATCGCGTAGGTGATGGTCTTCAGCATCGAAGGTCCTCGTAGTCCCGGGATGAGTGGAGCCCGCTGCATTGCAAAGGACGCGCCAGCGCGTCCTCGGCGGCGGGCGGCTCCGGGATAGAACCACGAACCCAGCGGAAGGTTCACCGCATCGCACAAATCCCGCATGCCCGATTGAGACGGGGGCGTCGGATTTGTGCGGTGACGCACGTCGTGGGTGGAGTCTCGACGCCCGCGCGCACAGACCCTCCCCCCTCTGCGGGGCTAGCAGCCTGTCGGATTGGCGCTAAAAATCACCTGTTAGCGCAATAAATGAATGCAAGCGAACATGACATAGAATTATTATTGCCATTCTATCCGGTTTTGTGAATTTTTATTACGTTTTGCGTCCCAATCCGACAGGCTGCTAGTGTCCTGGCACTAAAGTTCGGCGACGAACGTTGTAGGGGAGGATCCTGCCACGGAGGGCACCGATGCCTCGTCCCCTGCCTGCGGTCAACCTGAGCCCGGCCGAGCGCGGCGCCCTGGAGAAATGGGCGGAGCGTCGCAAGACCGCGCAAGGCCTGGCCACGCGTGCCCGCATCCTGCTGCTGGCCGACGAGGGCGCCTCCAACAAAGCCATCGCGGCCGATCTCGCCCTCGATCCGGCGACTGTCAGCAAGTGGCGCAACCGCTTCCTGCGCGACCGCGTCGAGGGGCTCTACGATCAACCCCGCAGCGGCGCTCCCCGTCGCATCGACGATGACGCGGTCGAGGCCCTCGTGCTCGACACCCTGGAACGCAGGCCCGAGGGCGCCACGCACTGGAGTTCGCGCCTGATCGCCAAACGCCACGGCCTCTCCCACACCAGCGTCCAGCGCATCTGGCACGCCTTCGGGCTCAAGCCGCACCGCACCAAGACCTTCAAGCTCTCCACCGACCCCGACTTCGTCGGCAAGGTCCGTGATATCGTCGGGCTCTACCTCGATCCGCCGACCCGTGCCGTCGTGCTGTGTGTCGACGAGAAGAGCCAGATCCAGGCGCTCGATCGGTCGCAGCCCGTGGTACCGCTCCAGCCGGGCGACATCGAGCGGCGCACCCACGACTACAAGCGCCATGGCACGACGTCCCTGTTCGCCGCGCTCGACATCGCCACCGGGCGGGTGATCGGGCAGTGCCAGCCGCGCCATCGCGCCAGCGAGTTCCTCACCTTCCTCGACACGATCGAGGTCAACGTGCCCACCGATCTCGACGTGCATCTGGTGATGGACAACTACGCCACCCACACCACGCCCGAGGTGCGGGAGTGGCTGGCACGCCGGCCGCGCTGGCAGGTGCATCACACGCCCACCAGCGCCTCCTGGCTCAATCAGATCGAACGCTTCTTCGCCCTGCTGACCGAGCGTGAAATCCGGCGCGGCGTCTATCGCAGCGTCGAGGACCTGGAGCAGGCGATCAACGCCTTCCTGAAAGCGCACAACGCCGATCCCAAGCCGTTTCGTTGGACCAAGTCCGCCGAACAGATCATCGCCTCGGTCGAGCGCTTCTGCCTCCGAACCGCGCAGCTCGCGGACACATAACCTCGTTCATTGCCGAACTTCAGTGCCAGGACACTAGCGGATTCACACTTCTCCCCTGAATGCTAACCCATTGAAGGTAAGCGCGCTTTCCTCTCCCCCTTGTGGGGAGGGGCTAGGGGTGGGGGTGGTGCAGGAGGCACCGCCGAGTCTCCTCCGGCACCACCCCCACCTCCAACTCCTCCCCACAAGGGAGAGGAGAGGCGCTCTACTTTCAAAGGGAGAAGCGTTCAAACCGAGATGTGTGAACACGCTAGCTCTGCGGGGGAGGGTGGACCCAGCGTCAGCAGGGGCCGGGAGAGGGGAACCACGCTTCCGGAAAGGTCGCGCCCTTCATGCAGGGCGCCACCTGGATCAGCGTCGCGCTGCCCCTCTCCCGGCCTGCTCCGCAGCCCACCCTCCCCCGCAGAGGGGGGGAGGGTTTAACGGGCGCGGCCTTCAGAGAAGACCGGTGCGTGACGCGGGACTCGGCTTACGCCGCCTCGCGCGACAGCTTGATCGTCTCGCGCTGGATCAGGTCGCGGTAGAACCCGTCGAGATGGACCAGGCGGTCGGGCGCGCCGTCCTGGATCACCTGGCCGCCGTCGAGCACGACGATCCGGTCGAAGTCCTTCAGGGTCGAGAGCCGGTGCGCGATGGCTATCACCGTGCGGCCCTTCATCAGGTTGCCGAGCGCCTCGCGGATCGCCTCTTCCGACTCGGTGTCGAGCGCCGAGGTGGCTTCGTCGAGGAGCAGGATCGGCGAGTCCTTCAGGATCGCGCGGGCCACCGCGATGCGCTGGCGCTGGCCGCCCGAGAGCTTCACGCCGCGGTCGCCCACGATCGTGTCGAAGCCGCCCGGCAGGTCGTTGATGAAGTCGGTGCAGCGGGCGGCCGCAGCCGCGGCCCACACGTCCTCGTCGCTGGCATCCGGCCGCCCGTAGCGGATGTTCTCGCGCAAGGAGCGGTGGAACAGCGAGATGTCCTGCGGCACCACGGTGATCGCCTCGCGAAGCGATTCCTGCGTGACCCGGCCAATATCCTGGCCGTCGATCAGGATGCGGCCCTTCTGCGGATCGTAGAAGCGCTGGAGCAGGGTGAACAGGGTCGACTTGCCGCCGCCTGAGCGGCCGACGAGGCCGACGCGCTGGCCGGGCTGGATGTCGAGGTTGAACTCGCCGAACACCTCGCGGCCGTCCGGATAGTTGAACGCCACGCTCTCGAAGGTGATGCGGGCGCCCTCGCCGACGAGGGGCTTGGCTTCCGGGTGGTCGCGCAGGTCGTGCGGCTGGAGCAGCGTGCGCAGGGCCTCCGACAGGCGGGCGGTGTGCTGGGTGACGTCGACGAGGGCCACGGCGAGGTCGCGGGTCGCCGCCAGGATGGTGATGCCGAGCGTGCAGACCAGCACCACCTGGCCGGCGGTGGCGGCGCCCTGCTGCCACATCTGGATCGCCCAGTAGAGCAGGCCGAGCACCGCCGCGACCGTGATGAGGGCATGCATGATCCGCAGGCGCTCGAGGTAGAGGAGCGAGCGGCGGCGCGCCGTCATCTCGGTGCCGATGGTCTGGTCGAAGCGGGCGAATTCGCGCTTGTAGGCCGAGAAGGCCCGCACGAGCGGCATGTTGCTCACGAGATCGACCATCTCGCCGTCGACGGCGGCGGCCTTCTCGGCGAAGTCGTGATGCAGCGGCTTGCCGGCGGCGGCGATGCGGAACATCAGCACGACCACGCCGCCGCAGATGACGAGCAGGCCGAGTGCCATCGTCACGCTGACGCTGCTGACGAAGAGGATCGCGCCGAAGGCCGCCGCGCAGGGCGGCATCACGTTCCAGACGAACATGTTCTCGGCGGTGAAGATCGCGTTCGAGGTCGCGGTGATGCGGCTGGCCAGCGTGCCGGGCTGCCGGTCCGCGAAATAGGACGGCGAGTGGCCGGTGAGGTGCTGGAACAGGTCGCGGCGGATGTCGCCGGTGACCTTCACGAAGGTGAAGCTGGCGATCAGGCTCGCCACCCGCCACAGCATGTTGTCGGCGGCGATGAAGCAGATCAGCACGGTCAGGGCCGGCCAGATCAGGTGGTTGTTCTCGGGGCCCTTGCCGAGGGCGTCGACCACGCCCTTCAGTCCGTATTGGGTGCTGACCGAGCAGGCCACGGCACCGAGCACCGCGACCAGGATGGCCGCGTGGGGCACGATCCGGCGGCGCAGGTAACGGGCCAGGAAGTGCCAGGGCCGGTTGGCGTACGCGCTGAGGTCATCCATCGTGGCGATCGATCCCGGTTCTTCGCACGCGTGCGACCCGCGGTCGGGAGAGGGACGGGATGCAAGAATCCCGCCGCAGCCTCTCCGCACGAACCCGCAAGCCCCACCCGCTTCTCGCAACGCGCAAGCGTCGCCATGTGTTGCAGGCGAAAGGTGCTGCCCGCTGTCTAATCCGTCGTTTCTGAACGGGAGTTGAGCGGCGTTGCGCTGCACACAGCCGTTCCGCCCGGTCTCGACATGCCTTCTCAGCGCGCCTGGGCCCGCCTCGTCTCCGGCATGATCGCCACCACCAGGATCAGCGCCAGGAAGGCCACCGCCGAGAGGCCCACGAAGGCGGCGTGGGAGCCGAAATGGTCGGCCATGTAGCCCGACAGGGTGGTGCTGGCCGCAGCGCCCAGGCCCATCGCGGTGCCCACCGCCCCGAGCGCCATGTTGAACCGGCCGGTGCCGCGGGTGCAGTCGGCCACGACGAGCGGCACCATCACGCCGAGCACCGCGGCCGAGATGCCGTCGAAGACCTGCACCGCCACCAGCAATTCGGGGGCGTCCGTATAGGCGAAGAGCAGGCCGCGGATCGGCAGGGCGGCGAAGCCCAGGATGAGGAGCGGGCGCCGTCCATAGGCCTGGGCGGCTCGTCCCACCGCCGGGGCGATCAGCGCCATCACCAGCTGCGGGGCCATGATGCAGGCGGCGATCAGGATGGTGGCGGTGTGGCTCGCCCGCACCGTGAGCACGCTGCCGACCAGCGGCAGCATCGCCGCGTTGGAGACGAAGAACAGGGTGATGCAGGCGGCAAAGCATAGGAGCGCCCGGTTGGTCACCACGAGCTTCAGGCTCTCCCAGCCGCCGGGCGCTCTCTCGCCCTCCGGAGCCTGCGGGCGCACCAGGTCGATCTCGCTCGCGCGCACGAACCACAGGGCGGCGAGCGTCGGGAGGGCGAGCGCCGCCGTGACGTAGAACACCGCCTCGCTCGACAGGTAGTAGCCGCAGGCGCCCATGCCGGCGGCGGCGAGCGCGTTGCCGATCGAGGAGAAGCGGGCGTTGCGCCCGAGCCGTTCGCCCAAGCCCGCATGGCCGACGAGGCCGAGGCTGATCGCCGCGATGGCCGGGGTGAGGGTGCAACTCGCGATCGAGTGCGCCGCCATCGAGAGCGCCACGATCAGGAAGGTCGGGAAAAGGGCGAGACCGGCGGCCGACAGGCCGATCACCGCCACCGACAGGGCGGCGACGAAGCGCTTCGAGGTCACCCAGTCGACGAAGGCGCCGCCGGGCACCTGCCCGAACAGGCTGAACAGCCCGCCGATGGTGAGAACCAGCCCGATATCGGACTGGGTCCAGCTCTGCGAGGTGAAGTACACCGCCACGAACGGGCCGAAGCCCGTCTGCAGGTTGGCGACGAAGAACGTGAACGCGTCGAGCCCGCGGCTGCTGGTGAGCGACGGCGCCGGCTTCTCCCCGCGCCGGCCCGGAGAGGCGCCCGCCCGGTCCCGGGCGGAATCCTGGCGGGGATCAGGCCGGGGATCCTGCCGCATCTCGGAGCGGGACGCTTCCCGGTCGCGGTGGGCGAGGGAGCGGTGGGCCTGGCGCGGTCGCGTCATTTGTCCGGCGGGTTGCGGGAGGCGGCCTGGTCGGCGTCGGGAGCCGGCGCGGCCGCCGCCGGCGGCGAAGCCGGGGGTGCGGCGGGAGTCGCCACCGGCGGCGCGGCGGGGGCGGGTGAAGCAGGGGCTGCCGCGGCAGACGAGGCCGGCGGCGGCACCGGGCCGGCCGGGCCGAGCACCACGATCGGGTCGCCGGGCTTGTATTCCGGCGAGACCCGGACCTGGTTGCGGTTGAGCTGGAGCACCGCGCGGCCGGGCTTGTTGTCGGCCGAGAAGTGCAGGGCGCGCCAATCCACCGCGATCTTGCGCGAGCCGACCCCGAGGAAGCCGCCGAAATCGATGATCGCCGCGCGGGGCTTGCCGTCCTTGTCGACGATGATGTCGATGATCCGGCCCATATCCTCGCCCGCGGCGCTGCGCACCGGCTTGCCGAGGACGCCGTCGTAATCCTGGGTGTCGAGGACCGTGGCGGGCGTGCCGTGCGGCACTGCCGGGGCCTGCGCCGCGGGGGCGGGGTTCGCCGGAGCTTGCGCCGCGGGCGCTTGTGGCTGTGCCGCAGGCGCTTGTGGCTGTGCCGCAGGCGCTTGCGGTTGTGCCACGGGCGCCTGAGCGGCGGGAGCGGGAGCCGAGGTGGCCGCTGCCGGAGGCTTCTGCGCGTCGGCCGGGGCGGAGCCCTGCTGGGCGTGCGCCGCCGTCACGGCGGAGAGCGTGCAGGCTGCCAGCAGCATCCGCAGGGTTCCGGGTAGTGATGCGGGCAAGCGGGCCTCACGCAGGGTCACACGACGCGTCCCCCCGGAAACCGCGGCCAGGGCCGACGGTTCCGGAGGCGGGAGGTCCGGATGCGGGACGAACGCGGCGAAGTTGTGGGGGCGGGGCGGCAGGGGCAGCCGGGCGGGCGCATCACCGCCGCGGTCGAGCCGTCGAGCAGACATCGTGGGCCTCCGGGGCAGGCGCGGCGGCCCGCCCGAGCATCGGTCGTCGGGTTGTCGCGGCGGGGCCTTGCACCGGACGGGTATCCGGATCCGCGCCGCGGAAACAGCACAGTGCGGCGCCGCGGGCGAGGTTGTCCAGGCGGATGCCCGGCTCGCGCGCGCTTTCCCGGGGAGTGTTGTTCCGCCATACGGGCGGCTGGCGGGGGCGGGCGGGCGACGCTACATCGCGGGTGTCCCCGAGACAGTCCCTCCCGAGAAGCCGCCCCGAGAACGCCGCCGATGTCCGTCTCCCCCCTCCGCCTCGGCGTCAACGTCGATCACGTCGCCACCCTGCGCAACGCCCGCGGCGGCACGATGCCGGATCCGGTGCGCGCGGCGCACGTCGCGGTCGCGGCCGGGGCGGACGGCATCACCGCCCATCTGCGCGAGGATCGGCGCCACATCCGCGATGCCGACATGGAGCGGCTGCGCCGCGAGATCGACCGCCCGCTCAATTTCGAGATGGCGGTGACCGACGAGATGATGGGAATCGTCCTGCACTTCCGGCCCCATGCCGCCTGCCTGGTGCCGGAGAAGCGCGAGGAGCGCACCACCGAGGGCGGGCTCGACATCGTCGGCGGGCGCGAGCACCTGGCGCCTGCCATAGTGCGCCTCAACGAGGCGGGGATCCGGGTCTCGCTCTTCGTCGAGCCCGAGATCCACGTCATGGAGGCGGCCCGGGCGCTCGCCGCTCCCGTGGTCGAATTGCATACCGGGACCTATTGCGAGGCGGTGATCGAGGGGGACGAAGGCCGGATCCGGGCCGAGCTCGCCCGCCTCGCCCGGGCGGCCGAGCATGGCAGCGCGCTGGGGCTCGAGATCCATGCCGGCCACGGCCTCACCCTCGACAGCGTCGGTCCGGTGGCGGCTCTCCGCCAAGTGCGCGAGCTGAATATCGGCCATGCGCTGATGGCGGAGGCGATCTTCGATGGCCTCGCCCCGGCGATCCGGGCGATGCGGGCCGCGATGGACGCCGCCCGTCCCGGGACCGCCGCATGATCGTCGGCATCGGCTCCGATCTCTGCGACATCCGCCGCATCGAGCGTTCGCTGGAGCGCTTCGGCGACCGCTTCACCCACCGGGTGTTCACCGAGGGCGAGCGCGCCCGCAGCGACCGGCGCGCCGCCCGTGCCCCGTCTTATGCGCGGCGCTTCGCCGCCAAGGAGGCCTGCTCCAAGGCGCTCGGCACCGGCATGAGCCACGGCGTGTTCTGGCGCGACATGGAAGTGGTGAACCTCCCCGGCGGCCGGCCGACCCTGCGCCTCACCAACGGCGCGGCGGAACGCCTCGCCGCCCTGATCCCGCCGGGCCACCGCCCGGTGGTGCACGTCACGCTCACCGACGACCCGCCGCTGGCCCAGGCCTTCGTCATCATCGAGGCGCTGCCGGAGGGGTAGCGGCCCGTCCGAAGGTGATTCGCGCCCGTCTGCCTCGGCGCGTTGCGGGCGGGCAAGCGTTGGTCTAGACCCCCCGCACCGCGCAAACAGCCGGCCGCGTGCCCACGGCGGGTGCCCAGGCGATAGCTGCACGGACCGCCGGAGAGAACGAGCATGGATCGCGCACGCACGGACCAGGACCTGAAACGCGGCAAGGACGCCGGCCTCTGGGACTCGATCAAGGAGACCGTCAAGGTCGGCGCCCAGGCGCTGCTGATCGCGCTGGTGGTCCGCACCCTGCTGTTCCAGCCGTTCAACATCCCGTCCGGCTCGCTGATCCCGACCCTGCTGATCGGCGACTACCTCTTCGTCTCGAAGTACTCCCTCGGTTATTCGAAGTACTCCCTGCCCCTGAGCGAGTACCTGCCGTTCGAGGCCAAGGGGCGGATCTGGGGCGCCTCCCCGAAGCAGGGCGACATCGTCGTCTTCAAGCTGCCCAAGGACAACGCCACCGACTACATCAAGCGGGTGATCGGCCTGCCGGGTGACCGGATTCAGGTGATCGAGGGCGTGCTCAACATCAACGGCCGGCCGGTGAAGCGCGAGCGCATCGCCGATTACTCGACCACCGATGCCTTCGGCCAGCCGACCCTGGTGCCGCAATACCGCGAGACCCTGCCCAACGGCGTCACCCACGAGATCATCGAGCGCGACGGCGACCGCGGCCTGTGGGACAACACCCAGGTCTATACCGTGCCGCCGGACCACTTCTTCATGATGGGCGACAACCGCGACAACTCCACCGATTCCCGCGACCTCGGCAATGTCGGCTACGTGCCCTACGAGAATCTGATCGGCCGGGCCGAGGTGATCTTCTTCTCGATCGACGAGGGCGCGGCCGCCTGGCAGATCTGGAACTGGCCCTGGACGGTGCGCTGGAACCGGATCTTCAAGCCGATCCACTGACGGGAGGTGACGAGCGTGAGCGACGCCGACGCCGCAATGCCGCAGGCCGAACCGCCGGTGACCGGCGCAGGCGACGCCCCGCCGCGGCGCAAGCGCGGGATGCGGCGCCGACCCGACCTCTCGGTGCTGGAGGAGCGCATCGGCCACCATTTCGCCGACCGAGACCTCCTGGTCCGGGCGCTCACCCATGTCAGCGCCACGAACGGGAAGGGCAGCTACCAGCGCCTCGAATTCCTCGGCGACCGGGTGCTCGGGCTCGCGGTGGCGGACGGGCTCTACAACGCCCTACCGGGCGCCGACGAGGGCGACCTGTCGCGGCGCCTGTCGAGCCTGGTGCGGCGCGAGAGCTGCGCCATGGTGGCCCAGGCCTGGGAGGTCGGCCCGCATCTCAATCTCGGCGGCGGCGAGGTCCATGGCGGCGGGCGCCGCAACGCGGCGATCCTCGCCGATGTCTGCGAGGCGATCCTGGGGGCGATCTTCCTCGATGCCGGCTACGGCGCCGCCAAGGCGGTGATCGACCGCGCCTTCGAGGCCGACCGCCAGACGGAGGGGACGCGCAGCCGCGACCCGAAATCGGCGTTGCAGGAATGGGCGCAGTCGCAAGGCTGGCCGACGCCGACCTACGCGGTGGTGGAGCGGGCCGGGCCCGACCATGCCCCGCAATTTCGTATCGAGGCCCGGGTCACCGGCGTCGCGCCCGGCATCGGCATCGGCGGCTCGAAGCGCCTGGCCGAGCAGACGGCCGCGCGCGATCTGCTGGTGCGCGAGGGGCTGTGGACCGGGGACGAACCCGGGGAGCAACCAGAATGACCGACGACGACACCACACCCGAGACCGAGGATGACGGCGCGCTCCCGAGCGCTCCCGCCGACACCACTCCCCCCAAGGATACCCGCGCGGGCTTCGTCGCCCTGATCGGGGTGCCGAATGCCGGCAAGTCGACCCTGCTCAACAGCCTCGTCGGCACCAAGGTGTCGATCGTCTCGCGCAAGGTGCAGACCACCCGGGCGCTCGTGCGCGGCATCGCCATGGAAGGGTCGGCCCAAATCGTCTTGGTCGATACGCCCGGCATCTTCGCACCCAAGCGCCGCCTCGACCGGGCGATGGTGACCTCGGCCTGGAGCGGGGCCGCCGATGCCGATGCGGTCTGCCTGCTGATCGACGCCCGCAAGGGGGTGGACGAGGAGGTCGACGCGATCCTCAACCGGATGCCGGAGCTGAAGCGCCCGAAATACCTGGTGCTCAACAAGATCGACCTGATGCCCCGTGAGAAGTTGCTGGCGCTCGCCGCCGCGCTCCACGAGCGGGTCCCGTTCGAGCGCATCTTCATGATCTCGGCGCTGACCGGCGACGGGGTCGACGACCTGCGCCGCGAGCTCGCGACCCGGATGCCCCCGAGCCCCTGGCTCTATCCCGAGGACCAGGTCTCCGACGCGCCGCTGCGGATGCTCGCCGCCGAGATCACGCGCGAAAAGATCTACGACCGGCTGCACGAGGAACTGCCCTATTCCTCGACCGTTGAGACCGACCAGTGGCAGGTCCGGCCCGACGGTTCGGTGCGGATCGAGCAGACCATCTTCGTCGAGCGCGAGAGCCAGCGGAAGATCGTGCTCGGCAAGGGCGGCCAGACCATCAAGGCCATCGGCCAGGCCGCCCGGATCGACATCGCCGAGGCGGCGGAGGCGAAGGTCCACCTGTTCCTGTTCGTGAAGGTGCGGGAGAACTGGGCCGACGATCCGGAGCGCTACCGCGAGATGGGCCTGGAATTCCCGCGCGGCTGATTCCTGTGACCGATCCGATCTCCCCCCGCCCGGGCGTCTACGGACACCCGCCCGCCGAACTCGCCGAGGTGCCGGAGGGCGCCGTCCAGCTCTCGCCGCTGCTGCCCGGCGGCACCGCCCTGGAGGAGCTGGCCCCCGGCTCGCTGCCCGGCCTGACCGTGCTGGCCCCGCCCGGCACCCTGGAGCGGCGCCACGTGCTGGCGCTGGCCTTGCGGGCGCTCGCGCCCGGCGCAAGCCTCACCGTGCTCGCCCCGAAGGACCGGGGCGGCTCCCGGCTCGCCCGCGAACTCTCCGGCTTCGGCTGCCGCCTCGACGAGAGCGCGAAGAGCCACCACCGCATCGTCCGGACATCGCGGCCCGACGCGCCGACCGGGCTCGACGAGGCGATCGGCGAGGGCGCGCCGCGGCGCGACGACGGCCTCGGCCTGTGGACGCAGCCCGGCATCTTCTCGTGGAACCGGATCGATCCCGGCACCGCCCTGCTGATCGAGACGATGCCGGCCCTGTCCGGGCGCGGCGCCGATCTCGGCTGCGGCCTCGGCATCCTCGCCCACGCCGTGCTGGCCTCGCCGAAGGTGACCGCGCTCGCGCTCGTCGACAACGACCGCCGGGCCGTCGAGGCCTCCCGGCGCAACGTCGACGATCCCCGCGTGACGGTGACATGGGCCGATGCCCGGGACGCCGGCGCGGTGCCGGAGCGCCTCGACTTCGTGGTGATGAACCCGCCCTTCCACGATGGCGGCGCCGAGGACCGGACGCTGGGCCAGGCCTTCATCCGCCGCGCCGCCGCCGCCTTGCGGCCGGGCGGGACGCTGTGGCTCACCGCCAACACCCATCTTCCCTACGAGGCGACGCTGGGCGAGGTGTTCAAGGAGGTGACGCAGCGGGCCGCCGCCCACGGCTACAAGATCCACGAGGCGCGCAAATGAGCCGCGGGCGATGAGCGCGAAGGCGAAGGTGGCGTCGGTCCGGCTCGACCGGCTGCTCGCCAATCTCGGCTACGGCTCGCGCCGCGAGATCCAGATGCTCGCCCGGGCCGGCAAGGTGGTGCTCGACGGCGCGCCCTTGCGCGACGCCGACCAGCGCATCGCCCTCGACCCGGACCTGCCGGCCCGCCTCACCGTCAGCGGCAAGAACCTCGACCCGCTGCCGGGCGTGGCGCTGATGCTGCACAAGCCCCTCGGCGTGACCTGCTCGCACAAGGAGGCCGGCGCGCTGGTCTACAGCCTGCTGCCGCCACGCTGGCGCCGCCGCGAGCCGCCGCTCTCCACCGTCGGCCGCCTCGACAAGGAGACCTCGGGGCTCCTGCTGCTGACCGACGACGGCGCGCTCTTGCACCGGATCATCTCGCCGAAGGCGAGTGTGTCGAAGCGCTACCAGGTGACGCTCGACCGCCCGTTGCGCGGCGACGAGGGCGCGATCTTCTCCTCCGGCACGCTGATGCTGGAGGGCGAGGAGAAGCCGCTGCTGCCGGTGATCCTGGAGGTCCATGGCCCGACGAGCGCCGCCGTCACCCTGACGGAAGGCCGCTACCACCAGGTCCGGCGGATGTTCGCGGCGGTCGGCAACCACGTCACGGTCCTGCACCGGGATCGGGTCGGGGCGCTCGACCTGCCGGCGGACCTGGAACCCGGGCAGTGCCGGGTGATGGGGGAGGGGGATGTGACGCGGGTGTTCGCGTAGGCTTCCTCAGATCCCCAGGCTCAAGTCCTTACGACCGTCCAGAACGGCGACGATCTGAATGGCATCGACGGGGTCGTCGTCCGTATCCGGCGTGATTTCGTAGAGGATAAGGTAGGGCGGCTCCACGAGAACGCGTGCCGTTGGTCGGATATCAGGGCGCCTCGGCCCCATCTTGGGATGCTGTCGCAGCGTCTCGGCTCGCTGCTCGAGGCGATCGTAGAGGCGCTCGGCCGCGTCCGGATTATGAATGCCGATCGCCAAATAGATGTCGAGAAGAGCTTCTCGGGCCGATCTCGACCACGCGAAGCTAGCGATCACAATCGTCGTGCAGTTCGGCGAGGCGCTGACGGGCTTCTTGTCTCAACGCCTTGAAATCGGCCTCTCCGGCCGATCCACTGGCCTTGCCTGCATCCCAGGCCTGTTGCATCCGCTCAAGATCGTTGGCGCGGGTCTGCCGGCGGTCCGACCACAGCCGGACGGCATCGCGAACCGCCTCGCTCGTCGTCGCATATTCTCCCGCCTCGACGGCGGCGCGGATCTGCGCCGCCATCGGCTCGGGAAAGACGACCGTCATGCGCTCGATCTGCGCCATGGCATCCTCAACGGCTGGCTCGCTGTGTATGAATTTATCATACTTGTTCATACCCGACGAGGCCGTGTAGGCATCGGAACCCCCCTGTTCACGACGTCGCCTCGTGTGCTGCCGCACGACGCCCGTCTGCCCGGCGCTGCCAAGTTCCTGATCATCATTGTATGGCCGTTATTGCTCGGTCATCCATACGATATCGTTCCCGAGCCGAGGAAGACGATGTCGTACGGCGCCGCAACCTTCTGGATCATCATCGCCGCTGTCAGCGCCTCGTTCGGCGCCCTGCACGGCCTCCTGTTCGCCGACGGCCCGACGGTCGCGGGCATCCTCTACGGGGCCTGCATCGGCGTCCTCACCATCGCGTATGAGCGCGGCGTCTTCCTCGCCGGCTACACCGAGCGCCTGCGCCGGCTGCCCACACTGGCCTATTTCGCGGCCGCCGAGGTCAGCCTTGTGCTCGTCATCGTCATCGGCATGGCGCTGACCGGCCTGTGTCTCTGGACGCTCGGCATCGTCGACAAGCCCCTGACGGAAGCCGTCACGCCGAAGCTCTCCACCATTCCCTTCGCGCTGGCGATGTCGGCGATCATCGTCGCGGTCCTGCGCGTGCGCGACCTGATCGGCGGCGAGACCTTCGTGAACCTCGTCCTCGGGCGCTACCATCGCCCGGTCCGGGAGGAGCGCGTCTTCCTGTTCCTCGATCTCGCCGGCTCGACGGCTTACGCGGAACGACACGGCGACCTTGCCGCCCAGGAGCTGCTGACGGCGGTGTTCTCGGCAATCGCCGAGCCGGTGCGCCGGTATTGCGGTCAGGTCGACGACTATATCGGCGATCAGGTGATCGTTTCCTGGCCGCTCGCGCGCGGCGTCGTGCAGGCGCGGTGCGTCGCCTGCGTCTTCGCGATCCGTCAAGCCCTCGACGCCGACCGGGAGCGCTGGCTCGCGCGCTTCGGCCTGGTGCCCGAGTTGCGCGCGGCCCTGCACGGCGGCAGCGTGGTGACGGCGGAGGTCGGCGTCGACCGGCACAAGATCGCGTATTTCGGCGACGTCATGAACGCGACCGCCCGGCTCGAGGGTTTGTGCCGGGAAACCCGACGCGACGTGCTGATCTCGGAGGCGGTTCTCGCCCGGCTGCCGCGGCTCCCCGAGGGCATCGCGGCGGAAGCGCTCGGCGCGTATCAGTTGCGAGGGCGGAGCGAGACGATGATCGTGCATGCGCTCGCGGACGGGCGCAAGCCGCGCATCGTCGGTGCGCCTGCGGCGGCCGACGCCGACCGCCGGGTGGTGGGCCTCCGCCGCTCCGCGCGGCCGAGGGCCGTCGTTTCCCGATCGGTCGGCCTCGGCCACTAAGCAGACTTGCGTTGGCGTGCAACGCTTCGTCCGCTTAGGTTGTTGTTTTGTCGCAGATTTTTCGCGCCGAACCGGTCACCGCGTCGGCGAAATCTGCTCAGGGCTGACCGAGGCGCCGCGGATCGCCTTACCCGAGCGTCGTCAGATCCTGAAACCAGTGCTGCGCCTGGGTATACCCCTTCACCTTGCCAGACAGGGCATGCGGGTTGGTGTCGTGCACGACCCAGACCTGGACCGCGTCGTCCACCACGATCTCGTGGATGCGCGCCAGCATCCGGTCCTGCTCGGCCGGGTCGAAGCTCGCCCGGACCGCGTCGCAGAGCCGGTCCACCTCCGGGTTGCGGTAGTGGCTCCAGTTCACGCCGGTCGGCGCGACCTGCTTCGAATCGTAGAAGCGCAGGATGGCGTAGAGCGGGTCCGAGGTGACGTAGGCAATGTTGCTGCCGGTGACGCCCTTCAGCGACGGGTCGGCGGCGCCCTGGCGCCAGGCGGTGTAGGCCACTTCCAGCTCGACCGCCCGGAACTCGACGGCGATGCCGATCTCGGCCCAGCTCTGCTGCACGAACTCGTTGATCGGCAACGACAGCATCTGGCCCGAGCCGCCGGTCGGGATGATGAAGGTCGTCCGCAGCGGATTCTGGACCGAGAAGCCGGCCTCCTTCACCAGCTTGCGCGCCGCATCGACATCATACCCGATCTTGAAGCCCGGCTTGCCGAACCACGGGCTCGATGGCTGCACCTGCCCGACGGCCGGGGTCGCGAGCCCGCCCATCAGGGCGGCGACGCCGTCGCGGTCGATGGCGAGGTTGGCGGCCTTGCGCAGGCGCAGGTCGCGCCACGGGCTGCCCTCCAGCATCGACAGGTGGTAGTTCCAGACATGCGGCGTGTCGTTGCCCGTCACCCGCATGCCGGCGCCCTTGAGCCGCGGCACCGCGTCGGGTGCGGGCAGCTCGATCAGGTCGGCATTGCCGGAAAGCAGCGCATTGGCCCGCGCCAGGTCCTCCGGGATGCAGGCCAGCGTCAGCTTGGCCAGACGCGGCCTGCGCTTGGCGTTCCAGTAGGCCTCGTTCGGCACCAGCTCCAGGCGCACCCGCGGCACCAGGGCGGCGAGGCGATAGGGGCCGGTGCCGGAGGGCTGGAAGGCGAACTTGGTCCAGTCGCGCCCGACCGCCTCGTATTGCGCCGGCGACGAGATCAGGAACCACAGCATCTGATAGGGAAACAGCGCGTCGACCGCCTTGGTGGTGACCTGCACCGTCATGGCGTCGAGCCTCTTGTAGGACGCCACCGAGGGCAGGCGCGGGCGCACCTGCGAGGCCTGGCGCTGGTCGTAATGCGGGGCCTTCGCGTCGAGCACCTTGTCGAAGTTCCAGACCACCGCGTCGGCATCGAAGGCCGAGCCGTCGTGGAACGTCACCCCCTCGCGCAGGCGAAAGACCCAGTTGCGGCGGTCCGCCGGGTCGCTTTCCCAGGAGGTCGCGAGACCCGGCACCAGCTTGCCCGGCCGGTCGGCGACGTCGAGCTCCCAGGCGACCAGGGGATCGTAGAGGGTGAGCCCGGTGAACTGGTAGCCGCCCGCGCCCCGGTCCGGCTGGCCGGTGGTGAGCGGCAGGTCGAACAGCGAGATGCCGTAGGTCAGGTGGCCGGCGGCCTTGCCATCGGCGCTTGCCGTCGCTGTCCCTTGGGCCGCCCCTTGCGCGAGCACGGTGCCGGTGGGTCCGAGCGCCGCGAGGGCGGAGGCTCCGGCGAGCCACTGGCGGCGCGAGAGGGAAATGGGGCTCATCGATGGACCTCGGCTGGGGCGCGGCCCGTCCGGCCGCGTTACGCGCCTGACGTCTGCAAGGAGCATGCGAGGCAAAGGGCGTGCGACGGCAAGGAGGGTGCAAGCGAGGCCGGGCAACCGCCGGCCTACCTTCGAACCGGTCGTATAAAGACATCTTTATATCTTGATTGCCTCCCTGCCGGGGGGCTGCTATAGGCCCCGTCGAACCGGCCGACACGGGAGACCGACCAATGCCGAGCACGAACGACTACATCGTCAAGGACATCGCCCTGGCCGATTTCGGCCGCAAGGAGATCGCGATCGCCGAGACCGAGATGCCCGGCCTGATGGCCGTGCGCGAGGAATACGCCGCGAGCCAGCCGCTGAAGGGCGCCAAGATCGCCGGCTCGCTCCACATGACGATCCAGACCGCGGTGCTGATCGAGACCCTGAAGGCTCTCGGCGCCGATCTCCGCTGGGTGTCGTGCAACATCTACTCGACCCAGGACCACGCCGCCGCGGCCATCGCCGCCGCCGGCATCCCGGTCTTCGCCATCAAGGGCGAGACCCTTGAGGATTACTGGAACTACACCGCCAAGCTGTTCGAGTGGCATGACGGCGGCATGCCGAACATGATCCTCGACGACGGCGGCGACGCCACGATGTTCGTCCATCTGGGCCTGCGCGCCGAGCAGGGCGACACCGCCTTCCTCGACAAGCCGGCCTCCGAGGAAGAGGAGATCTTCTTCGCGCTCCTCAAGCGCATGCTGGCCGAGAAGCCGAAGGGCTGGTTCGCCGGTCTCGCCGAGTCGATCAAGGGCGTCTCGGAGGAGACCACCACCGGCGTGCACCGCCTGTACCTGCTCGCCAAGGAGGGCAAGCTCCTCTTCCCGGCGATCAACGTCAACGACGCGGTCACCAAGTCGAAGTTCGACAACCTCTACGGCTGCCGCGAGTCGCTGGTCGACGGCATCCGCCGCGGCACCGACGTGATGATGGCCGGCAAGGTCGCGATGGTCGCGGGCTTCGGCGATGTCGGCAAGGGCTCGGCCGCCTCGCTCCGCAACGCCGGCTGCCGCGTGATGGTCTCGGAGGTCGATCCGATCTGCGCGCTCCAGGCCGCGATGGAGGGCTACGAGGTCACCACCATGGAAGATGCCGCGCCGCGTGCCGACATCTTCGTGACCGCCACCGGCAACAAGGACGTCATCACCCTCGACCACATGCGGGCGATGAAGGACCGGGCGATCGTCTGCAACATCGGCCACTTCGACAACGAGATCCAGGTCGCGGGTCTCAAGAACCTGAAGTGGCAGAACATCAAGCCGCAGGTCGACGAGATCGAGTTCGCCGACGGCCACCGCATCATCCTCCTGTCGGAGGGCCGTCTGGTGAACCTCGGCAACGCCATGGGCCACCCGTCCTTCGTGATGTCGGCATCCTTCACCAACCAGACGCTGGCCCAGATCGAGCTCTGGACCAACCCGGGCAAGTACGAGAAGAACGTCTTCACCCTGCCCAAGGCCCTCGACGAGAAGGTCGCGGCGCTGCACCTCGAGAAGATCGGCGTCAAGCTGACCAAGCTGCGCGAGGACCAGGCCGCCTATATCGGCGTCAGCCAGTCCGGCCCGTTCAAGCCCGACCACTACCGTTACTGATCGGCGCCAAGGTCATATGAAGATCGCGCGATGATCGCGCGGTGATCGAAGAAGAGCCCGGCCGAAAGGTCGGGCTCTTCTTTTTGCGTGTACGCTCGACATATGCGGTTGTGCGATCGCGACCGGCGCCAGTGTTCCGCCTTCGTTCCGTCTCAGGTGTGGCATTTCTGTGCTCTTGACGATGCTCCGTGCGAGCATCGCCGGCCTCCCCCCAATTCACCCCTTCCGGGGCGAATCCACGCCGCGCTAAACTGCGGGCGAATCTCTGGGGAGGGGAGGCGCCGCGCGGTCATGGCCGTGCGGCGCCTCCCAGCGTTCATCGAGGCGTAGCGTTCAGGTTGTCAGGCGTGCCGGTCCGGTCGAGGGCCGGTGCGCCGGTTCGCGTGGAGACGGACGGATCATGGGGTTTGGACGTACGCCGCGACGGCTCGGCGGCGGCGCGGGTGCCGGCATCCTGGGCGGCGCACTCGGTCTCGCGGCCGCCGCCCAGGCGGCGGAGACCGCTCCGGGCCTCCATGCGCACAACGCCGTGGGCTTCGCGGTGCTGATCGGCCTGACGATCTTCGCCACCATCCTGTCGCTGCTCTACCTGCGCGAGCGCGCCCGCTGGGCCCGGCGCGAGCACACCCTGAACACCGAGCTCGCCGAGTTGCGCGGCGCCCACGACCGGGCCGACCTGCTGCTCGGTTCCGAGCCGCAGGTCGTCGTGACCTGGGATTCCCGCGGCGAGCCCTTGATCGAGGGCGATGTCGGCATCACCGCGGAAGGGGCCCGGCCGGGCTCGGTCCGCCGGGTGCTGGCCTTCGGGGCCTGGCTCGTGCCCGCCGACGCCGCCGCCCTCGACGCCGCGGTCGAGTCCTTGCGCGGGCGCGGCGAGCGCTTCCGCCGCACCGTC
Source organism: Methylobacterium sp. SyP6R (assembly GCF_019216885.1). Classification (NCBI taxonomy): domain Bacteria; kingdom Pseudomonadati; phylum Pseudomonadota; class Alphaproteobacteria; order Hyphomicrobiales; family Methylobacteriaceae; genus Methylobacterium; species Methylobacterium synurae. The sequence continues at coordinate 6,236,169 of NZ_JAAQRC020000001.1, read as the reverse complement.
CACACGCTCCAGGGCCGCACCGTCGAGGCGCAGGGGCAGGCGGTCGGCGGCCAGGCGCTCCTGCGCCTGCGCGAACTCACCGGCGAGCGCCGGGAACTCGTCGCGCTGCGCGCCACCTTGGAGGAGGCCCGCCACGGGCTCGACGCGCTGTCCGGCCTCCTCGACACGATCCCGCAGCCGGTCTGGCGCCGCGGCCGCGACGGGCGCCTGGCCTGGGCCAATGCCGCCTACGCTGCCGCAGCGGAAGCGGGCGACGGCGCCCGTGCGGTGCGCGAGGGGGCCGAACTTCTGGAACGCACCGCCCGCGAGGAGGCGGAGCGCCGCCGGTCCCGGGGCGGGGCGGGGCCGTTGCGGGTCTCGGCCGTGGTGGCGGGCGCGCGCCGCACCCTCGACGTCACCGAGGTGGCGACCGACGCCGGGACCGTCGGCATCGCCGTCGACGTCTCGGAACTGGAGAGCGTCCGCGCCGACCTGCAGCGCCAGATGGACGCCAACGTCCGCACCCTCGACCAATTGCCCACCGCCGTCGCGATGTTCGACGCACGCCAGCAGCTCATCTTCCACAACGCCGCCTATCGCCAGCTCTGGGACCTCGACCCCGCCTTCCTGGAGGGCCGTCCCCTCGACGGCGAGATCCTCGACACCCTGCGCAACGCCCGGAAACTGCCCGAGCAGGCGGATTTCCGCAGCTGGAAGGCCGGGGTGCTCGCCGCCTACCGGGCCGCGGAGGCCCAGGAGACCTGGTGGCACCTCCCCGATGGGCGGACCCTGCGCGTGCTGGCCGACCCGAATCCGCAAGGGGGCCTGACCTACCTGTTCGAGGACGTGTCCGAGCGGGTCCATCTCGAATCGCGCTACAACGTGCTGATGCAGGTGCAGAGCGAGACGCTCGACACCCTGCGCGAGCCGGTGGCGGTGTTCGGCACCGACGGGCGGCTGAAATTCGCCAACCGCGCCTTTACCCAGGTCTGGCGCATCGGCCCCGAGATGGTCGAGGTCCAGCCCCACATCGACCAGGTGATCGCGGTTTGCCGGACCTTGAGCCCGGCCGAGGAGCCGTGGGCGCAGATCCGCGAGGCGGTGACCGGTCTGGTCGATGCCCGCCGGGGACTCGCCTGCCGGCTGGCGCTCGCCGACGGCACGATGCTCGATTGCGCCGCCGAGCCGCTGCCGGACGGCGCGACGCTGCTCACCCACATCGACGTCACGGCGAGCGTGAACGTCGAGCGGGCGCTGACCGACAAGAACGACGCCCTGGAGCGCACGACGCGGCTGCGCGACGAGTTCGTGCACCACGTCTCCTACGAGCTGCGCTCGCCGCTCACCAACATCATCGGCTTCACCGAGCTCCTCGGCGACGAGACCGTCGGCGCCCTCAACCCGCGCCAGCGCGAATATGCCGACCACATCATGCGCTCCTCGGCGGCGCTCCTCGTCATCATCAACGACATCCTCGACCTCGCCTCGATCGATGCCGGCTCGATGGAACTGACGCGCGAGCGGGTCGACGTGCAGACCACCATCGCGGCGGCGGTGCGGGGCATCGGCGACCGGCTGGCGGAGGCCGACATCGCCCTCGTCCTCGACGTGCCGCCGGACATCGGCACCTTCGTCGCCGACGGCAAGCGCGTCCGCCAGATCCTGTTCAACCTGCTCTCCAACGCGGTCGGCTTCTCGGCCCCCGGCCAGCAGGTCCGGGTCTGCGCCCGCAAGGACGGCGAGAGCCTGGTCCTGGAGGTGATCGACCAGGGCCGCGGCATGCCGCCGGAGGTGATGGCCCGGGTCTTCGAGCGCTTCGAGAGCAACACGCTCGGCACCCGCCACCGCGGCGTGGGCCTCGGGCTGTCGATCGTGCGCTCCTTCGTCGAGCTGCATGGCGGGCGCATCGACATCGCGTCCTCGCCCGGATCCGGAACCCGGGTCACCTGCACCTTCCCGGTCGGGGACGGGGAGGCCCATCTGGCGGCGGCCGAATAGCCGGCAGGGCGGCCGCCGCGAGAACGTCGAGTCGTGCCGGTGGGTGACGGAGTCGGGAAAATCCGGCACCCTGCGCGCATCGTGTCGGACGCAAGTGTCGCACGGCCCCGGGGACAGCCGGGAAGGATTAAGGTTCATGGGCTATCACCGAGGCCTTCAGCCCCGGACGGGCCCGTGAGCGAGGATGGCGGAGTGGACCAGGAGGGCATGGCCGAGCGCACACCCTGGGAGATCGTGCTGCCGGACGAGAGCGCGACCGAGGATCTCGGTCGCTTCCTCGCGGAGATCCTGCGGCCCGGCGACCTGGTGGCGCTGTCGGGCGGGCTCGGCGGCGGCAAGACGACGCTGGCCCGGGCGATCATCCGCGAGATCGTCGGCGACCCCGACCTCGAGGTTCCGAGCCCGACCTTCACGCTGATCCAGCCCTACGAGGGACGCGGCGGGCAGGCGGTGGTCCATGCCGACCTCTACCGCCTGCGCGGGCCCGACGAACTGGTCGAGCTCGGCTTCGACGAGATGACCGAGCGGGCGATCGCCCTCGTCGAGTGGCCCGACCGGCTGCCGCCGCGCCACGGCCCGACGCTCGCCATCGACCTCTCGCTCAAGCCCGAATTCGGCGACGACGCCCGCCTCGCCCGCCTCATCGGCGGCGGCGGCTTGGGCGGCCGGCTGATGCGGGCCCGGGCTTTGCGCGTCCTCCTCGACCGCTCCGGCTGGGGCGAGGCCGAGCGCTTCCACATGCAGGGCGACGCGTCGAGCCGGTCCTACGAGCGCCTGGTCAACCCGGACGGAACCAAGGCCGTGCTGATGGTCTCGCCGCCGAAGGCCGACGGGCCGCCGGTGCGGGACGGCAAGCCCTACAGCGCCATCGTCCATCTCGCCGAGAGCGTCCACGCCTTCGTCGCCGTGGATCGCGGCCTGCGGGCGCTGGGCCTGAGTGCCCCCAAGATCCTCGGCGAGGACCTGGAGGCGGGGCTCCTGATCCTGGAGGATCTCGGCACCGAGCCGGTGGCCGACCAGAACGGCCCGCGCCCCGAGCGCTACGCCGAAGCCGTGAAGGTGCTGGCGCGCCTGCACGGCACGACCCTGCCCGGCGTGCTGCCGGTGGCCGAGGGCCGCGACCACGTGCTGCCTCCTTACGACCGCGAGGCCCTGCTGTTCGAGGCCGAGCTGCTCCCCGAATGGTACGCACCCTTCGTCGCCAACTCGCCGCTGGCGCCGGCGGCCCGGGCCTCCTTCGTGGCGGCCTGGGGCGAGGCGCTCGACGGCCTGGAGGGCGAGGCCCGGACCTGGACCCTGCGCGACTACCACTCGCCCAACCTGATCTGGCTGCCCGAGCGCGACGGGATCGAGCGCATCGGCCTGATCGACTTCCAGGACGCGGTGCTCGGCCACCCGGCCTACGACGTCGCCTCGCTGCTCCAGGATGCGCGGGTCGATGCCAGCGCCGAGTTCGAATTGCGCCTCCTCGGCCTCTATGCCCGCGAGCGGAAGCTCCGCGACGCCGAGTTCGACATGCAGGGCTTCGCCCGCGCCTATGCGGTGCTGGGGGCGCAACGCGCCACCAAGATCCTCGGCATCTTCGCCCGCCTCGACCGGCGCGACGGCAAGCCGGGCTACCTCGCCCATCTGCCGCGCATCGAGGGCTACCTCGCCCGCAACCTCGCCCACCCGGCGCTCGCCGGTGTCCGGGCGTGGTACGCGGCGCATCTGCCGCGCCTGTGCCCCGAACCCTGACGAAACCCCGCCCGCGATGACCGATACACCTGCTCCCGCCGTGACGCGCGCCTTCGTGCTGGCCGCGGGCCTCGGCAAGCGCATGCGCCCGATCACCGTCACCACGCCCAAGCCCCTGGTCGAGGTCGCCGGCAAGTCGCTGGTCGATTACGCCCTCGACCGGATCGCCGAGGCCGGGATCCCCGAGGCGGTGGTGAACGTGCACTACCTCGCCGACCTGATGGAGGCGCATCTCGTGCGCCGCCGCGGCCCGCCGCACATCGTCGTCTCGGACGAGCGCGACCGGCTGCTCGAGACCGGCGGCGGGGTGAAGAAGGCGCTGCCGCTGTTGGGCGAAGCGCCGTTCATGGTGCTGAACTCCGATTCGTTCTGGCTCGAAGGGCCGCAGCCGAATCTCCGCCGCCTGGTCGCCGCCTGGGACCCGGAGCGGATGGACATGCTGCTGCTGCTGGCGTCTGCCGCCACCAGCCTCGGCTATGACGGGCCGGGCGACTTCCACATGGACAAGGAGGGGCGCCTGACCCGCCGCGCCGAGCGCGAGGTCTCGCCCTTCGTCTATGCCGGCGTCGCCATCCTGAAGCCCGACCTGTTCGCCGACACCCCCGAGGGCTCGTTCTCCCTCAACCTCCTGTTCGACCGCGCCATCGCCGCCGAGCGCCTGTTCGGGCTGCGCCTCGACGGGCAGTGGCTGCATGTCGGGACCCCCGAAGGGCTGCGCGACGCCGAGGAGCGGGTGAAGGCGAGCGCGGCGCAGCCGTGAGGGTGGGGGTTAAGCCAGTCCGACACCGATAGAGCGCTGGTTTTCCCCCTCTCCCCGCGGGCGGGGAGAGGGCTGCGTCTCCGTTCAGGAGATGCAGCAAGCCCGCAGGGCGAGGGTGAGGGGGTGTGTCCGGAGGAGTCTCATCCGTCGAGACCCCCTCACCCTCGCTTCGGCTTCGCCTGCGCTTGTCACAGCCCCGACAAGGGGGCCGTGACCCTCTCCCCGCCCGCGGGGAGAGGGGGAAGTTGTGCCTCAGCCAATGACGCCCAGTCTGCCGGTATTCGGGAGAGGTAACATCCCACTATTGCCTCATCCGCCCACAGCGCAGGGACTCTGCATGCCCCCCGGCTTCTCGATCGGCCCCCTCGACGACCTCGCCGCGGTGCTGGCGCTCAACGCCGCCAACGCCACCGAGACCTCGCTTCTCGACGAGGGCGCCTTGCGCGCGCTGATCGACCAGGCCTTCCTCGCCGCCGCCGTGACCGGCCCCGAGGGCTTGGCCGCCTTCCTGATCGCCCTCGACCAGGATGCAGCTTACGCCAGCCCGAACTTCCGCTGGTTCCAGGCCCGCTATCCCCGCTTCGTCTATGTCGACCGTATCGTCACCGCCGCGGGCCAGCGTGGCCGCGGCCTTGCCCGCGCGCTCTACGAGGCCTTGTTCGCGAAGGCCGAAGCCGCCGGCCACGACCGGATCGCTTGCGAGGTGAACATCGTGCCGCCCAATCCCGGCTCCGACGCCTTCCACGCCGCCCTCGGCTTCCGGGAGGTCGGCACCGCCGAGATCCACGGTGGCGCCAAGACCGTGCGCTACCTCCTCCGTGAGGCCACCCGGTGAACGAAGGCCACGTCTTCACCATCGCACCGGGATTGCGCTTCCTCGACACCCTGGCCGAGGCGCTCCTCTCCGGCCGCCTCGTCGGTGATCTCGCCGGCGGGCCGTTCGGGCTCGCCGCGGTCACTCTCTATCTGCCGACCCGCCGCGCCGCCCGGGCGCTCGCCGCCATCCTGGCGCGGGAATGCGGCCCGGCGGCGCTCCTGCCCCGCATGGTGCCGCTCGGCGAGGCCGACGAGGCCGAGCTCGACCTGCTGTCGGCACCACCGGGCGAGCGCCGCGACGACGTCCTGCGCCCGCCGATCCCGTCGCTGGAGCGCCGGCTGATTCTCGCCCGCCTCGTCCAGGCCTGGGCCGGCACGGTCGACCGCCAGCTCCTGCCGCTCGGCGACGAGGTGCCGTTCCGGGTGCCGTCCTCGCCGGCGGACGCGATCGGGCTCGCCGCCGACCTCGAAGGGCTGATGGATTCGCTCGCCGTCGAGGGCCTGCCCTGGGACGACATCGCCGGCGCCGTCGAGGCGGAGCATTCGCGCTACTTCTCCCTCACCCTCGATTTCGTGCGCATCGCCGCCGAGCATTGGCCTAAAATCCTGGCCGACCGCGGGGTCGCCGATCCGGTCCAGCGCGGCCGCGCCCTGGTGCTGGCGGAGGCCGCGCGCCTCACCCGCGACCGCCCGACCGACCCGGTGATCGTCGCCGGCTCGACCGGATCGGTGCCGGCCACCGCCCGGCTCATCACCGCCATCGCCGGCCTGCCCCGCGGCGCCGTGGTGCTGCCGGGCCTCGACCGCGACCTCGACGCCGCCGGCTGGACCGCGATCGACCCGGCCGGCGACGGCGAGGCGGCGGCCCATGCCCATCCGCAGGCGGTGCTCCACCGGCTGGTGGGCCAGGACTTCCTCGCCCTCGACCGCGCCGCCATCATCTCCCTCGGCACGCCGACCCCCGGGGCCGCGGCCCGGGCCGGGCTCCTGTCGCAGGCCCTGCGCCCGGCCGAGACCACGGATGCCTGGGCCGATCTCGACCCGGCCTTCCGCGAAAAACTCGCCCGCGACGGGGCCGCCGGCATCCGGGTGGTCGAGGCCGCCGACGAGCGCGAGGAGGCGCTGACGATCGCGGTCGCCCTGCGCGAGGCCCTGGAGCAGCCGGATCGCACCGCCGCCCTCATCACCCCGGACCGCGCCCTGGCCCTCCGGGTCGCCGCCGAGCTGCGGCGCTGGAACATCGTCGCCGACGACTCGGCCGGAGAGCCGCTGGCACGCAGCCCGGCCGGACGCTTGGCCCGGCTCGCCGCCGACGTCGCGGCCCTCGACGCCAAGCCCGATCGGGTGCTGGCGCTGCTCGCCCATCCGCTGGTGCGCCTCGGCCTGACCCGGAACGAGGTGGAACGGGCGGCGAGCGCCCTGGAGATCGGGTGTTTACGCGGTCCCGCCCCCGCCAAGGGATTCTCGGGCATCGAGGAGGCCCTGCGGCTGGCCCGGACCGAGGAGCGCCGGCACGATCCCCGGCCGCGGCGGCGTCTCACCCCGGAGGACTGGGAGGCGGCGGAAGAGCTGCTGCTGCGCCTCTCGGTCGCCTTCCGCGATTTCTTCGCCGACGAGGACGACGCCCCAGACGACCTGATCGCCATCGCCAAGAATCACCGTGCCACCTGCGACCTCCTGATGGAGGGGCCGGAGGAGGGCGAGGCGGAAGTCGACGCCTCGGTGGCGGTGCTCGACGCCCTGTTCGACGACATGGAACTGGCCGAACCCGGCCTGCTCGCCGGCCGCTTTTCCGATTACCCCGCCTTCTTCACCGCGCTCGCCCGCGAGCGGGTGGTCTCGCGCCGCAACGCGAGCCCGCATCCGCGCTTACGCATCCTCGGCCTCCTGGAGGCGCGGCTGCTCTCGGTCGACCGGGTGGTGCTGGGCGGCCTCGACGAGGGCGTCTGGCCGCCCAAGGCCGAGACCGACGCCTTCCTCAACCGGCCGATGCGGGGCCGGGTCGGTCTGCCGCCGCCGGAGCGGCGCCTGGGCCAGACCGCGCACGACTTCGTCCAGGCGCTGGGCTGCCCGGACGCGATCGTCACCCGGGCGCACAAGCGCGAGGGGGCGCCGACGGTGCCGTCGCGCTTCCTCCAGCGCCTGCGCGCCTTCGCGGGGGAGGAGGCCTGGAAGGGGCTGGTGAAAGGTGGGCAGCGGTTCCGGTCGCTCGCTGCGGCGATCGATGCCGGGACCGGCCCGCTGCCGCCGCGCCTGCGCCGCCCCTCGCCCCGGCCCGATCCCGCGCTCTTCCCGCGCTCGCTCAGCGTCACCGAGATCGAGACCCTGGTGCGCGATCCCTACGGGATCTTCGCCCGCCACGTGCTCGGCCTCGACGCGCTCGAACCGGTGGCGGTGCAGCCGAGCGCCAGCGACCGCGGCACCATCGTGCATGCCGTGCTGGGCGGCTTCGCCGAGCGTTTCCCGGAAGGGCTGCCCGCCCTCGACGAGGCCGAGCAGGTCCTCTACGCGCTGGCCGCCGACGCCTTCGGGCCGATCGCCGATGCCTATCCGGAACTCTATGCCGAGTGGTGGCCGCGCTTCGTGCGCCTCGCCGAAGCCTTCCTCGCCTGGGAGGCGGAGCGCCGCCCCGGCATCCGGCGCGTCGACGCCGAGGCGGGCGGGCGCTGGGCCCTCGACATCCCGGGCGGCCACGTCCTGACCTTGCGTGCCCGGGCCGACCGGATCGAGACCCGTCGCGATGGCGGCCACACCATCATCGACTTCAAGACCGGCCAGCCGCCGAGCACCCGGGAGGTCTTCGCCGGCTTCTCACCCCAGCTGACCCTCGAGGCCGCGATGCTGCGCGCCGGGGCCTTCAAGGGAGTCAAGCCTGCCTCCGATACGGCGGACCTGCTCTATATCCGCGCCGGCGGCGGCAAGACGCCGCTGGACCCCGCGCCGCTCAAACCCCCGCGGGGCGACGGGCGGACGCTGCCCGAACTGGTGGACGCCCATGTCGCGGGCCTGCGCCAGCTCGTCGGGGCCTTCATGGCCGGCGAGGCGTCGTACCTGTCGCGGCCCTACCCGAAATACGCCAAGGCGTATTCGGATTACGATCACCTGGCGCGGGTCAGGGAATGGTCGCTGATCGAGGGGGAGGAATGACATCCGGATGGCCGCGTCCGGATGTCGTCTGAGAGAACGGGACAGCATGTTGCGCAGCGCGGGCGCGAGGACGGTGCGCGCGAAAACCCTCCCCCTCTGCGGGGGAGGGTGTGCACACATCTCGGGTTGAGCGCTTCTCCGTTCAAGAATAGCGCGCCTCTCCTCCCCCCTGTGGGGAGGAGCCGGAGGTGGGGGTGGTGCCGCGTAGAGCGCGAGGCTACTCCGGCACCACCCCCACCCCTAACCCCTCCCCACAAGGGGGAGGGGAAAGCGCGCACCTTTACAGGGGGTTAGCTCTCTGATGAGAAGTGTGAATCCGCTAGCCCGCAGAGGGGGGAGAGTCTCGACCGGCTGCGTTGCTCCTGCACCGCGCGACCTGCCGTGTCGTGTACCCCGATCCGAGTCCGGGTCAGTCGGCCGAACAGCCCTCACACACCCTCACCCATGGCCGACTGCATCATCCGATCCCCGGTCAGGTCGTCGTCGCCATAACCGAGCAGTTCGGCGAGGCGGTTGCGGGCGCGGTTGACGCGGCTCTTGATCGTGCCGATCGCCACGCCGCAGATGCCCGCGACTTCCTCGTAGGAGAGGCCCTCGGCGCCGACCAGGATCAGCGCCTCGCGCTGGTCCGGCGGCAGCTTGGCGAGGCCGGCGCGCAGGTCCTGCACGTCGAGGCGGTGGCCCTGGTCGGGGGCGGTGAACAGGCGCGCCGCGTAGGAGCCGTCCTCGTCCTGCACCTCGCGCATCCGCTTGCGCTGCTCGGAATAGAAGGCGTTGCGCAGGATGGTGAACAGCCAGGCGTTCAGGTTGGTGCCGGGCTGGAAGCGGTGCTGGTTCTGCCAGGCGCGCAGGATCGTGTCCTGCACGAGGTCGTCGGCCCGGGCGGCGTTGTTGGTGAGCGAGAGCGCGAAGGCGCGCAACGACGACAGCGCAGCCAGCATCCCCTCGCGGAATTCCGGCTCGACGGCGCGCCCTTGCGCGGCGAGCGCCGCTTCGAGCTTCTCGATCAGCGCGAGGAAGATATCGGGTGTTGCGGCGGTCTCGATCGGGGCATAGGCCGCGCGCAGTTGGCGGCCGAGATGGACCTGGACGGTCGGGGGCAGGCCGGGCTTGGCTTCGGTGCTGAGGATGGGGTTCTCGGTGGACGCCATGCGACTCTCACGTTCTGAAGCGGGGAGGGCGGGGCGGCGGCACTCTGACGGGCCACTCGCTGAAAATACCCCGCCGGAGCTTCCTGAAGAGGGGAAGTGGGGCGCGCCGCGCGCCTGTCGACACGCGCGCATCGCCGCGGGCCGCGGCGAAGAGGTGCGAAGTCTCAGCAGCGCCGCATCCGGCCTCGCATCCCAGCCTCTCTCCGCGCCTCTTCGCACCGCATCGCCGTCGCTCCCGTCGCCTCGCCGGCCGCAACGGCCCTGCGGCGCCCGCGCCGACGGCGTGGGTCGCGAGGGGCAACGGCTTCGTACTGCCCAGGTTCCCCCAATCGTGATCCCGTGATCGTATCGCGCCCTACCAGGTGCGGGCGCCGGGCTGGCTCCGGTACTCCGCCGCACGGATGCGGGTCATGATCCGGTCGAGCTCGGCGAGAAGCGCGGCCTCCTCGTCCCGCGCCGCGTCGACGGCGGCGGGATCGGCGAGGTAGAGGCGCTCCTGCTCGGCCCGGGCGAGGCGCTGCTCCAGTTCGGCCCGCTCGGCGTGGAGGGCCATCAATTCCCGGCGTGCGGGATCGTCGGGGGAGCCTTGCTCCCGATCGTCCCCGATCCGGCCGGCGTCGATCCGGTTTCGCCCTGTCATCGTGTCGAGGTTGTGCACAACGGCTTGTCCTGTCGTGGGGGTCGCGGCGCAAGTGCCTGCGGATGTTCAACCTCCCAACGCGCAAGAGGGCCGGAACGTCGCATCCGGCCGGTGCTTGTCATCCAAGTGTCACGCGACTGTCATAGGGCCGGCGTCGCACCGGGCTTATCCCTCGCGGCGCGGCGGACGCCCCGGCAACGATCGGGACACGATCCGGCGCAAGCCAGGGGAAACCGGTCGCGTCGTCACCGGCCGTCGATGGGCAGGATGCGGGTCGGCGAGTTCGCTCCCGCATCGTGCCGGACCGATCCGAACACGGAGAGATACCAGTGAAGCCCTTCTCCTACGCGCTCGCCATCGGGCTCGCGACCGCCCAGATCGCCACCTCGGCGATGGCCCTCGACATCACCGGCGCCGGCGCCACCTTCCCGTTCCCGGTCTATTCGAAGTGGGCCGAGGCCTACCGCAAGGAGACCGGCAACGGCCTGAACTACCAGTCGATCGGTTCCGGCGGCGGCATCAAGCAGATCCAGGCCAAGACCGTCGATTTCGGCGCCACCGACGCGCCGCTGAAGGGCGAGGCCCTGACCAAGGACGGCCTGGTCCAGTTCCCGACCGTGATGGGCGGCGTGGTTCCGGTGGTGAACATCGCCGGTGTCAAGCCCGGCGAGGTCAAGCTGACCGGCGAGGTCCTGGCCGAGATCTACCAGGGCAAGATCAAGAAGTGGTCCGACCCGAAGATCGCCAAGCTCAACGAGGGCGTGAAGCTCCCCGACGCGCCGATCACCCCGGTCTACCGGTCGGACGCGTCCGGCACCACCAACATCTTCACCACCTACCTGTCGGACGTCTCGCCGGCCTGGAAGTCCGAGCTCGGCGCCTCGACCACGGTGAGCTGGCCGGCCGGCCAGGGCGGCAAGGGCAACGAGGGCGTGACCGCCGTCGTCAAGCAGGTCCCGAACGCCATCGGCTACGTCGAGTACGCCTACGCCAAGCAGAACAACCTGCCGGTCGCGCTGATCCAGAACAAGGACGGCCAGTACCCGATGCCGGGCGACGAGGCGTTCCAGGCCGCCGCCGCCAATGCCGACTGGAAGGCCGCTCCCGGCTTCGGCATCTCGCTGACCAACCAGCCCGGCGCGAAGGCCTGGCCGATCACCGCCGCGACCTTCATCCTGGTCCACAAGAACCCGGCCGACGCCGCCCGCACCGCCGAGGTGCTGAAGTTCTTCCGCTGGGCCTACAAGAACGGCGGCCCGATGGCGACCGCTCTCGACTACGTGCCGCTGCCCGCCAAGGTCGTCACCCAGGTCGAGGACGAGTGGAAGTCGATCACCAAGGACGGCAAGCCCGTCCTGAGCAACTGATAGAACGAATCTCGGGAGGGCGGGGTGGTCCCGCCCTCCTTCCGCCGGTCCGCATGCGGGCCTGCGCGGCGCTTGAGGAAAGCCGAGATCCCGCCCCCCGCCGGATCGCGTCCGACTCGCCTCGATCCGCCGAGCGCGCTAGAGGCCGCTCACTCCAAGGGAAACCCGGATGGTCGCGTTGTCTGAGAACGTCGCATTGGCGGCAAGTCCCCAAGTCGCCCGCCGCGCCCCGAGCCCCGTGGGCGACCGCATCTTCCGCGGCGCCGCCCTCGCCTCGGCGCTGCTGGTGCTCCTGGTGCTCGCCGGCATCCTGGCCTCGATCGCCTATGGCGGCTGGCCGGCCTTCCGGGAGTTCGGCCCCGGCTTCCTGACCTCGAGCGCCTGGAACGTCGGGCGCGAGGAATACGGCGCCCTCGTCGCCATCATCGGCACCCTGGTCTCGGCGCTGCTCGCCCTCCTCATTGGCGTGCCGATCTCGCTCGGCATCGCGATCTACCTGACGCAGCTCTGCCCCGGCTGGGCGCGCCGCCCGGTCGCGATGACGATCGAGCTGCTCGCCGCCGTGCCGAGCATCATCTACGGCATGTGGGGCCTGTTCATCTTCGCGCCGCTCTTCGCGCGCTTCGTGCAGATCCCGGTCTCGAACGTGGTCGAGGGCATGCCGATCGTCGGCACCCTGTTCTACGCCCAGGTGCCGTCGGGCGTCGGCGTGCTCACCGCCGGCATCATCCTGGCGATCATGATCGTGCCCTTCGTCGCCTCGATCACCCGCGACATGCTCGACCAGATCCCGACCGTCCTGCGCGAGAGCGCCTACGGCATCGGCTGCACCACCTGGGAGGTCGTGCGCCACGTCCTGATCCCGCAGGCCTCGGTCTCGATCATCGGCGCGATCATGCTCGGCCTCGGCCGCGCGCTCGGCGAGACGATGGCGGTCACCTTCGTGATCGGCAACGCCAACCGCCTCTCGGCCTCGATCTTCGATCCCGGCTCGACCATCGCCTCGCGCATCGCCAACGAGTTCAACGAGGCCGACGGCATGCAGCTCCACGCGCTGATGGCGCTCGGCTGCATCCTGTTCGTCGTCACCTTCATCGTGCTCATCATCGCCCGGCTGCTGGTGCGCCGCGCGAAGGTGGCCTGATCCCGCTCCCGCACGGACGTTTCCCGATGAACGCTTCCCCCGCCGCGGTCTCAGGCTCCGAAGGCCCGACCGCTCCCGCCCGCCTCCCGCCCGCCCCGCAGGCCTGGGGCCGGGTCCGCGCCGGCCGGCGCTCCGCCGACAAGCTCCTGATCGTCGGCTGCACCGCCGCGACCGCGCTCGGCGCCGTCGTGCTCGGCTCGATCCTGCTCATGCTCATCATCCAGGGCGTGCAGGGCTTCTCGCCGGCCCTGTTCACCCAGGTCACGCCGGGCCCCGGCTCCGAGGGCGGCGGCATCGCCAACGCGATCCTCGGCAGCCTGGTGATGACGGTGCTCGGCATCGTCGTGGCGACGCCGGTCGGCGTGCTCGCCGGCACCTACCTCGCCGAGTACGGCCGAGGCTCGCACCTCGCCAACCTGATCCGCTTCCTCAACGACATCCTGCTCTCGGCGCCGTCGATCCTGATCGGCCTCTTCGTCTACACCCTGATGGTGCGGCCGATGGGCGGCTATTCGGGCTGGGCCGGTGCCGTGGCGCTCGCCATCATCGCCACCCCGGTGATCGTGCGCACCACCGAGGACATGCTGCGCCTGGTGCCCGGCCCCCTGCGCGAGGCCGGCGTCGCCCTCGGCGCCCCGTACTCGATCGTGATCCGCTCCGTCACCTGGCGGGCGGCCCAGTCGGGCATCGTGACCGGCGTGCTCCTGGCGCTGGCCCGCATCGCCGGCGAGACCGCGCCCCTGCTCTTCACCGCGCTCAACAACAATTCCTGGTTCAGCCCCAACCTGATGGGCGGCGTCGCGAACCTGCCGGTGATGATCTACCAGTTCGCGCTCTCGCCCTACGAGAACTGGCGCCAGCTGGCCTGGGCCGGCGCGCTCCTCATCACCGTCACCATCCTGGGCCTGTCGATCGTGGCCCGCCTCGTCCTGAGCGGTCCCAAGGGCCGCTGATCCGACACCTTGCCCGGAGACACCCCGATGAGCGCCACCGCCACCGCCGTGCCGGTCGTGGGCCAGAGCACGGCCGACGAGTCCGCCGCGATCCGCCTCGCCGTCAAGGACCTCAACTTCTACTACGGCGACTTCAAGGGCCTGAAGAACATCAACCTCAACTTCCTCGACCGCCAGGTCACGGCCCTGATCGGGCCGTCCGGCTGCGGCAAGTCGACGTTGCTGCGCACCTTCAACCGGATCTACAGCCTCTATCCGGAGCAGCGCGCGGAAGGCGAGATCCTGCTCGACGGCCGCAACATCCTGGATTCCTCGATCGACCTCAACGAGCTGCGCGCCCGGGTCGGCATGGTGTTCCAGAAGCCGACCCCGTTCCCGATGTCGATCTACGACAACATCGCGTTCGGCATCCGGCTCTACGAGCGCCTCGGCAAGGCCGATCTCGACAACCGCGTCGAGGAGGCCCTGCGCAAGGGCGCCCTCTGGGACGAGGTCAAGGACAAGCTCAAGCAGTCCGGCATGGGCCTGTCCGGCGGCCAGCAGCAGCGCCTCTGCATCGCCCGCACGGTGGCGCAGCGCCCGGAGGTGATCCTGTTCGACGAGCCGACCTCGGCCCTCGACCCGATCTCGACCGGCCGCATCGAGGAACTGATCGAGCAGCTGCGGGGCGAGTTCACCATCGCCATCGTCACCCACAACATGCAGCAGGCGGCGCGCATCTCGCAGTTCACCGCCTTCATGTATCTCGGCGAGCTGATCGAGTTCGGGCCGACCAACCGGCTGTTCATGAACCCGTCGAAGCGCCAGACCCAGGACTACATCACCGGCCGGTTCGGCTGAGGCCTGACGCGATCATCCGCCGGCCCGGTCTGCCGGGCCGGCACAAGCCTACGCTCCACCTCCGCGCGAGGAGCCAGATCCCATGTCGAGCCACATCGTCACCTCCTACGATCAGGAGTTGCAGAACCTGCGGCGCAGCATCGCCGAGATGGGCGGCATCGCCGAAAAGATGGTGGCCGATTCCGGCCAAGCGCTCCTGCGCCGCGACGCCGCCCTCGCCCAGGCGGTGATCGCCACCGACCAGCGTCTCGACGGGCTGCAGCGCGAGATCGAGGAGAAGGCCATCCTCCTCATCGCCCGCCGTCAGCCGCTCGCGGTCGACCTGCGCGAGACGATCTCGGCGATCCGCGTCTCGGGCGACCTCGAACGCATCGGGGATCTGGCCAAGAACGTCGCCAAGCGCGTCGTCGCCATCGCCGACCAGGTCCAGCTGCAGAAGATCGTCGTCGGCGTGGAGCACATGAACGAGCTGGTCCAGGAGCAGCTCAAGGACGTGCTCGACGCCTACGCCACCCAGGACACCGTCGCGGCCCTCGACGTCTGGGCCCGGGACGGCGGCATCGACGCGCTCTACACCTCGCTGTTCCGCGAACTCCTGACCTACATGATGGAGGATCCGCGCAACATCACGTTCTGCACGCACCTGCTGTTCTGCGCCAAGAACGTCGAGCGCATCGGCGACCACACCACCAACATCGCCGAGACCATCCACTACCTCGCCACCGGCGAGACCCTGCCGACCGAGCGTCCGAAGAACGACCGTTCGAGCTTCGCCACCCTCGACACCCCGCCCGAGGCTTGAGGGCGACGCCCGTCCGGGCCTTGCGGCCCGGCGGGCCTTTACCCCCGCCCCGCCTGAGTGCCCCCGATGAGTACCCGCATCCTGATCGTCGAGGACGAGGAAGCCCTCACCCTCCTCCTGCGCTACAACCTCGAGGCCGAGGGCTTCGAGGTCGACGCCGTCGCCCGGGGCGACGAGGCGGATATCCGCCTGCGCGAGCAGGTGCCGGACCTCGTCCTCCTCGACTGGATGATGCCGGGCCTGTCCGGCATCGAACTGTGCCGGCGCATCCGCGCCCGCCGCGAGACCGAGCGGCTGCCGGTGATCATGCTGACGGCCCGCGGCGAGGAGGGCGACCGGGTGCGGGGCCTCGCCACCGGTGCCGACGACTACATCGTCAAGCCGTTCTCGGTGCCGGAACTGCTGGCGCGGGTGCGGGCGCTCCTGCGGCGGGCCAAGCCCGCCCACGTCGCCGACCTCCTGATCGCCGGCGACATCGAGCTCGACCGGGTCAGCCACCGCGTCCGCCGCGACGGTCGCGAGCTGCATCTCGGCCCGACCGAGTTCAAGCTGCTCGAATTCCTGATGCAGAGCCCCGGCCGGGTGTTCTCCCGCGAGCAGCTGCTCGACGGCGTATGGGGCCACGACGTCTACATCGACGAGCGCACCGTCGACGTGCATATCGGCCGCCTGCGCAAGGCGATCAACCGCGGCCGCGACAGCGACCCGATCCGCACCGTGCGGGGCTCGGGCTACTCGTTCGACGAGATGTTCGCGCCGGAGGCGTGATACGGTCTTCGTGTGAACTGTTCGCGGCAAGAAGAGCGCAAGTTCCCCCTCCCCCCTCTGCGGGCTAGCGGATTCACACTTCTCCTTCGTGAGCTAACCCTCTGTAAATATGCGCGCTTTCCCCTCCCCCTTGTGGGGAGGGGTTAGGGATGGGGGTGGTGCCGGAGTAGCCTCGCGCTCTACGCGGCACCACCCCCACCTCCAACTCCTCCCCACAACTTGCAGCGATTCCGGGCAAGCCCGGGATCGCCGGGGGGAGGAGAGGCGCGCGACCTTCACCGGAGAAGCTCTCGAACCGAGAAGTGTGAACACGCTAGCCTCTGCGGGGGAGGGTGGCCTGCGGAGCAGGCCGGGAGAGGGGCAGCGCGACGCTGATTCAGAGGGCGCCAGTCAGAACGGTTCCGCCTCATCCGGAAGCGTGGTTCCCCTCTCCCGCCCGGCGCCGCCGGGCACCCTCCCCCGCAGAGGGGGGAGGGTTCAAGACCAGCGATACTTTCTTTCCCCGGACAGCCCTGCATCCACGGCGAAGAGGGGGATCCCGCCCTTTATTGCGGCCGGAACAGTTCAGGTCGAACCCGTCTCACAACGCCTTCGCCATCTCCCGCAGCACGAATTTCTGCACCTTGCCGGTCGAGGTCTTCGGCAGTTCCGTGAAGACGACGTGCCTGGGCACCTTGAAGCCGGCCAGCGACTGGCGGCACCAGCCGATCAGCTCCTCGGCCGAGACCATCTCGGAGCCTTTCAGTTCGACGAAGGCGCACGGCGTCTCGCCCCATTTCTCGTCGGGCTTGGCGACCACGGCGGCGGCGGCCACCGCCGGGTGCTTGAACAGGGCCTCCTCGACCTCGATCGACGAGATGTTCTCGCCCCCTGAGATGATGATGTCCTTCGAGCGATCCTTGAGCTGGATGTAGCCGTCCGGGTGCTTCACCCCGAGATCGCCCGAATGGAACCAGCCGCCCGCGAAGGCGGCCTCGGTGGCTGTCGGGTTCTTGAGGTAGCCGCGCATCACCACGTTGCCGCGGAACATCACTTCGCCCAGCGTCTCGCCGTCGGCGGGCACCGGCTGCATCGTCTCGGGATCGAGCACGTCCAGCGCCTCGAGCGGCGGGTAGCGCACGCCCTGGCGCGCCTTGCGGGCGGCCTGCTCGTCCTTGCCCAAGGCGTTCCAGTCGGCGTGCCACTCGTTCACCACCGCCGGGCCGTAGGTCTCGGTCAGCCCGTAGACGTGGGTGACGTCGAATCCCGCCTCCGCCATCCCGGCGAGCACGGCCTCGGGCGGGGGCGCCGCCGCAGTGAGGAACGAGACGCGGTGCGACAGGTCCCGGCGTTCGGCCTCGGGCGCGTTGATGAGGAGAGACATCACGATCGGCGCGCCGCACAGATGGGTCACGCCGTGATCCGCGATGGCGTCGTACATGGCTTTGGCCCGCACCTGCCGCAGGCAGACATGGGTGCCGGCCACCACCGACAGGGTCCAGGGAAAGCACCAGCCGTTGCAGTGGAACATCGGCAGGGTCCACAGATAGACCGGGTGCCGGCCGAGATTGCCCGCCACCACGTTGCCGACCGCGAGCAGCGACGCGCCGCGATGGTGGTAGACCACGCCCTTCGGGTCGCCGGTGGTGCCCGACGTGTAGTTGAGGGTGATCGCGTCCCACTCGTCGCCCGGCATCGCCCAGGCGTAACCGGGATCGCCCTGACCCAGAAAGTCCTCGTACTCGATCGTGCCGAGGCGCTCGCCCGGACCGTCGTATTCGGGATCGTCGTAGTCGATGACGAGCGGCTTCACCCCGGCCTGGGTCAGAGCCGGGCCCATGATGCGGGCGAATTCCCGGTCGGTGATCACCACCTTGGCCTCGCCGTGGTCGAGGCAGAAGGCGATGATCGCGGCGTCGAGCCGGGTGTTGAGGGTGTTGAGCACCGCGCCGGCCATCGGCACCCCGTAATGGCACTCGATCATCGCCGGGGTGTTGGCGAGCATCACCGCCACCGTGTCGCCCCGCCCGATGCCGCGGGCCTTCAACGCCGAGGCGAGGCGCCGGGAACGGGCGTAGAGGTCGCGGTAGCTGCGCCGCAAATTTCCGTGGATCACGGCCGTATGGTCGGGAAACACCGTGGCCGCCCTCTCCAGGAAGGTGAGAGGCGTGAGCGGCTGGTGGTTGGCCGGGTTCCGGTCGAGGCCGTGGTCGTAGATCGTCGCGCCGGTCATGGGTCGTCCTGCTCCCTGTCGCGCCAGAGTACCCGCCGGGGCGGAGCGATCAATCCGCCCGGCATCCTTACGAAAGTTCGACTTCCGGCCGGACCGGGGCCTATTCTATCTGAACAGGCAGGCCGCCCCGCAGATGGACGGCACCGGAGGAGACGCCATGGCGAGCCCGAGCCGCTACCCGGAGACCTACGCCGCCTGGCAGCGCGACCCGGAGGCCTTCTGGTCACAGGCCGCCGAGGCGATCGACTGGGCGAGACCCGCCACCCGCGTCTTCGATCCCGAGGCGGGCGCCTACGGCCGCTGGTTCGTCGGTGCCGAGGTCAATGCCTGCCACAACGCCGTCGACCGCCACGTCGCGGCCGGGCGGGGCGACCAGGCGGCGATCCTGTACGAGTCCCCCGTCACCGGCACCAAGCGCCGGATCAGCTACGCCGAGCTGCTGAGCGAGGTCGCGGCGCTCGCCGCCGTGCTCCAGGAACTCGGCGTCGGACGCGGCGACCGGGTGGTGCTCTACATGCCGATGGTGCCCGAGGCGCTGTTCGGCATGCTGGCCTGCGCCCGCATCGGCGCCGTGCACTCGGTGGTGTTCGGGGGTTTCGCCGCCCGGGAACTCGCCGCCCGGATCGAGGACGCCGCCCCGAAGGTGGTGCTCGCCGCCTCCTGCGGCATCGAACCGAGCCGGGTCGTCGCCTACAAGCCGCTCCTCGACGAGGCCTGCCGGCTCTCCTCGCACAAGCCCGAATCCTGCCTGATCCTGCAACGGCCGCAAAAAGCCGCCGACCTGGTCGAGGGGCGCGACCGCGACTGGGCCGAGGCTGTCGCCGCCGCGAAGGCCGAGGGCCGCGCCGCCCCTTGCGTGCCGGTCGTCGCCACCGATCCGCTCTACGTGCTCTACACCTCGGGCACCACCGGTAAGCCGAAGGGTGTGGTCCGCGACACCGGCGGCTACCTCGTGGCGCTGGCCTGGTCGATGCCGAACCTCTACGGCGTCGCCCCCGGCGAGACCTATTGGTGCGCCTCCGATGTCGGCTGGGTGGTGGGCCATTCCTACATCGTCTACGGCCCGCTCCTGCACGGCTGCACCACGGTGCTCTACGAGGGCAAGCCGGTCGGCACGCCGGATGCCGGCGCGTTCTGGCGCGTCATCGCCGAGACCGGGGCGGTCGCCCTGTTCACCGCGCCGACAGCCTTGCGGGCGGTGAAGAAGGAGGATCCGGAAGGCCGTCTGATGCAGGGCCACGACCTCGCGCGCTTTCGCACCCTGTTCCTCGCCGGCGAGCGGGCCGATCCGGACACCGTCGCGTGGGCCGAGCGGATTCTCGGTGTGCCGGTGATCGACCATTGGTGGCAGACCGAGACCGGCTGGCCGATCGCCGCCAACCCGGTGGGCTTGGGCGCGCTGCCGGTCAAGCACGGCAGCCCGACGGTGGCGATGCCGGGCTGGGACGTCCAGGTGCTCGACGAAGCCGGGAAGCCCGTGCCCCCCGACACGATGGGCACCATCGCCATCAAGCTGCCGCTGCCCCCCGGCGCCTTGCCGACCCTGTGGCGGCAGGACGAGCGCTTCCGCGAGAGCTACCTCGCGACCTATCCGGGCTACTACAACACCTCGGATGCCGGCTTCCTCGATGCCGACGGCTACGTCTCGGTGATGGGCCGCACCGACGACATCATCAACGTCGCCGGCCACCGCCTCTCGACCGGCGGCATGGAGGAGGTGCTGGCCTCCCATCCGGCGGTCGCCGAATGCGCGGTGATCGGCATCCGCGACAGCCTCAAGGGCGAGGCGCCCTGCGGCTTCGTGGTGCTGAAGGCCGGGGTCACGAAAGGTCCGGACGTGATCGAGCGCGAATTGGTGGCTTTGGTGCGCGAGCGCATCGGCCCGGTCGCGGCCTTCCGCCTGGCGCTCACGGTCGGGCGCCTGCCCAAGACCCGGTCGGGGAAAATCCTGCGCGGCACGATGAAGAAAATCGCCGACGGCGAGGCGTGGGCGATGCCGCCGACGATCGAGGACCCCGGCGTCCTCGACGAGATCGGCGGGGCGCTGCGGGAGCGCGGGCTGGGATAGGGTGGGGTCATCCGGCCCGTCGCGTCCACGCCCCGGTGCCGGAGAGCGGCAGGGCGGCGGCGGCGGCGAGCGGCATCGGCCGGCCGGTGAGGAAGCCCTGGACCCGCGTCACGCCGATGCCCCGCAGCACCGCGTACTCGGCCTCTGTCTCCACCCCCTCGGCGACGATCTCGCAGCCGATGCGCCGTCCGTAGCCCGTCAGCGCCTCGGTCAGGGCCCGGCGGCCGGAATGCGCGTCGATGGCCCGGATCAGGCTCATGTCGAGCTTGATGATCTCCGGGGCGAGGTCGAGCACGTGCCGCAACGTCGCGTGGCCGGCCCCGACATCGTCGATGGCGAGGCCCAGGCCCCGGCTCCGGAACGGCGCCAGCGCGTCGCGCAGGGCCTCGTAGGAGGCGACCGCCGCATGCTCGGTCAGCTCGACCACCAGCCGGTCGAGCGGCGCCCCCGCGATCGTCTCGGCGAAGCGCGGCGCAGCGAGGCTCGCCGGCGACAGGTTGACCGACAGCCTGACCCCGGCGGGGAGGGAGGGCAAGGCGCGCAGGGCCTTGCGCAGGGCGAGGAACTCGAGTTCCCCGTCCAGGCCCACCTCGGCGGCGTCCGCGAACCAGGCGTCGGGACCCTTGCTCATGAGGCCTTGACCCGTCGGGGCAGTGAAGCGCGCCAGGGCCTCGAAGGCGGCGAGGCTGTCGTCGGCGGTGCGGTAGATCGGCTGGAACACCATCTCGACGGACTCGGCCGCGATCGTCTCGGCGATGCGCCGGTGCTTCGCGTCCCGCTGCCGCGCGGCGTCGCGGTCCTTCCCCAGGATGGAGTTCACGAGATCCGCGCAGAGACGCAGGGTCGCGAGATCGCGGGTCGTGAGGCTCCGGTCCGGCGTGAAGCTGAAGCAGCACAACGTCCCGTAGGGCTCGCCGTCCGCATGGCGCAGAGGCACGCTCAGATGGGCCCCGACCGGCAGGTCGCGGGTGGCCGGCAGCTGTGCTGCGACCGGATCCTCGGCGGCGTCCTGCATCAGGCCGGGCATCAGGCCCTTGGCGACGTAGTAGCAGAAGCTCTGTTCGAGCGGGGCATGGCCTCCCACGACGACCGGGCCGTGCATCGTCTCGGAATCCGCGAATCTGAAGACCCGGTCGCCCGCCACGAACTCGGAAATGAAGCCGACATCCATGGCCAGGTGGCGGCGGACGGCCCGGAGGACTGACAGGATCTGGTCGCTGGCACTGCCGGAATAGTCACCGAAGACGGGGTGCAGGGGCATCGTTCGATCCGGTCGGGAGGGGGGTTCGTGCCGTTGTATCAACTTGGGATTGTATTTCTGGGATCTTTCGGAGGCAAGACCTTTTCGATTTAACTAAATTTATGATATGAATTTATTCATAAATTCAACACTCTGCAATCATTCGCGACCAAGTCGCAGTCCCGATCAGATATATGGCAATGTGGATGCGTCACGCGGCCGTATCGCTATGCTACAGGTGTCGAGCGAATGCGGGTGCCTGATGCAACCACACGTCTTATCGGGCGCGGTCGTGGACGGCAGACTCAGCGTCAGGACAGGCATCTTGATCTGTTCGAGGTCACAAGTCACAACAAGCAGTTGCGAATTTTTCACAAGATTGGCATCCTGACAAGGTGACGAGTGCGCAGTCGATCTGACTAGAGAAGTCGCCATGCTCGGTTCGGATACCCAAGAGAGGCAGCGCCGTCCCGGTGCCGGCGTGGCCGCGATCCTGGACCGGGTGCCGTTGCCCCTCAGAGCCCTGCTCGACCGGATCGAGCGCGGCATCGTCGATTTGGCGAATGCCGATCGGGCGGAAGGCACCGGGGTGCGCGAGGGGATGCATGCCCTGCGCAGCGCCCTGTCGGATATCTGCGCCCTGACGGAGGCCGAGGCACACCCGACGGTGATGCGTGCCGTGGAGCGACTCGCGGGCGCGGGCGAGCGGCTGGCGGAGATGGCGAGCCGTCCGCGCCGGGCGCGTTCGGCGGCGCGCGGTGCGGCGACGCGGGCCTTCGGGGGCCTGGCGGCGGTCCTGGTCGGCACGCGCCCGAGCCGGATCGCCGTGAGCCTCGGCCGGGGCTGGTAGCTCCGCCCCTCTTACGCGCTCGACGCGTGATCGCCCGAGTTTCGGTGCGCCGGCGCACCCCGCGCGCGCCCTGCCGCGCGCAGGCGCCCTGCATCGTCCGCGCTGGCCGGATTCGCGGCCCTGCGCCACATTCGCGTCATCCTGCACCGGAGTACCTGAATGACCAGCCCCCTCCTGTTCCAGCCCCTGCGCCTCGACGGCCTGGAGCTGGAGAACCGCATCATCGTCGCGCCGATGTGCCAGTACTCGGCCCGCGACGGCGAGGCGACCGACTGGCACATGATGCATCTCGGCCAGCTCGCCATGTCGGGCGCCGGGCTCCTGACCCTGGAGGCCACGGCGGTGTCGCCGGAGGCGCGGATCACGCACGGCGATCTCGGGCTGTGGGACGACGGGACCGAGCGGGCGCTGGCCCATGTCCTCGACGCGGTGCGGGACTACGCGCCGGTGCCGGTCTGCATCCAGATCGCGCATGCCGGCCGCAAGGCCTCGAGCGAGCCGCCGTGGCGCGGCGGCCATCAGGTGGCGCCGGACTCACCCCGCGGCTGGCTCACCGAGGCGCCTTCGGCGCTCGCCCATGCCGACGGCGAGGTGGCGCCCCGGGCGCTGGACCGCGAGGACATGAAGCGCATCCGCGACGGGTTCAAGGCCACCGCCCGGCGGGCGGTCCGTCTCGGCATCGACGCGGTGGAGATCCACGCGGCGCACGGTTACCTGCTGCACCAGTTCCTGTCGCCGCTCGCCAACCGGCGCAGCGACGAGTACGGCGGCAGCCTCGAGAACCGGATGCGCTTTCCCCTCGAAGTGTTCGAGGCGGTGCGCGAGGTCGTTCCCGCCGGTCAGCCGGTCTGGGCCCGGGTCTCGGCGACGGATTGGGTCGAGGACGGCTGGGAGGTCGAGCAGACCATCGCCTTCGCGGAGGCCCTGAAGGCGCGCGGCGCCGCCGCCATCCACGTCTCCACCGGCGGCGTCTCGCCCCGGCAGAAGATCGCCGTCGGGCCGGGCTACCAGGTGCCCTTCGCCGAGCGGGTACGGGCGGCGACGGACCTCGTCACGATCGCGGTCGGCCTCATCACCGAGCCGCGCCAGGCCGAGACGATTCTGCTGGAGGGCAAGGCCGACGCGGTCTCGCTTGCTCGCGCCATGCTGTACGATCCGCGCTGGCCGTGGCACGCCGCCGCCGAACTCGGCGCCCGGGTCCGCGCCCCGAAGCAGTACTGGCGCTCGCAGCCGCACCACTTGAAGGATTTGTTCAAGGAAGCGAGCTTCGGACAGCGCTAGTTTTTAATAAACCAGTGCGCTCCCTCGCATGTTGAAACCTGGACGGGCTGCGGAGATGCCACTCTCTCACCTTATCTTGAGGTGTTAGTCGATCTTCGATCGACTGACCTCGAAGGAGAACTCCAGCAGTCTCCACGATCTCTGGAGCCCTCCTTCGAGGCTCCTTTCAGTCGCACCTCAGGATGAGGTCGGTTTCTGGGAAACACTACTCGGCAGCAAGACGGCGTCAGCCGTCCTGCTCCTCCAGCAGGATCTCGCGCTTTCCGGCATGGTTGGCGGGGCCGACGATGCCCTCGCGCTCCATCCGCTCCATCAGCGAGGCCGCCCGGTTGTAGCCGATCTGCAACCGGCGCTGGATGTAGCTGGTCGACGCCTTCTTGTCGCGCAGCACCACCGCCACCGCCTGGTCGTAGACATCGGCCGACGGGTCGCCGAAGCCGCCCTGGTCCATGACCGGAGCGTCGGCCTCCTCCTCGCCCTCCTCGGCGGTGACCGCCTCGAGGTAGGACGGGCGGCCCTGGCGCTTGAGATGCGCCACGACCTGCTCGACCTCGTCGTCCGAGCAGAACGGGCCGTGGACCCGGGTCGTCCGGCCGCCGCCGGCCATGAACAGCATGTCGCCCTGGCCCAGCAACTGCTCGGCGCCCATCTCGCCCAGGATCGTCCGCGAGTCGATCTTCGAGGTCACCTGGAACGAGATCCGGGTCGGGAAATTCGCCTTGATCGTGCCGGTGATGACATCCACCGACGGGCGCTGCGTCGCCATGATCAGATGCAGGCCGGCGGCGCGGGCCATCTGGGCGAGACGCTGGATCGCGCCCTCGATGTCCTTGCCCGCCACCATCATCAGGTCGGCCATCTCGTCGACCACGATCACGATGTAGGGCAGGGGCGCGAGATCCATCATCTCGTCCTCGTAGATCGCCTCGCCGGTCTCGCGGTCGAAGCCGGTCTGGACGGTGCGGGTGATCACCTCGCCGCGCGCCCGCGCCTCCGCCACCCGGGCGTTGAAGCCGTCGATGTTGCGAACGCCGAGCTTCGACATCTTCTTGTAGCGCTCCTCCATCTCGCGCACCGCCCATTTGAGGGCGATCACCGCCTTCTTGGGATCGGTGACGACCGGCGAGAGCAGGTGCGGGATGCCGTCATAGACCGACAGTTCCAGCATCTTGGGATCGACCATGATCAGGCGGCACTCTTCCGGGGTCATCCGGTAGAGCAGCGACAGGATCATGGTGTTGATCGCGACCGACTTGCCCGAGCCGGTGGTGCCGGCGACCAGCAGGTGGGGCATGCGGGCGAGATCGGCGATGATCGCCTCGCCGCCGATATTCT
Organism: Methylobacterium sp. SyP6R; assembly: GCF_019216885.1. Lineage (NCBI taxonomy): Bacteria > Pseudomonadati > Pseudomonadota > Alphaproteobacteria > Hyphomicrobiales > Methylobacteriaceae > Methylobacterium > Methylobacterium synurae. The sequence goes on along the minus strand of NZ_JAAQRC020000001.1, from coordinate 6,211,081 downwards.
TGCCGAGGCAGAGCGCGAGCTTCTGCTTGGTCTCGGCGAAGGCCGGGGAGGCCAGGAGCTCGCGCAGGTACACGGTCTCGCGCTTGGCGTTCGGCAATTCGATGCCGATGGCGTTGCGGCCCTGGACCACGGCGACGCGGGCGGAGATGGCCGACATCGAGCGGGCGATGTCGTCGGCGAGCGAGATGACGCGGCTCGACTTGGTGCCGGGCGCCGGCTCCAGCTCGTAGAGCGTGACGACGGGACCCGGGCGCACGGCCAGGATCTCGCCGCGGACCCCAAAGTCCTCCAGCGTCGATTCGAGCAGGGTGGCGTTCTGCTCGAGCGCATCGGTCGACACCGCGGCGCTCGGCGCCGGGTGGCGCGGCTCGGCGAGCAGCGTCAGCGCGGGCAGTTCGTAGGAATCGGGCGAGGCCGGGCCGGGCGCCGGCGCGCGCCGGGTCTGGATCGGCGGGGCAGGGGGCGCGACGCGGCCGCGCGGGGCGTCCATCGCGTCGTCGTCCTCGTCCCCTGGCTCGTCGTCCAGCGCGGCGTCGGCCCGGCGCGGGGCGCCCTCGACCCGGCGTGATGCGCCCTCGGCGAAGACCGGCTCGCGGCGGCCGGATTTGGCAGTGCCGGGCTTGGCAGTGCCGGGCTTGGCGGAACGCTCGACCGGAGCCTCGGGCTCGTCCCAGGCCTCGCCGGGCTCGGCGAAGGCACGGCGGGCGGCGAGCGCCGGCGAGTTGCCGGCATAGGGATCGGCGGCGCCGTGGCGCCAGGAGCCGTCGCGGACCGACTCGATCTTCTGCGCCACGGCGCTGCGGGCGCTGATCGCCAGATGGGCGAGGGCCCCGAGCGAGGCGAGGCCGAGCCCGGGCGATTCGTCGTCGTGGGATTGCGCTGCGCCGCGGCGAGGCTGCCGCTCGTCGTAGCGGCTCACCACCGGCGCGTAGGATTCCGCCTCGTCGTCGGCCTCCTCGTCCTCGATCAGCCCGAAGCCGCAGGCGCCGGTCAGGCTGACCACCGCGATGGCTGCGTACAGGAAGCCCGCGAAGGCCCCGGCCGGGCCGGCGATCGCCTTGGCGGCGCCCAGCAGCGCGTCGCCCGCCACGCCGCCGAGGCCGGTCGGCAGCGGCCAGCGCGCGGTCGGGGGGAGGGCGCTCGCCATGCCGCTCGCCGCGCCGAAGCCGATGACCCAGAGCACCAGCCGCAATTGCAGCCGCGCGAGCCGGTGGGTGCGCAGCAACCGCATGCCCCATACCGCAGGCGGCAGCGCGAAGGCCAGCGCCCCCAGGCCGAGGAGCTGCATGCCGAGATCCGACACGACCGCCCCGCCGAAGCCGAGGAGGTTGCGGGCCGTCCGGGAGGTGGCGTGGTTGAGGCTCGGGTCGTCGATCGACCAGGTCGCCAGGGCGACCGTGAAGCACGCCGCCCCGACGAGCAGGGCGAGGCCGGTGACCTCCGTCGCCCGCCGCGTCAGGAACGCGCGGAGCGTGTCGATGAGGCCATCGTAGGGCGATGCCGAGCGACGAAGCGAACGCATGCGGACAAAAACCGGGAACGCGGAACTGGACGGTGAGGATGCGGCGGGGCGGTTAATGGCCGTTTAAGGCTAACCGGGCTTTGCCGCGATGCGGGAGAGCGGCGCGAATGCGCTGGTCTCGCACCGATTTCCTCACGCACCGATACCCGGCCCGCATGGTCGTCCGGGGTAGAGAAGGGGCGCTGATATTCCCCTCTCCCCGCGGGCGGGGAGAGGGGAAAATCAGCGCTACTTCTTTCGCCGGACAGCTCTGCCCGGCCCGGGTACGGGGGCCCCTCTAGCGGGGCGCCCGCTCACCCGTTCACGCGGTCGACCCGGCTCACCACGCGCTTGGCCCTCAGCTCCGACACGATGGCGTTGAGGTGCTTCAGGTCCCAGACCGCGAGGTCGATCGTCACGTCGGTGAAGTCCTGGGTCCGCCGCTTCATCGAGATGTTGTCGATGTTGCCGTCGTGGTCGGCGATCACCTGGGCGATCTGGGCGAAGCTGCCGGGTTCGTTGATCGATTGGAGGGCGAGCCGGGCCGGGAAGCGCTGGTTGGAGGCGCCGTCCACGTCCCAGCGCACGTCGAGCCAGCGGTCGGGCTCGTTGTCGAAGGCGGCCAAAGCCGGCGACTGGATCGGATAGATCGTCACGCCTTCGCCGGGGGTGAGGATGCCGACGATCCGGTCGCCCGGCACCGCGCCGCCATCGGGCGCGAAGCGCACCAGCACGTCGCGGTCGAGGCCGCGGATCGGGATCGCGCTTTCGTCCGGCGCGCCCTCCTTTCCCGGCGCCTTGCCCGGCCAGGTCAGCCGCACCGTCTGGTCCTTGTCGAGGGACAGGCGTCCGGCGCCGTTGACGTGCGGGCGGGGCTGGCCCGGAGCGGGCTGGCTCGCCGCCGCGCGGCGCTCGTCCTTGTAGTCGGGATAGACCGCCTTCACGACGTCGCCGGAGAACATCTCGCCCCGTCCGACCGCGGCGAACACGTCCTCGGTCGATTGGCGGGCGAGCCGCGGCAGGGCGCCGCGCAGCTTCTCGTCGGAAAAGTTCTTGCCGGCGCGCTCGAAGGCGCGGTCCAGGATCTGGCGGCCGAGGCCCGCATACTGGCGGCGCACCGCCGAGCGGGTCGCCCGCCGGATCGCGGCGCGGGCCTTGCCGGTGACGACGAGGGATTCCCACGCCGCCGGCGGGATCTGGCCGTCGGCCCGGGCGATCTCGACCTCGTCGCCGTTCTGCAACTCGGTGAGAAGCGGGGCGATGCGGCCGTTGATCTTGGCGCCGACCGCGGTGTTGCCGACGTCGGTATGGACCGCGTAGGCGAAATCGATCGGCGTCGCGCCCCGGGGGAGCGCGATCAGCCGGCCCTTCGGGGTGAAGCAGAAGACCTGGTCCTGGAACAGTTCGAGCTTGGTGTGCTCCAGGAACTCTTCGGGGCTGTCGCCCTCGGCGAGCAGCTCGATGGTGCGGCGCAGCCATTGATAGGCGCCGCTCTCGGTGGCGAGATGCGGTGCGCCGTCCTTGTAGAGGGCATGCGCGGCAATGCCGTACTCGCCGATCTCGTCCATCTCGGTGGTGCGGATCTGGAGTTCGACGCGCTGGCTCTTCGGCCCGATCACGGTCGTGTGGATCGACCGGTAATCGTTCTGCTTGGGCGTCGAGATGTAGTCCTTGTAGCGTCCCGGCACCATCGGCCAGGTGGTGTGGACCACGCCGAGCGCCCGGTAGCAGGTATCGACCTCGTCGACGATGACCCGGAAGCCGAAGATGTCGGACAGCTGCTCGAACGCGACCGACTTGCGCTCCATCTTGCTCCAGATCGAGTAGGGGCGCTTCTGCCGTCCCTTGACGGTGGCGGTGATGCCGGCATTCGCCAGCTTGGCGATCAGGTCGCGCTCGATGCTCTCGACCAGCCGCTCGGACTTGGCCGAGAGGTCGGACAGCCGCTTGGCGATCGTCGCGTAGACGTCGGGCTTCAGATTGACGAAGGAGAGGTCTTCCAGCTCCTCGCGCAGCTCCTGCATGCCCATGCGGCTCGCCAGCGGCGCGTAGATGTCGAGGGTCTCCTGCGCGATGCGGGCGCGCTTCTCCGCCGGCATGTGCTGCAGGGTGCGCATGTTGTGCAGCCGGTCGGCGAGCTTGACCAGCAGCACCCGCACGTCGACCGCGATGGCGAGCAGGAGCTTGCGGAAGTTCTCGCCCTGCGCGGCGCGCTTCGAGACCAGATCGAGGCGCTTGATCTTGGTGAGCCCGTCGACGAGCCGGCCGATCTCCGGGGTGAAGACCCGGTTGATCTCGTCCAGCGTCGCGGCGGTATCTTCCACCGTATCGTGCAGCACCGCCGCCACGATGGTGGCGTCGTCGAGCCGCAGGTCGGTGAGAATGGCCGCCACCTCGAGCGGGTGGGCGAAGAACGGATCCCCCGAGGCGCGCTTCTGCGTGCCGTGCGCCCGCATCGCGTAGACGTAGGCCCGGTTCAGCAGCCCCTCGTCGGCGCCGGGATTGTAGGCCTTGACCCGCTCGACGAGCTCGTACTGGCGCATCATCCGCCGTTGGTCTCCTTAGGCGCGTAAGAGCCGCCGGCACACGGCCGGCGGAGGCGTCGCGGCGTGCCGGATCTAAGCCGGTTGCGCTGAACGCCGACGACGCTGGTGGAGGTCCCAAAATCAAATATCGAGCCGAACCGGCGGCCGCGCCAGCCCCTAAACGTCGCGGCAGCCCCGCTTTGCGCAGGGCGGGCACGAAAAAACCCGGCCGAGGGGCCGGGTTCGGGTCGTGCTGGTGCTAACAGAAGGCTTAGTCGCCTTCCTCCTCGGTCTCGGTCGGGGGCGCGAGGTTCTCGAGGCCGCGCAGCAGGTCCTCCTCGCTCATTTTGTCGAACTGGATGTCGTCGCCGTCGCCCGAGCCCTGCGGCGCCACTGCGGCGGCGGCGGGCGAGCTGGAGAGCAGCGGAACCGTCTCGGCCTCCGGCTCGTCGACCTCGACGTATTTCTGGAGCGAGTGGATCAGCTGCTCCTTGAGGTCGTCCGGGGTGATGGTCTCGTCGGCGATCTCGCGCAGGGCCACGACCGGGTTCTTGTCGCGGTCGCGGTCGATGGTGAGGGGAGCGCCGGAGGAGAGCAGCCGGGCGCGGTGGCCGGCGAGCAGCACCAGCTCGAAGCGGTTCTCGACCTTGTCGATGCAGTCCTCAACGGTGACGCGAGCCATGCGCGACCCCTTCCTTGGTCAAACGAAAATCTCGGAGTAGCGGCCTCCCTACACGAGATGCCGTTTTGCAACAAGCGTCGGTGGAGCCCGGAGGATGTGAGGCTTTGCAGGGCAGTCGGGTGCAGGGCAGTCGGGTAAAGTGCACGGCGCGGGTAACCCTCCCCCCCTCTGCGGGGGAGGGTGGCCTACGGAGTAGGCCGGGAGAGGGGCAGCGCGACGTTGGTTTGGAGGGAGCCCGTCACCAAGGTCGCGACCTCTCCGGAAGCGTCGACCCCTCTCCGCCTCGCATCCGCGAGGCCCCCTCCTCCGCAGAAAGGGGGAGGGGGAAACCCGCGCCACTTCTTTCCGCCGTACAGCCCCGCCTCCGCAGAGGACCGCCGGAGCGACGATATCCAGCCCGCACGATTCTCCCGAACGCGGCCATGCATTTTTACCCTCCAGCCACGCTTGACTACCGCTTGCCGCTCTGCGACTGGCGCCGCCCAATCGCTGCGTCCCGCAGCCGCATCGACTCAATCCAGGGCAGGAAGCACCCCGCACGTGTCGCGCGCCTTCATCTTTCCGGGCCAGGGCAGCCAGGCCGTCGGCATGGGCTCCGCCCTCGCTGAAAGTCATGCCGCCGCCCGCGCCGTCTTCGCCGAGGTCGACGAGGCCCTGGGCCAGAACCTCTCGCGCCTGATGTTCGAAGGCCCGGTCGAGGAACTGACCCTCACCGCCAACGCCCAGCCGGCCCTGATGGCCTCCAGCATCGCGGTGCTGCGGGTGTTGGAGGCCGAGCGCGGCCTCGATCTCGCCCGGGACGTGGCCTACGTCGCCGGCCACTCGCTCGGTGAGTACAGCGCGCTCGCCGCCGCCGGCAGCCTGTCGCTGGCCGATACGGCGCGGCTGCTGCGCCTGCGCGGCGAAGCGATGCAGAAGGCGGTGCCGGTGGGCTCCGGCGCCATGGCGGCGTTGCTCGGCCTCGACGTCGAGGCGGCGGCCGAGGTCGCGGCGGAGGCGGCCCAGGGCGACGTCTGCGACGTCGCCAACGACAACGGCGCCGGGCAGGTCGTGGTGTCGGGCCACCGCGCGGCGGTCGAGCGGGCGGTCGCCCTGGCGCAAGGCCGCGGCGCCAAGCGCGCGGTGATGCTCAACGTCTCCGCGCCCTTCCATTGCAGCCTGATGGCGCCCGCCGCCGAGGCGATGCGCGCCGCGCTGGATGCCGTCACCTTGCGCCCCGCCGCCGTCCCGGTGATGGCGAACGTGCTGGCCTATCCCATCAGCGAGCCGGCGGCGATCCGCTCGGCCCTGGTCGAGCAGGTCACCGGCACCGTGCGCTGGCGCGAATGCGTCGCCGCGATGGCGGCGGCCGGCGTCGATTCCTTCTACGAGATCGGCACCGGCAAGGTGCTGTCGGGCCTCGTCAAGCGCATCGCGGCGGGGAGTTCGGCCACGCCGGTCGGCACCCCGGCCGAGGTCGCGGCCTTCACGCTCTGAGAAAGTGACCGTCATGTTCGACCTCAGCGGCCGCAAGGCCCTCGTCACCGGCGCCACCGGTGGCCTCGGCGGCGCCATCGCCCGGGCCCTTCATGCCCAGGGCGCGCACGTCGCGGTCTCCGGCACCCGTCGCGAGGCCCTGGAGGCGCTGGCGGGCGAACTCGGCGAGCGCGTCCACGTCCTGGAGGCCAACCTGTCCGACACCGCGGCGGTCGAGGCCCTGGTGCCGGCGGCGGAGGCGGCGCTCGGGGGGCTCGACGTGCTGGTCAACAATGCCGGCATCACCCGCGACAACCTCTTCCTGCGGATGAAGGACGAGGAGTGGGACAGCGTGATCGCCGTGAACCTGACGGCGGCGTTCCGGCTGTCGCGGGCGGCCGTCAAGGGCATGATGAAGCGCCGCTACGGCCGGATCATCAATGTCGGCTCGGTGGTGGGCGCGACCGGCAATGCCGGCCAGGGCAACTATGCGGCGGCCAAGGCCGGCCTCGTCGGCCTGACCAAGGCGCTCGCCGCCGAGGTGGCGAGCCGCAAGATCACCGTGAACTGCATCGCGCCGGGCTTCATCACCTCGCCGATGACCGACGTGCTGAACGACAAGCAGCGCGAGGGCATCCTCGCCACGGTGCCGATGGGGCGCCTCGGCGAGGGCGCCGAGATCGCCGCGGCGGCCGTGTATCTGGCCTCCGACGAGGCGGCCTACGTCACCGGGCACACCCTGCACGTCAACGGCGGCATGGCGATGTTCTAGGCCTTCATGGACATTCCTCCGCCGGGAGGCACGGTTTCTTAACCGGGGGTGAAGCGGCCCTCGCCAGGGCTAAATCCCTGTGTTAAGCACCCGCCGGCCGTGCGAGGGGATTGACGGATCGGCCGCCCGCGGCTTTTCCACGACATGCGCGACCGGTGCGCCGGCCGCATCACGACTCTCCCCGGGGCTCCGCTCGCACGCGGCGGCTCCGGACAGTGCCACGAGCAGTAACTCAAGGATCTACACGATGAGCGATATCGCGGACCGGGTGAAGAAGATCGTCGTCGATCACCTGGGCGTCGAGCCCGAGAAGGTGACCCCGAACGCGAACTTCATCGACGATCTGGGCGCCGACAGCCTCGACACCGTCGAGCTGGTGATGGCGTTCGAGGAAGAGTTCAACGTCGAGATCCCGGACGACGCCGCCGAGACGATCCAGACGGTCGGCGACGCGATCAAGTTCCTCGAGAAGAACGCCGCCTGATCGCCGCGTCTTCCGCTAGAGCAACATCCGATCGCGCTGCGATCGAATGGTGCTCTAGATCATTGATTTTGCCGCATTTTCGTCGACGAACCGGTGTCCACTTCGTCGGAAAATGCTCTAGCAGGTAGAACGCTTCCGTCATGGGATCGGGTCGGGATAACGCGATGCGTCGAGTCGTCGTCACGGGCCTCGGAATGGTGTCGCCGCTGGGCAGCAGCGTCGACGTCACGTGGAGCCGCCTCATCGAGGGGCAAAGCGGTGCCGCCCGCGTCGAGGCCTTCGACGTCTCGGATCTGGCGTGCAAGATCGCCTGCTCGATCCCCCTCGGCGACGGCAGCGACGGCACCTTCAACGCCGATCGCTGGATGGAAGCCAAGGAGCAGCGCAAGGTCGACCCCTTCATCGTCTACGCGATGGCGGCGGCCGGCCAGGCGCTCGACGACTCCGACTGGCACCCGGCCTCGCACGAGGACCAGTGCGCCACCGGCGTCCTCATCGGCTCCGGCATCGGCGGCATCGGCGGCATCTACGATGCCTCGGTGACGCTGTTCGAGAAGGGGCCGCGGCGGATCTCGCCGTTCTTCATCCCGGGCCGGATCATCAACCTGGCTTCCGGCCAGGTCTCGATCGCCCATGGCCTGAAGGGTCCGAACCACTCGGTGGTGACGGCCTGCTCCACCGGCGCCCACGCGATCGGTGACGCCGCGCGCCTAGTCGCCCTCGGCGACGCCGACGTGATGCTGGCCGGCGGCGCCGAATCGCCGATCAACCGGCTCTCGCTCGCGGGCTTCGCCGCCTGCCGGGCGCTGTCCACCGGCTTCAACGACGAGCCGCAGCGCGCCTCCCGCCCCTACGACCGCGACCGCGACGGGTTCGTGATGGGCGAGGGCGCCGGCGTGGTGGTGCTCGAGGAATACGAGCACGCCAAGGCCCGCGGCGCTAAGATCTATGCCGAGGTGATCGGCTACGGCCTCTCGGGCGACGCCTACCACATCACCTCGCCCTCGCCGGACGGCGACGGGGCCTTCCGCTGCATGAGCGCGGCGGTGAAGCGCGCCGGCATCACGGCGTCCGAGATCGACTACATCAACGCTCACGGCACCTCGACGCCCCTCGGCGACGAGCTGGAGCTGAAGGCCGTCGAGCGCCTGCTCGGCAACGCCACCGACGTGGCGATGTCCTCGACCAAGTCCGCGACCGGCCACCTGCTCGGCGCCGCCGGCGCCATCGAGGCGATCTTCTCGGTTCTCGCCATCCGCGACGGGGTGGTGCCGCCGACCCTCAACCTCGACAACCCCTCGGTCGAGACCGCGATCGACCTCGTGCCGCACAAGGCGCAGAAGCGGAAGGTCGACATCGCCCTGTCGAACTCCTTCGGCTTCGGCGGCACCAACGCGTCGCTGATCCTGCGGCGGGTGTGAACGATCGCTGCGGGCCTGTCCAAGTCCGCTGTCCGGTCTGACACCCTCCGCGTCATCCCGGGGCCGCGCAGCGGAGCCCGGGATCCAGAACCACAGGTGGAACAGAATCGAGCGGGGCGCCGATCGCCCTGTCCTGACGAACCCGAGTGTCTGGATTCCGGGCTCCGCTTCGCGGCCCCGGAATGACTCGGGGGGGTGAACCCAGGTTGGAGCGAACCGGAATCCGGGCCTCAAGCCCATCGCCGAACTGTCAAAAGCCCCTCTCGCCGGTGCGGAGGGGCTTTCTTGCATGTGGCTTCCAGGGCGCCTCGGCTCCATTTCGCCATAAAACTTGCTAGGGTCTCGATCGCTTTCCGCCCTCTCGGGCCGGCATGCGCGTCCACGGCCGGCTTCCCGGACGCGCCACGACAGGACCGCCATGTTTCGCAGATCGAAGACGCAGGACCCGGCGCCGAGCGCGCCGGAGCCGGTCAGCCAGCCGAACCGGCTCGCCCCGCGCAGCCCGAGCGAGGCCATCAAGCCGACCGCCGCGCCGCCCCCGCCCGAGAAGCCGGTGCGCGAACGCGGCGGCCTGCTCTCCGCGGTGAGCGGCTTCCTCACCCTGTTCGTCATCCTCGGCCTCGGGGCCATCCTGGGCCTCGTCGTCCTGGAGCGCCAGACCAACGAGGCGGGCCCGCTTCAGGCCGACAAGGTGGTGGTCGTGCCCCGCTCCAGCGTCGGCGAGATGGCCGACCTCCTCCAGCGCGAGGGCGTGATCGCCCATCCGATGCTGTTCGAGCTGACCGCCCGCTTCGGCCGCAAGGCGGCGCTCAAGGCCGGCGAGTACAACTTCAAGGCCCATGCCAGCATCGACGACGTGGTCGACGTGCTGGTCCAGGGCCGGCCGGTGCAGCACGCCATCACCTTCCCCGAAGGCCTGACGAGCGAGCAGATCGTCGCCCGCCTCAACGACAACGACATCCTCACCGGCGACATCAACGAGACCCCGCCGGAGGGTTCGCTGCTGCCCGACACCTACAAGTTCGAGCGCGGCGATTCCCGCCAGAAGATCCTCAACCTGATGCGCACCAAGCAGCGCGAGGTGCTCAACCAGATCTGGGCCCGCCGCTCGCCCGACGTGCCGGTGCGCACGCCCCAGGAGATGGTCACCCTGGCCTCCATCGTCGAGAAGGAGACCGGCCGGGCCGACGAGCGCCCGCGGGTCGCCGGCGTGTTCGTCAACCGCCTTCAGAAGCGGATGCGGCTGCAATCCGATCCGACCATCGTCTACGGCCTCGTCGGCGGGCGCGGCACCCTCGGGCGCGGCATCCTGCGCTCCGAGATCGACCGGGTGACGCCCTACAACACCTACGCGATCGAGGGCCTGCCGCCGGGACCGATCGCCAATCCGGGCCGGGCGGCGCTCGAGGCGGTGGCGAACCCTTCGCGCACCAAGGAGCTGTTCTTCGTCGCCGACGGGACCGGCGGCCACGTCTTCGCCGAGACGCTGGAGGCGCATAACCGTAACGTCGCCCGCTGGCGCCAGGTCGAGAAGGCGAAGGCCGCTTCCGATCCGGCCTCGACGATCGGCGTCGACAAGGTCGAGCCGCCGCCGCAGGCCGATCCCTCGGCCCTGCCTTCGGCCCTGCCGTCGCGCACGGGGCTGCCCGGCGCGCCGCTCGCCTATGACGGCGGCGACGCGAATCCGGGCGCCCGCTCGCGTGCCTTCGACGCCTCGGAAGGGACCGCCCGCGACCCCCTGCGCAACAGGACCTACGACCTGAACTCGCCCAAGACCGTCCCGGTGCTGTCGCAGCCCAAGGGCACGCCCGGGTCGCGCAACCCCTGACCGGACTCGCGTCGGCGTACCGACGCGAGTCCGCCATGACGTCAGACCCCCGTCGTGCCGCCGGTTCCCTCGCGAAGCCGGCGGCCACTCTCGCGACACCTGCTTAGAGCGCCCGATGTCCATCGCCAGCATGACCGGCTTCGCCCGCGAGACCGGAACCACCGGACCCGCGCACTGGGCCTGGGAGCTCAAGAGCGTCAACGGCCGCGGGCTGGAGGTCCGGGTCCGGGTCCCGACCGGCCTCGATGCCGTCGGCGAGGAGGCCCGGGCCCTGGTGCAGAAGCGCCTCGGGCGCGGTACCTGCCACCTCACCCTGACCCTGTCGCGGACCGAATCCGCGCCGAGGGTGCGGATCAACGAGACCCTGCTCGCCTCCCTGGCCGAGGCGGTCACCCGGGTGCCGATGCCTCTCGGCATCACGCTCCCCTCCGTCGACGGGCTCCTGAGCCTGCGCGGCGTGGTCGAGGTTGAGGAGGATGCGGGCGACGACGAGGCCTTGCGGCGCGACCTCGCGGCGGCGGCCCTCCGGCTGGTCGCGGCGCTGGTCGAGGTCCGCCGCGCGGAAGGGCGGGCGCTCGCCGAGATCGTCGGCGGCCAGCTCGCCGCCATGGCCGACCTCGTCGAGGCGGCGGAGGCCTGTCCGGCCCGGCAGCCCGAGGCGGTCAAGGCCCGCCTCGCCGCGCAGGTCGCGAGCCTGATGGAGGTCGCCAGCTTCGATCCGGCCCGCCTGCACCAGGAGGCGGTCCTGCTCGCCGCCCGGGCCGACGTGCGGGAGGAGATCGACCGCCTGCGCGCGCATCTGTCCGCCGCGCGCGATCTCCTGGCGACGGGGGGCGCCGTCGGGCGCCGGCTCGACTTCCTGGCCCAGGAACTCGGCCGCGAGGCCAACACGCTCTGCGCCAAGGCCAACGACGTGTCGCTCTCCCGCATCGGCCTCGACCTCAAGGCGGTGGTCGAGCAGTTCCGCGAGCAGGTCCAGAACGTCGAGTAGGGGATATCTGTCCCCGGCCCGTCATGATCTCCCCGGTTGCGCCTCCGCCGGGGGGACGGCATGGGAGGGGACCGGATGGGAAGTCGGCCGCGCGTCGGTGCCGGCGAGAAGGTGATGCAACGCGATGGTGGCGACGATGGGCTCCGAACTCCTGACCACACCGGTGGCGCGCCGGGGCCTGGTGCTGATCCTCTCCTCGCCCTCGGGGGCGGGCAAGACCACCCTGACCCGGGCCCTGGCCCAGCGGCCCGAATGGGGCCTCGAACTCTCGGTCTCGGTCACGACGAGGGCCCGCCGCCCGTCCGAGATCGACGGCCAGCATTACCGCTTCATCGACCGCGACGCCTTCGAGCATTTGCGCGAGCGCGACGACCTGCTCGAATGGGCCGAGGTGCACGGCAATTACTACGGCACGCCGCGGAGCCCGGTGGAGCGGGCGCTGGCCGCCGGCCGCGACATGATCTTCGACATCGACTACCAGGGCACCCGGCAGGTCCGGGGCAAGCTGCGCGACGACGTCGTCACCATCTTCATCCTGCCGCCGAGCATGGCCGAGCTGCGCCGCCGCCTGGAGCGCCGGGCCGAGGATTCCGCCGAGACGATCGAGCGCCGCCTGCTCAACGCCCGCACCGAGATCGAGCGCTGGTCGGAATACGATTACGTCCTGGTCAACGACGACCTCGACCGCTCGTTCAAGACCCTGGAGGCGATCCTCGCCGCCGAGCACCTGCGGCGCGAGCGCCAGACCGGCCTCGCCGGCTTCGTGAGCGGCCTCCTCGCCGAGGGCCGGGACGCATCGGGGACATCGAAAACCTGACGCGCGGGAACGAATCGCCCGCGATGCAAGTTGGATCCCCGTCGAATCCGCTACGTCGCCGCTCCTGCCGCGCCGGGCAGCCCAAGGGGACGAGCGATGCGTGAACTGGCCTGCGACGTGGCGATCATCGGCGCCGGGACCGCCGGGATCGCCGCCCACGCCGCGGCCACCAAGGCCGGAGCCCGCGCCGTGCTGATCGAGCGCGGCCCCGGCGGCACCACCTGCGCCCGGGTCGGCTGCATGCCCTCGAAGCTACTGATCGAGGCCGGCCGCGCCGCCCACGACGCGCGCGGGACCCGATCCTTCGGTGTCACGACCGGCGAGGTCCGGGTCGACGGCCGGGCGGTGATGGAGCGCGTGCGCGCCTTGCGCGACGATTTCGTCGCCTCCGTCTTCGAGGGGCTCGACCGGATTTCCGCCGATCTGCGCGTCAGCGGCACCGCGCGCTTCACCGACCCGACGACCCTCCTCGTCGACGATCATACCCGGATCAGCGCCGGCGCGGTGGTCGTCGCCACCGGCTCGACCCCGAGCCTGCCGCCGCCCCTTCGCCCGGTCGCCGACCGGGTGCTCACCACCGACATCTTGTTCGAGATCGAGACCCTGCCCGACTCGCTCGCGGTGCTTGGCGCCGGCCCGGTCGGCCTCGAACTCGCGCAAGCGATGGCCCGCCTCGGCGTCCAGGTCACGGTGCTCGATCCGGGCGACGCCGTGGGCGGCGGCCGCGACCCGGAGATCGGGACTTGCGCCGCCGCGCTGATCGGGTCCGAATTCACCCTGCATCTCGGCGCCACCGTCGAGAAGGCCGAGGTGGTGGGCGACGGGATCCGGCTGACCTGGCGCCGCAAATCCGGCGAGACGGCGAGCGATACCTTCGCGCGCGTGCTCGCCGCCGCCGGCCGGCCGCCCAACCTCGCCGACCTCGATCTCGGTGCCGCGGGACTCGCCCTCGACGAGGACGGCCTGCCGGATTTCAACCCGCGCACGCTTCAATGCGGCACCGCCCCGATCTTCATCGCGGGCGATGCCAACCAGGAGCACCCGGTCCTGCACGAGGCCCAGCGCCAGGGCTGGATCGCCGGCGGCAACGCCGCTCGCTTCCCCCAGGTCGAGGCGCCGCCGCCCTGGCCGGCCTTCGCCCTGGTCTTCACCGATCCGCAGATCGCGGCGGTGGGCAGGGCCTTCGATGCGCAAGCCGCCCGCGACTGGGTCATCGGCGAGGCCTCTTTCGCCGATCAGGGCCGCGCCCGAGCGATGGACCGGGCCGCCGGCCTGATCCGGGTCTATGCCGAGCCGGACGGCCGGCTCATCGGCGCCGCGATGATCGGGCCGGGGGTCGAGCATCTCGCTCACCTCATGGCGATCGCCGTGCAGGAAGGCTGGGACGCCGCGACCTTTCTCGACCGGCCCTTCTATCACCCGACCCTGGAGGAAGGCTTGCAGAGCGCCGTCAAGGCGGTGGCCGAGCGCACCGGCGGTACACGGTGACAATGCGGCGCCGTCCGGCCGGGCGATCACCCGTTGCGGTTTCGTTCAGGTTGGGAATTATCTAAAGTGCCGGACCGGCCGCCGAAGGCGCACCACTCTCGGGCCATCGCTTCGTTGGAAATGCCGTGACCTTGCCCGACCCGACCACGGCTCCGACGATCGATCTCGACGCCCTGGCGCCGCCCGACCTCGACCGCCTGCGCCAGGGCGTGATCCAGATCGACGGGCGCGGGATCGTCCATCTCTACAACCGGGCCGAGAGCGTTTTTTCCGGCCGCGCGCCCGAGCGGGTGATCGGCCGCAACTTCTTCACCGACGTCGCGCCCTGCACCCACCTGCCGCATTTCTACGGCCGCTTCCGCGAGGGCGTGCGCCGGGGCCGGCTCGATCACAGCTTCTCCTTCGTCTACGGCTTCGATCCCCGGCCGATGCAGGTGCGGATCACCCTGCGCCAGGCCGCCACGCCCGACCGCTACTGGATCGTCACCGAGCCGGTGGAGACGTTGGAGCACGGGCATAGCCGCGAGGCGGTGCAGGCGGCGGTGAGCCAGCGGGTGCGGGCCGAGCCGGTCGATCCGCGCCTGTGCGAGCAGGAGCCGATCCACATCCCGGGGGCGATCCAGCCCCATGCCGTCCTGGTCGCCGCCGACCTCGACACCCTGACCGTCGTGGCCTGCAGCGGCAACGTCCGCGACGCCATCGACCGCGACCCCCTCGGGCTCGACCTCGCCGCCCTGCTCGGGAGCAGCCTCGCCGACCGGATCCGCGAGACCCTGCAAGGAGACGGCGTCGATCCCGGCCGCACCCTGCGCCAGCGCCTCGTCCTGCCCGCCACCGACGGCCTGCCGGTCGAGGTGGTGGCCCATCGCAACGGCGACCGCATCATCGTCGAGCTCGAACTGGCGCCGGCCCATCCGGAGGATTTCCGCTCCGCGAGCCAGCTCGACACCGAGCTCGCCATCAGCCGCCTGCGCGGCGCCGGCACGCTGGAGGACGCCGCCGCGGTGGCGGCCCGCGAGACCCGGGCGCTGACCGGCTTCGACTGCATCCTGGTCTACCGCTTCGATCCGGACTGGAACGGTGCCGCCATCGCCGAGGACAAGGACCCGTCCTGGACCCGCAGCCTGCTCGGCCTGCATTTCCCGGCCTCCGACATCCCGGCCCAGGCCCGTGCCCTCTATACTCGCTCGAAGAGCCGCTTCGTCATCGACCGCGACTACGTGCCGGTGCCCCTGGTGGCGACGCCGACGACCGCGAATGCTCCGATCGACCTCACCTTCGCCCAGGCGCGCAGCCTGTCGCCGATCCACCTCGAGTATCAGCGCAATCTCGGCGTGAACGGCTCGATGTCGATCTCCATCCTGGTCGAGGGGCGGCTCTGGGGGCTGATGATCGGCCATCATCGCCGGCCGCACTACGTCGCGCCGGAGACCCGCGCCGCCGCCACGGTGCTCGCCGACGCCTTCGCGATGCGGGTCCACGAACTCGAGAGCCGGCGCCTGTGGCAGGAGCAGCAGGCCCACCTGGCGCTGGAGAGCGACCTGGTGCGCGAGCTCGCCCGCTCGGATGATTTCGTCAGCGCGCTCACCGAGAACACCCACACCCTCCTCGACCTGTTCGAGGCCGGCGGCGCCGCCACCGTCTCGGACGGATCCGTGCGCAGCCTCGGACGAACCCCGCCGCCGGACGCGATCCTGACGGTCGCCGCCTGGCTGCGCACCACCCTGCCGGCGGACCGCGCCAGCTACGCCACGGCGGAGTTCGCCGCTGTCCATCCGCCGAGCGCGCCTTTCGCCGAATGCGCCAGCGGGCTCCTCGCCGTCTTCGTCGATTCCGAGCGGCGCCACCTGCTGCTGTGGTTCCGGCCCGAGATGCCGAGCACCGTCACCTGGGGCGGCGATCCGCGAAAGCCGGTCCTCGCGGGCAGCGGCCCGGTGGCGGTGCTGCCCCGGCGCTCGTTCGAGCGCTGGGTCGAGGAGCGCCGCGGCGTCTCGGAGCCTTTCGCCGCTTGGCAGATCGCCATCGCCGAGGCCCTGGCCCAGGCGGTGGAAGGCGTGGTCCTGCGCCAGCAGCGCAAGATCACCGAGCTGACCGGGCTGCTGGCCGACAAGGAGCGCCTCCTCGCCCAGAAGGACCTGCTCACCCGCGAGATCGACCACCGGGTCAAGAACTCGCTCCAGATCGTCTCGGCCTTCCTGCAGATGCAGCGCCGCCAGGTGACCGACCCGGCCTCGCAGGCGGCCTTCGCCGAGACCGCAGCCCGGGTGATGAGCGTGGCGCGGGTCCATGACAGCCTGTACCAGGCCGAGAGCGTCGAGGAGGTCGATCTCGGCCAGACGATCGAGAATCTTTGCGCCGATCTCGCCGGCATGGCGGGGGAGGGGCACGCGGTCGATCTCGATGCCGAGCCCGGCCTGATGGTGCCCTACCGCAAGGCGGTGGCGCTCTCGCTGATCGCCACGGAGCTGATCACCAACGCCTTCAAATACGCCTTCGCCGAAGCCGGCGGCCGCATCGCGGTGCGGGTCGCCGGCGAGGCGGAGGGGCGGGTGCGGCTCTCGGTCTGCGACGACGGCAAGGGCCTGCCGGTCGATTGGCAGAACGTCCCGGCCCGCGGCACCGGTCTCGGCATGAAGCTGGTGCGCGCCATGCTCGACCAGATCAACGCCCGGCTCGAGGTCGAGAACTGTCCCGGCGCCTGCTTCACGGTCACCGCGTGAGCGATATCCTGGAGCGCCTGCGGGCCGAAACCAGGCCGGCGCACGAGGCGATCGAGCGCGACCTCGCCTGGGAAACCCGCGTCGCGACCCTGGCCGAATACCGCGCGCTCCTCGCCCGGTTCTGGGGGTTCCACGCCGTGCTGGAGCCGGCCCTCGCCGCATCCCTCGACGACGCACCCTTCTTCGATCCCCGTCGGCGCCTCGCGCATCTCGCCGCCGACCTGCGGATCCTCGGTTTCGACGACGCGAAGATCCAAATTCTGCCGTGCCCGCGCCTCGCCCCGCCGCGCGACCGGGCCGAAGCCTTCGGCGCCCTCTACGTCCTGGAGGGCTCGACCCTCGGCGGCCAGGTGATCGCCAAACATATCGGGCGCCAGCTCGGGCTCACTGCGGAGTGCGGCTGCCGCTACTACGCCGCGCATGGCCGCGAGACCGGCGCGATGTGGAAGGCTTTTCGCCAGCGCCTGGCCGAGGAGGCGACACGCGGCGAGGCCGATGCCATCGTGATCTCGGCGACCGCGACCTTCGACGCCATGCGGCACTGGCTCTGCGCCACAGCTGTCCCGGCCCTGGACGAAGAGGGGAGGGGCCCTGTCGCGAAAGTTTCGCCAAGGGGTTGACGGGTCCGGAGGTGGCCCGTATACCCCAGCCCATCGGCGCCGGCCGCTCCCGCGGACCGGCCGCTGAGCCATCTTCGAGACAGTCCGGGCCGGCGAGCCTGACCTTGGTCAGGCGCTGGTCCCGTTGTTGCCGATGATACCCCGGTTTCGATCGGGTCGCTCTTTGACAAGTGCATACGAGAAAGAGAAGCGTGGACGGCGTCGTCCCTGCGGATCCTGCCTTCGGGTGGGATCACGAGTAGGATGATGCTGGTCTGACGTTTCGGTGCTCACACGATTGGTGGAAACGCCGGTCGGTCGTGAGCCTCCGTTACTATTGTGATCAGCTTTGATCAGCTCTTCAACTTGAGAGTTTGATCCTGGCTCAGAGCGAACGCTGGCGGCAGGCTTAACACATGCAAGTCGAGCGGGCCCTTCGGGGTCAGCGGCAGACGGGTGAGTAACGCGTGGGAACGTGCCCTTCGGTTCGGAATAACTCAGGGAAACTTGAGCTAATACCGGATACGCCCTTTTGGGGAAAGGCTTGACTGCCGAAGGATCGGCCCGCGTCTGATTAGCTTGTTGGTGAGGTTACGGCTCACCAAGGCGACGATCAGTAGCTGGTCTGAGAGGATGATCAGCCACACTGGGACTGAGACACGGCCCAGACTCCTACGGGAGGCAGCAGTGGGGAATATTGGACAATGGGGGCAACCCTGATCCAGCCATGCCGCGTGAGTGATGACGGCCTTAGGGTTGTAAAGCTCTTTTCTCCGGGACGATAATGACGGTACCGGAGGAATAAGCCCCGGCTAACTTCGTGCCAGCAGCCGCGGTAATACGAAGGGGGCTAGCGTTGCTCGGAATCACTGGGCGTAAAGGGCGCGTAGGCGGCTGATTTAGTCGAGGGTGAAAGCCCGTGGCTCAACCACGGAATGGCCTTCGATACTGGTTGGCTTGAGACCGGAAGAGGACAGCGGAACTGCGAGTGTAGAGGTGAAATTCGTAGATATTCGCAAGAACACCAGTGGCGAAGGCGGCTGTCTGGTCCGGTTCTGACGCTGAGGCGCGAAAGCGTGGGGAGCAAACAGGATTAGATACCCTGGTAGTCCACGCTGTAAACGATGAATGCTAGCCGTTGGTCTGCATGCAGGTCAGTGGCGCCGCTAACGCATTAAGCATTCCGCCTGGGGAGTACGGTCGCAAGATTAAAACTCAAAGGAATTGACGGGGGCCCGCACAAGCGGTGGAGCATGTGGTTTAATTCGACGCAACGCGCAGAACCTTACCATCCCTTG